>CALKIU010000020.1 GCA_937995745.1 uncultured Bacillaceae bacterium | reverse complement strand
GACAGGTTTTTTGTCCCGGCAATTAATGGAAGAACAACAAGGAATTCACCTTAGGGAAATTTGACATGGTTCTTGTCCCTTAGGCAAACGGAAAATATACTTAATGAAAATGGAAAGAAAGCGGACATGCTTGGCAGGCTGTCCGCTTTTAGCAAATCATCAAAGAAACAGTATTCACGCCCATCTTTTGCTTAATTTATGCTGAAATTCCCGGTTTTGTCCGGGTCAGGGCCGTCCAGTGAAACTTAAACGTTTTCCGTATATTCATAAAAACCCCGTCCCGATTTTCTGCCAAGACGGCCCGCTTTTACATATTTCACCAGAATCGGGGAGGGACGGTATTTTTCGCCCAAATGTTTATGTAAATACTCCATGTTTCTGAGGCGGGTATCCAAACCGACCAAATCGGCAAGCTCAAGCGGACCCATTGGATGGTTCAAGCCCAATTTGATCGCTTTGTCGATGTCTTCCGCCGAAGCAACGCCTTCCATCAACATATTCATCGCTTCGTTTCCAATTAAGCAGTTGATGCGGCTCGTGACAAACCCGGGGAATTCGTTGACTTCCACCGTTTCTTTGCCCATCTTTTCTGCGGTTTCTTTGATGATTTGGACGGTCTCATCAGACGTATCCAAGCCGCGGATGATTTCAATTAATTTCATGCGGTGCACCGGATTGAAAAAGTGCATCGCCGCGCATTGTTCCGGCCTTTTGGTGGCTGCGGCCATTTCTGTCGGACTCATCGTCGAGGTATTTGTCGCCAAAATGGCGTGGGGAGGCGTCAATTCATCGAGTTGTTTAAAAATATTGATTTTCAAATCCATGATTTCCAATACGGCTTCAATAGCCAAGTCCGCTTCAGCGGCTGCTTCTTCAATTTCTGTTGTGTAAGTCAGATTGTTGAATACCCGCTCCCGCTGCTCTGCTGTGATATAGCCTTTTTCGGCACTCTTTTCCGCCAAGCCCTCAATATAGTCTTTGGCCCGTTTAAGAGCCTCTTCGGATATATCTTGCAGGGCGACGTTAAATCCGGAAACAGCAGCCGTGTAGGCGATGCCCCTTCCCATCGTGCCGGCACCGATTACGGCCATACATTTGACCATGTTGACATCCCCTTTCCCTTTGTTCGTAGTTGAATGCTTGTCTTTGTAAAAAGCGGTCAGTGAATCGAACCACTATTCTGATAATTTATTTCAGTTTGAAAATTCTTAGCTGATATTCACAATCCTCCCTTCACATCTTTTCCGTCTATTATTAACATATTTTACCATAATTCGGCCCTTTATTAAAAGGAAGTCCCGTAATAATGGGACAGGGGGACAGGAACCTTGTCCCATTTGTATAAATAGTCAGAAAACTTCA
>CALKIU010000019.1 GCA_937995745.1 uncultured Bacillaceae bacterium | reverse complement strand
GCGCTTACAATCTGGTGTAAGAAAAATATGCCCATAATTACTTGACTCAAACCCCATGATCCCGTTTGTTGTGTTCAAAAAATGATTGGTATAAAATAAGGTCAAAAACTTTTGGGAGGACAATTTGCCATGTCAATGAAAAAAGCACTAACCATCGCCGGATCGGATACAAGCGGCGGCGCAGGCATCGAAGCCGACCTGAAAACGTTCCAGGAACTCGGAGTATACGGGATGACAGTCCTGACAACCATTGTCACAATGGATCCGAAAGACTGGCACCACACCGTTTACCCCATCCCCGCCGACGTATTAAAAGCCCAGTTGGAAACAGTCATGTCGATAGGCGTCGATGCCATGAAAACAGGGATGCTCGGTACGCCGGAATTGGTTGAAATTGCCGCAAAGACGATCACCGATCACGGCTTGGACAAAGTTGTCATCGACCCCGTTTTAGTGTGCAAAGGGGAAAATGAAGTGTTAAATCCGGATACGGCCGATTCGCTCCGTGAAGTATTGGTGCCTCTGGCGACCGTGGTGACGCCCAATTTGTTTGAAGCGTCGCAGCTGGCCCGGGTGAAGCCGATTCAAACGCTGGATGAAATGAAAGAAGCGGCGGCAAAAATTCATGAGTTGGGATGCAAGTATGTCTTGATTAAAGGCGGAAGCCAGCTGGCCGGCGACAAAGCAATCGATCTGTTGTATGACGGAAAAGAATTCAAACTGTATGAAAGCGAAAAATTTGCGACTACATATGTTCATGGGGCCGGGTGCACGTATTCATCCGCAATCACGGCTGAATTGGCGAAAGGAAAATCCGTTCCTGAAGCGGTGGAAGTGGCCAAAGAATTTATTACAGCCGCCGTCCGCCACGGTTTTAAACTGAATGAATTTGTCGGACCCGTCCGGCACGGCGCTTACCGGGAATTCGGAAAAAATTGATTTTTTTAAGATACGGCAGAGCCAATGGGCTCTGTTTTTTTTGGTTTTTGTGGTTTAATTGGGCAAAAGACCGTGATTCTTTTTTTGTCTTGTTTTAAAAAAACGGCCATGAGGACATTGAACCATGATTTTGTCCCCGGTCTGTCCCCATGGAGCAGTCATGGAGACCGCGTACCCGATTTTTTTCCTTCTTTTGTTTTCATAAAATATTTATAGGAATATCGAAAGAGTTATCCGGAACATCGCAATGATTTTTGGATGCTCTTTTTTGTTGGGGATTTTCATATGTTCAATGGTTGTCTAGTTTTAACCTCATACGGAGGAAATATTTAGAAAAGGCAGGGTGTAATTCGTACGAACAAACTCTTTCTAAAGACAAAACGTTGAAAAAATCATTTGGTTTGTCCTCCGTTCGGTGATCTAAAGACAAAACCGTTGAAAAAGCATGTGAGTTTGTCCTCAGAGTGGCCATCTGAAGACAAATGTAGAATAAAACCGCTTCGTTTTGTCCTCAGACCGGTTATCTAGGGACAAAACCGTTGAAAAAACATGTGAGTTTGTCCTCAGAG
>CALKIU010000018.1 GCA_937995745.1 uncultured Bacillaceae bacterium | reverse complement strand
GCGGGCACCGCTGCCGCAAAACATTTATGAATACACGGAAAATCAGTGATAAAGGCGGAGGGAAGGTCCTCCGCCTGTTCATTTTCGGTTGTTCAAAATACTTTTTGAAGCCGCAAAATAAAGGAACCGGCGGCTTCCGTGCGCCGACATAACATGGACACCCGTGAGTGGTACCGAGTGTTAACCAACAAAAAAGCGCCTGTTCAGGCGCCGAGGTGAAGCAAACCGGTGAAGCGGCGAAGTTATTGTTAAAATTTGCTTAATCCACAGACCCAACAACGACAACATTTTTACGCGGAACTTCCTTTGGATTTTGCAAGTGAACGGCTGCTATCACCTTCTTTATGAAGTTTTTTAAGAGGATTTGTTTTAATATATTCTTATGAGAAATTGCGCGATTGTGACTGGACAAGTTGCCAAAAAATTGGTTATTTTTCGGACTTCCGAAACGGCGCCGCGGTCTGCGGCAAGTTGTCCCGCTTGAAAATTTTTATTGTCAGGCAATCCGTTTGTTGTCACTTGGAAAGTGTACGAAGTAAAAGAAGAGGCTTTTTAAAGGGGATGAAGGTAATGAATTTTTTGGAAGCCGGTTCAATGGAAGAACGGTTGGAGTTGATGGAACATTTTGCCTCCCGCTTTTATAAAAGGGCACAAGAAGTTGATGAAAAAGGGGCGTTTCCATATGACAACATCAGGGAGTTGGTCGATTCCGGATATACAACATTGATGATTCCGAAAGATTTCGGCGGAAAAGAGATATCACTGTACGAATTTGTACGTCTACAAGAGATTATGGCTTCAGGCGACGGTTCGACCGCTTTGTCCGTTGGTTGGCACATGTGCGTGGTGTATCAAATCTTCGAAAAAAGAACTTGGCCCGCCGGGATGATGGAAAGAATAGCGAATGAAATACATTCGGGGGCGCTGCTCAATAATGCCGCCAGTGAACGGGAAACGGGCAGCCCGACAAGAGGAGGCCGGCCGGTAACGACCGCAAAAAGAGAATCCGGAGGCTGGCTCATCAACGGACGGAAAATTTTTACGACATTGGCTCCCATGTTGGATTATTTTATTGTCAGCGCCTCCATTGACGAAACGGGAGAAATAGGGAATTTCTTAATTCCGCGGATGACAAGCGGGGTTATGGTCGAAGAGACATGGGACAGCATTGCGATGCGCGGAACCGGCAGCCATGACCTTGTCCTTGAAAATGTCCGCTTGGGCGAAGAGGCATTGGTGGAAAAGTTTGTGCCCGGGAAAAAAGCCCCGAACGGAGGCCTTCTTCATGTGCCCGCATGTTATTTGGGAATTGCTTCTGCGGCAAAAAGCTACGCGGTGGAGTTTGCCAAACAGTATGCGCCGAACAGCATAGAAGGGACCATTATTCAACTCCCGGAAGTGCAAAGAAAGATCGGGCAAATGGAATTGCTCTACATGCAATCCAAGCATTTCCTCCATTCCGTCGCGAAACTGTGGGATGCTTCCGGCAAGGAAGGACGGAAGGAGTTGGGTCCGGAACTGGCGGCTGCGAAAACAAGTGTTGTCAACGCTTCTGTAAAAATTGTCGATATTGCCATGAGGGTGGTCGGTGCCGGAAGTTTGTCCATGAAATGCCCGCTGCAAAGATATTACCGCGATGTCAGGGCCGGTCTTCATAATCCGCCGATGGATGATGTCGTTCTGAAAAATCTGGCTGCCCGAGCGGCAAGCAGATAAAAACAGACAGAGGCAGGGCCCGTCAATGAGCCCTGCCCTTCCCGTCTTTATTTGAACCGCTTGGAAACGAATACGCCGAGAATGGCAATGACGAAGACGGATGCCGTGAAAATGAGGAGTTTAATCGCGCCTTTGTTCAGTTCGCCGTACAGGCCAAGTTTCTCTTTTTTCGCTTCTTGCAACGCTTTGTGAACCTGTTCCTCATATTTGTAATCCCCGTAATCAAGAAGCACTCTTACGAAACCAGCCCCGGCCAGTTCTTCCTGCAGTAGTTTTCCGTCCACCCATACCCATGCCAGCAGGCGGCCACGGTCGTCAAAAAGCTTGTCTCCGTCTGTTTCCAAAAGAATCTCTTTCCCTTTTTGCAGTTTTGTGCATGCGAATTCAGCGGCTTCTTCCCCCATGGGCTCTTTTCTAAACGTGCTGTCGGGGGTTTCTATGTACAGGAAGCGCGTTTTATAGACATTTTCTCCTATTTTAAATTGGGCCGAATCTCCGTCTATGCACTCAACGAGTTCAGCTGTATATGTTTCATTCAGTTGTAATTCGTCCTGTCCGGAAGCAAACGCTTTCGCCGGAAAGAGAACAAAGATGATGAACAGAACCGCCATCATCAATCTTCGCAAATAGCTGTTTTTTCTTATTTTCCGGAATCCGGCCGGCTCTCCTTTTTTCAATAGGTCTTTCAGCCTGCCCCGTATAATATTCCCAGAAGCTGTCAAAATATCTGCCTCCTTTAAATCTCAAAAATAAACCGTAATTTAAATATATCAAAATCTTATACAATAAAAATAGTCTTTCTTATGAGGACTTTTAAAATATTGTGAAACCGTGAAAAAAAAGGTAAGATTATGTATAAGGGTTTTGACTCAAAAGTCGAAATATTCCATTCTTTACGCTGATTGGGAATATTAAGATTCGGAAGATTGAGGGTACAGGACGAATGCATGTTAATATAGAGCATATTTTGCTGCAGGCACTGATGGTTTTATTTCCCATGGTGCTTTATATAGCACTTTTTAATGATCAAGCAAACAAGAACAAAAGAAAATTGATTTTTACGCTTATTTTGATGATTACGACCGGCCTTGTGCAAATCTTTGCCATTAAAATTGATGAAGGCGTCATTCTTGATTTGCGCATGATCCCCGTTTATTTCGCTTACATGTACGGGGGGAACATGGCCGGTTTGACCGTCACCTTCTTCTATCTTTTAGTCCGCCTTCTTTTGGGCGGATGGGGGATGGTTCCCTCCTTTATCGTGCTCATCATTATGACCGCTTTAATTCAATTATTTATTCAGTCGTATCCGAATTGGAAAACAGGAAAAAAGATTTGGGTCTCATCGTCTTTTGTTTTCGGAGTTTCCTTCTTTATGCTTTTAATAGGGTTGTTTTTACTCGATTTAACTATTAACCCTGCGCTCATTCTCACCGGAATCTTGTTCATTTTGGAAAGCGGCGTGGTCACTTGGCTGGTGGTGTTTTTAATAGAATTGCACCGGGAAAAGCTGCAGTTGGTCCAAGATATACAAAAAACGGAAAAACTGAATGTTGTCGGGCAGCTGGCGGCCAGCGTGGCCCACGAAATCCGCAATCCGATGACAAGTGTGCGAGGATTTATTCAGTTGCTGTCAAATTCGGATAACTTGACTAAAGATCAAAAGCAATATATTTCCATTTGTCTGGAAGAGTTGGACAGAGCCAATTCCATCATCAATGATTACCTGTCTTTGGGCCGGGAGACAAACATGAAGGGCCGCCAAAAAGTGAATGTGATCAACGAAATCAGGCGTTCGATTAATGCTCTCACCTCCTATGCCAATCTAAGAAACGTGGAAATAACGTTTAATTACAAAGATGAAATTTACATCAACGGCCATTCGGGGCGGTTCCGGCAACTTTTAATAAACTTAATCAAAAACGGCATTGAAGCCATTTCCGATTCGGGAAAAATCGTCGTTACCGCCATTAAGACAGCAAAAGAAGCAATCATTTACGTTTCCGACAACGGGGAAGGAATGAATGAAGAGCAAATTGAAAACCTGGGACTGCCTTTTTATTCCACGAAAGAAAAAGGGACCGGTCTCGGCTTGATGGTGAGCCTGCACATCATTAAAGAGATGGAGGGAAGGCTTGAAGTACACAGCAAAGAAGGGACGGGGACAACTTTTGAAATCACTTTTCCTTTGGCGGAAGAACCGGAGAAACCGGAAGAGGAAACAAAGGAAGAAAAACAGTTGTCCCGATGAAGGTATTGGAAGCGTTATCCCGACGGCCGCCGGCCCTCATTTTTTTCAATAATATTCTTGACAAATTACTTCCAGATATAGATAATGTATAAAACTCTGTTTAACAGCGGATGTGCTTATTTTAAAATAAGGTTAGCTGTATATGAACCGGCCGCGCAGGTAACGGATGTTTCCAAGAATGATTGCCAACAGCTGAACATTTAGGATGATCAGGACGCATCACTTCCGTATCAAAAGTGTGCGTCAGCCGGGAATGTAATCCACTTGTAAAGCGTCGCGTCGATACGGGTGCAAACCGGAAGAGAGATGCGTTTGCATCCGGCCGGGGGGCACCGCGGAAGTCCATGCTCTTTTCGTCCTTGCTTGATAAGGGTGGAAAGGGCTTTTTTATTCGGCGGAAACCGGCCCGCAAATCATTGTTCAATTTCCGAATGTGTCATAAACTATAGTAAGAGCGAGCATTTTTTCAATAAAATAAAAAAAAGTTTCATAGATATGTCCGCAATTTTTCAGGGAGGCAAAGGCTGTGGAAAAATCACGAATTGTCGTCAAAATTGGCAGTAGTTCATTAACCAATCCCAAGGGGGAAATCGACGAAGAAAAATTTAACGACCATATTGATGCTTTGGCGGCTTTAAGACAGGCAGGACATGAAGTGGTACTCGTTTCCTCCGGTGCGGTCGCCGCCGGCTTCAGGAAATTGGGCTATCCGTCGAGACCGGTGACGATCAAGGGGAAACAGGCAGCCGCAGCGGTCGGTCAGAGCCTCCTCATTCAATCTTATATGGAAGGCTTTAGCAAATATAATATTTTCCCGGCGCAAATTCTTCTGACCAGGGCGGATTTTGCCGACAAAGAACGGTACCGCAATGCTTATCAAACCCTTGAAGAGCTTTTGGCCCGGGGGCTGTTACCAATCATTAACGAAAATGATACAGTTTCGGTGGAAGAGTTGACTTTTGGAGATAACGACATGTTGTCGGCTCTTGTGAGCGGATTGGTACATGCCGATATGCTGATTATATTGACGGATATTAACGGTCTTTATGATTCCAACCCCCGTGAAAACCCGAAAGCCAAGCGATATGATTTTTTGCAGGAAATTACCGATGAAATGATCGAAAAAGCGGGCGGGAGCGGCTCAAAAGTCGGAACAGGCGGAATGAAATCGAAATTGATTGCCGCCAAGACGGCGCTGTCGTTGGGAGTGCAAGTCTTTATCGGCCAAGGAAAAGGAAGGGACAAACTGTTAAGAATTCTCGAAGGCCAAGGGGACGGCACTTATATAGGGAAAGAGAAGCTTCCTTCCGTAACGAGCAGGAAACAATGGATTTATTTGCATTCGCCCGTTTCCGGAAAAATTTATGTGGATAAAGGGGCGGAGGACGCTCTTTTAAATCACGGCAGCAGTCTTCTTCCCGCCGGGATCTACAAAATCAGCGGCGTGTTCGAAAAAGGGGACGTCGTCGAAGTTTATGGCGAAAGCGGTTTGATTGGAAAAGGAGAAGTTCTCTACTCTTCCGAAGATATTAAGAGATTGATGGGAAAACGCAGCGAGGAAATTTGTGATGATCCTGTTTTTTCTACTATTGAAGTGATTCACCGCGACCGGTGGGTTCGAATATAAAATAAAAAGGAGCGAACGATGATGAGTGAAGTAAGAGTCAAAGGGCAAAAGGCCAAAGCCGCCAGCCGTGTTTTGGTTAAATTGACAACGGAAGAGAAAAACAAAGCTCTGCAAAGCATCGCCGATCAGCTGCTGAAAGAAAAACAGTATATTATGGAAGAAAACAAGAAAGATTTGGAAGCCGGAAAGAAAAACGGGCTTTCCGATGCCATTCTTGACAGAATCATGCTCAATGAAAAGCGCATCGAAGATATGGCGGCCGGAATTGAACAGATCATCAAACTGGAAGATCCGATCGGGGAAACTCTCGAGTCCATCCGCAAAGAAAACGGGCTCCTCATTGAGAAGAAAAGGGTGCCTCTCGGCGTCATCGGCATGATTTATGAAGCGAGGCCGAACGTGACTGTGGACGCCGCCGCGCTTTGCCTGAAAACGGGCAATGCCGTCATTCTCAGAGGCAGCTCCTCGGCTATTTATTCAAATGTCGCTTTGGTGAACGTTATTCACAGGGCCCTTGAGGGGACGGCCGTGCCTCTGGATGCCGTGCAATTGATCGAAGACACAAGACGCGAAACGGCCCAAGAACTGTTCCGTCTCAATGAATACCTCGATGTTCTGATTCCGCGGGGCGGACAAAAACTGATTGACCTTGTCGTCCGCGAATCGACAGTTCCCGTATTGGAGACCGGGGCAGGAAACTGCCATATGTTTGTCGATGAAACGGCCAATCCGGAGATGGCGGAAAAAGTGGTCATCAACGGCAAGACGCAGCGTCCTTCTGTATGCAATGCCGTTGAAACCTTGCTTATCCATGAAAAATGGCTGGAAAAACACGGCGCCGCTTTATTAAAAGCACTTGCTGACCACAATGTGGAAATTTATGGAGACGAAAAAGTGCGCGCTATATTCCCGGAAGCGAAAGAAGCGACCGAAGAAGATTGGTACACGGAATACTTGGCGTTGAAAGTGGCCGTGAAAACAGTGGCCAATGTGGATGAAGCGATTGACCATATCAATAAATACGGAACGCAGCATTCGGAAGCGATCATCACGGAAGATAAAACAAACGCGGAAAAATTCTTGTTGAATGTGGATGCCGCCGCTGTTTACCTTAACGCATCGACCCGGTTTACGGACGGGTTTGAATACGGGTACGGCGCGGAAATCGGCATCAGCACGCAAAAACTTCATGCGAGAGGACCGATGGGGCTGAAAGCTTTAACATCCAGCAAATTTTATATTTACGGCGAAGGCCAGATCAGGGGCTAAGAAAAATCCCGCCCGGGAAACGGGCGGGATTTTTGTCAGATGATATCTCGTTCAGAGCTTTTAGACGATTTTCGCAATCAGATGCAAAAAGAATTATCCTATCAATCCGAGAGATTTTAAACCATTGTATACCCCGGAGTCTTCCACGCTCGTTGTTTTATGTTTCGCGTAGCGGAACAGTTCAGGGTCGGCGTTTCCCATGGCGAAACTTTCTCCCACATTTTTGAGCATTTCAATGTCGTTTTTTGCGTCCCCAAAGGCGACGGATTCCTCTTTTTGTATTCCCAAATGTTCAAGGAAAGCTTTTACCGCTTTGCCTTTATTGGCTTCATTGCGGACGACATCATAGCAGTATTTGATTTTCTGCAAGGCGATATTGACCCGGGCAAGTGTGACGCCGCCAAAGGCTTCATACAGTTTATAATCGTTTTCCCCCGTGGTGATGACATTGACGGAAAGGAATTCGTCTTTTGCGGGCTGCGTTAACGGCGCGTTTTTTTGAATGTGGAATTTCTCCATAAATTCGGCGGCAAGAGGGGAATCGATTCTGTTCCAAAAACTGCGGTTCTTGGAAAAGAGAACAAGATCATGTCCGTACTCTCCGGCAATATGAAGAAAATGTTCGACAAACGGCCCGGATAACGGTTTTTTCCAAATGCATTGTCCTCTGTAAACGCCATATGCCCCGTTATAACCGATCATCGAATCAATATGCAGTTCTTCCACCAGATAAGAGATTTCATGAAGCGGCCGTCCTGTGGCCAGGACAACGTCAATGCCTTTGTTTTGCAACTGCCGGACGGCTTCTTTTGTCGATTCCTGGATTGAGTTGTCGGCAGTGACGATGGTTCCGTCTATATCCAAAAATACTATTTTGTAAGGATTCATTTTGCGCTCCTTTGTGAAATGATATGTATTTATTCCTATTATAGTATAAATTCGCTGACTTTTGTGAGCGCAATTCCTTCTTTAGACAGAGTTTCCTTTATATAACGTGCAAAATCCAGGGCTTTTTCCCCATCCCCATGGATGCAAATCGTGTCGGCCTTGACCGGGATATCGACGCCTTGCACCGTTTTGACTTTGCCTTCTTTCACCATCCGCACGGCTTGGCGGGCGGCGGTTTCCTGACAGGTGATGAGGGCGTTTTTGTCCGTACGCGCCGTCAGCGTCCCGTCGAGTTGATAAGTGCGGTCGGAAAACACCTCATTGGCGGCCCGCAGCCCGATCTTTTTTGCGGCTTTGATTAATTCTCCCCCGGACAATCCGAACAAAATCAGTTCCGGATCCACTTTGTAAATGGCTTCCGCGATGGCTTCAGCCAAGGCCGGGTCTTTGGCGGCCATATTAAACAGCGCTCCGTGCGGTTTGACGTGCTGGAGCCTGCCACCTTCCGATCTGACAAACGCATACAAGGCTCCGATTTGATAGACGACAATATCATAAGCTTCCTGGGGCGAAATTTGCATCGCCCTTCTTCCAAAGCCCACTAAGTCCTGAAGTCCCGGGTGGGCGCCGATGCCGACGTTTTTTTCCAAGGCCAGTCTCACTGTTTTTCTCATCGTAGTCGGGTCGCCGGCGTGAAATCCGCACGCAATGTTGGCCGACGTAATATAATCAAGGATCTTTTCATCATGCCCCAGTTTGTAAGAACCGAAGCTTTCCCCCATATCGCAATTCAAATCCACCTTATACAAGGCACATCCTCCTGTTTATCTAAATATTTCAATCGAATTCCCCATTTGATTTCTCTCAGCGCCACTTCCCGCCTTATAAAAAGCTTTTGCGCTTCTTCATGGGAAACGGGCACAAAACGGATGCGGTCGCCCGGTTTCGCTTGGGCGATTAGAGGAATATCCACTGCGGCCACTTGGGCGATTTTCGGATATCCTCCCGTCGTCTGCCTTTCGGCGAGAAGGATGATGGGATTGCCGTCGGAAGAAACTTGTATCGTGCCGTCGTTTACGGGTTCGGAAATGATTTCTTGTCTTTCCGTTAAACGGAGCGGTTCCCCTTGCAGGCGGCAGCCCATCCGGTCTGAGCGGCTTGTGACGATGTAAGGGCTGTGAAAAAAACTGTTGCGGCTTTCCGGTGAAAACAGCCCGAAATGCCGTCCTTTAACGACCCTTACATAGAGGGTTTTGGTGATTTTGTCATAGGGAGAGTGCCAGGCGGACCAGCCGGCAGCGGCGAAAGGCCCTTTCAATTTGGGTTTTAAGGCAGAGATGATGCTCCGGGAAAGTGCCCCGGGGCGGTTAAATAACAGTTCATCGCCGGCTTCCAGCGTCCTGCCGCCAACCCCGCCTATTTTCGTTATCAAAGAAGTAGAATGGCTGTTCATAATTTTCGGAATACGAAAACCGCCGGCCACCGCCAAATAGGCCCGCATCCCCTTTCTTGCCACAGTGAAATGCAACTCTTTTCCTTCATTGACAAGCACGGGACGAAAGAGGGGAACCGGCTGATTGTCAATCGTTGCGGACAAGTCGGCGCCGCAAATGGAAATTAACGTTTGTTTGTGGAATTTTACTGCCGGACCGAACATCGTTATTTCCATGGTCGGCATCGTTTCGTCATTTCCGGCGAGAAGGTTGGCCAGGCGGTGGGAAAAGGGATCCGCGGCTCCGCTCGTGGTGATGCCGTATTTTTGGAAACCGAACCGGCCCAAGTCCTGAATGGTCGTTTGAAGCCCGGGTTCTAAAATCGTCATCATCCTCAATTTCCTCCCATTTCAAATACTCTTCCACGCTGATAGGTTTGAAGCGGACCCGATCGCCCGCTTTCAATAAAGAGGGCTCGCTCTTTTGGGGACGGAAAAGCTCCAGCGGCGTCCGGCCGATGATTTGCCAGCCTCCCGGTGATTCGAGGGGGTAGATTCCGGTCTGCATTCCGGCAATTCCGACCGAACGGGCCGGGACGGCCAGTCTCGGGGTCTTCTTCCGGGGAGCGGCGATCTTTTCCGACATGCCGCCCAGATAGGGAAATCCCGGAGAAAAACCAATCATATAGACAACGTATTCACGGGAGGAATGAATTTGCACCACTTCTTCTTCCGTCAAACCGTTGATTTTTGCAACGTACGCCAGATCAGGACCAAATTCTCCGCCGTAGCAGACGGGGATGTCCACGGTCCGTGACTGCGACATTTTTTCCGGATTCAGGCCGCTCCAAAGAGTCTGTAAAGTTTGGCAAACAAATTGATAGGGAAGAAGATTCCCGCCCTTTATTTCTGCGTAGCATTTCATAGGATCATAGTAGACAGCAATCGTTGTGAAAGCCGGAATATATTCAATCATCCATTGTTGTTTATGGTTATCAAGGATTCTTGCGGCCGCGCGGACTTTTTTATGGACGGTTTCATTAATGGATGTTCCGAACTCGGCCAAAACGGCATTTTCACCCAGGGGATAAAAGGCGATCATTTTCGGCTGCCCCCTCTAAGCAAATCGTCATATTTATTATTTTATTCCCAAAATAATAAATATTACAAAAAGTACGGCCGAGTCAATAATCGATTCCAAAAAGAAGTAAGGAGGATTGTACACATTTTGTGATAGAATACAAGAGTGGTTTATTATAAAATTTATATAGTCAGGCTGTCTGAAGGAGGTGAAACAGCAGGTTGTCAAAGAAGATAGGCGGAAAAAAGAAGAAAAAGTCCCACATTACTGTAAGAATGAATCTGCTGTTTGTCGGTGTATTCGTGTTGTTTTCCGTTCTGGTTCTCCGCCTCGGCGTAGTGCAAATCGTCAAAGGGGATGATTACAGACGGGAAGTTGAACGAACGGTCGATGTGGCTGTCAGTTATTCCGTTCCCCGGGGAAAAATATATGATCGCAATGGGAACATTGTGGTTGACAATAAACCGAAAAACGCGATCACGTATACAAATTACGGCGCCAGCCGGAAAGAAATGCTTGAAGTGGCCGAGCGGCTCGCGCTGTTAATTGATATGGATACGTCAAAAGTCCGGGAACGGGACAAAAAAGATTACTGGATCCTCATGAATCCGGAAAGAGCGAAAGCAAAAGTATCCAAGGAAGAAGAGGATCAGATCCGCGAGCAATTTAAAGACAGCCAAAAAGATTTTGATAAGCGGGTTTATCAACTTACCCTCAACCGGATTACTGACGAGGAATTGGCTGAACTGACGGAACATGATCTCGAAGTGTGCGCCATTTATTCCAAATTTACGAGCGGTTATGCTCTGACCCCGATCATTGTCAAAAATGAAGGGGTGACGGAAGAAGAATTTGCCGCGGTAAGCGAGAATTTGGAATATTTGCCCGGTGTGGATACGACGACCGATTGGGAACGGATTTATCCGTACAATAAGACGTTGAGCAGTATTTTGGGCAGAGTTTCGACAAATGAAGAAGGGCTGCCGAAAGACAAGCTTGACTATTTCTTGTCAAAGGGATACAGCCGGAACGACCGGGTCGGCAAAAGCTACATCGAGGCCCAGTATGAAGATGTGTTAAGCGGACATAAATCAAAAGTTAAAAATATCACCGACAAAGCCGGCAACGTGCTGGAAACGGAAGTGATTACCGAAGGGCAGCGGGGCAAAGACCTTGTTTTGACTCTTGACATGGAGCTGCAAATGGCTGTTGAAAAGATTATTGAAGAAGAGCTCCGGGCAGCGAAAGGTTCGGCGGGAGCGGCATACCTTGACCGGGCTTTCGTTGTGTTAATGGACCCGTATACCGGCGAAGTGTTGACGATGGCCGGCAAGCAAATCGTCAAAGATTCGGAAACGGGAAAATACACGATGATTGACAATGCTCTCGGAAATATCCAGGAGGCCTATATCGCCGGGTCTGTAGTTAAGGGCGCGACCATTTTGACCGGCTTTAAAGAAGGGGTTATTGACAGAAATACGTATTTTTACGACCGGCCGATCGTTATCGCCGGTACAAAACCAAAAAGTTCTTGGAAGGCAGGACTGGGCAATTTGAATCCGGTCACTGCGCTGAAAGTTTCTTCCAACGTCTATATGATGGAAACGGCCATCCGCATCGGAAAAGGCCATTATGTGCCGAACAAATCCTTAAAGCTGGATCCGAAAGCCTGGGATATTTTCCGGGACAGTTTTGCCCAATTTGGCCTCGGCGTCCAGACGGGGATCGATTTGCCGAACGAAGCGACAGGGTATAAAGGCACTCCTTCGGCAGTCGAGTCTTCAGGTAAATTGTTGGACTTTTCCTTCGGGCAGTACGATACGTACACCACGATGCAACTGGCTCAGTACGTTTCAACGATTGCCAACGGAGGATACCGCTTAAAACCCCGGCTGGTGAAAGAGATTCGCGAGCCTGTTCTTGAAGAGGGACAACTCGGACCTGTTTTCCAAGAATTCAAGCCGACTATTTTAAATAAAGTGGAATTAAAGGACGAATGGATTAAGACCGTTCAGGAAGGCTTCCGCGAAGTGTTTCTGCCCGGCGGAACCGGGGCAGGAACGTTTGCAGGAGCGCCGTACCGGCCTGCCGGCAAAACGGGAACGGCTGAGGATTCTGTAAACGGGGTAAAAGTATATAATTTGAGCCTTGTGGCTTATGCACCGTATGAAAACCCCGAAGTGGCCATGGCGGTCATTGTGCCGCATGCCTATTCCGGCCGGACGAGCTCCGGTATCAACATGAAAATCGGCAAACGAGTGATGGACAAATATTTCGAATTGAAAAATCAACGGGCAAATCAACAATCCCAAAATAATCAACCGGAAGATGAAAACGCGGAAGAGCAAGAAGAGATGAACATAGACAGGGAAAACCGCGGAGAAACGAATGGCAATGAATCGGAAGAAAGAAATCCGGCAGGAAATGCCGGGGATACAGAAGCAGGTGAGGCCGTGAATCAGCCTCCTGCCGGAAGAAAGGAAGAGGAAACTTAGTTTTTGGGGCGACAACCGGAAACAGCATTTCGCCAGAGTTCCGGTGTCGCCTTTTTTGTTGTTTCTAACGGCTATCGTCAGTCACTTTTGCTTTTTCAATTGTCGTTCGCCGAGGCGGATGAGGCGTTTGACCATTTCTCCCCCGACGGAACCGTTTTCTCTCGCGGTCGTATCTGCACCCAGCCGGACTCCAAACTCTTGGGCAATTTCTTCTTTCATTTGTTCAAGCGCGCGGCTTGATTCGGGTACCAAAAGTTTGTTTCTGGCCACGATACATCACTCCCGCAAAGATTGGGCATAAGGATGCCCAATTATATTTTGTCCGGATGGTTTTCAAATCATGAATACAAATACTGGTTGAGCCGGCCGTTTGCGCACGGGAGCAAACAAGGCAGGGGAGGTCCCTTCCTTGTTTGATGATTTTTCCAGGGCCGGTTCTTCTTTTTCAATATCATGAGTTTCATCTTCCAAAGCCGGCGGGTTTCAAGTCCGAGAGCGACAGCCCCGACGGTGATGATTGTATCGCCGCTGACACGGTTTTCAAGTTCATCATGGCCAAGCGGTTTGTTATTTATTAGTTGTCAAAAAGTTTCATCAGTATTAAAATGTTTACAGAGGCCAACTTTTTTTGATCAATACACATATTCTTTCATTGACATGATTTTTTCAAAAGATTTAATATAAAAAAATATAAATGCAAATAAGTATGAATTAAACGGCTGAGAATGAAGATAAAGAGAGAAAGGTGGTAGGATGAATGGCTGAAAATATGCTGCTGGCATTCGGTCTGACTTTAATGGCGGGTCTCGCAACCGGAATCGGAAGCTTTATAGCTTTTTTTGCTAAAACGACGAATACGAAATTTCTCTCTTTTGCTTTGGGTTTTTCAGCCGGAGTGATGATATACGTCTCCATGATCGAAATCTTTTTTAAAGCAAAGGATACTTTGACCGCGGAATTGGGAGAAATTCCCGGTTACTGGGCGACCGCGGCCGGATTTTTCGGGGGAATGCTGTTAATTGCTTTGATAGACAAATTTATTCCCGAACATGGAAATCCCCATGAATTAAAAAAGGTTGAGGAAATGAAGGCCAATCCCCCTTCTGTAAGTATCGCGGTCCGCGATGCCCAATTGCTCAAAATGGGAGTGTTCACCGCACTTGCGATCGCCATTCATAACTTTCCGGAAGGGATTGCCACATTCGTGTCGGCTCTGCAAGACCCTGCGCTCGGTTTTGTGATCGCCATTGCCATCGCCATTCATAATATTCCCGAGGGGATAGCGGTTTCTGTGCCTATCTATTACGCCACCGGGGACAAGAAAAAGGCATTTATGTATTCC
>CALKIU010000017.1 GCA_937995745.1 uncultured Bacillaceae bacterium | reverse complement strand
CGATTTGTCTTCAGAGTGAACATCTGAGGACAAATTAGGTTATTTTTCTAATCGATTTGTCTTCAGAGTGAGCAACTGAGGACAAAAAGCGCTAAATCACCCGGAGTTTTGTCCTCAGATCAGGCAACTGAGCACAAAACGGGCAATTTACTTTGCTATTTGTCTTCCAAGCGGAACCATACAGACCACGCGCCCGCTTTTATCCAAGCCAGCATCCCCTTGCATAAAGCCGGAACAATAGCCAAGCCCGAAAAAGACGGAAAAAACCCCATGAAAAAGAGCCGCCCAAAAAATCAAACCGATTTTCCGGACAGCTCTTAAGCAACGTTATGCCTGTTATGCCCATACATTACGAACCAAGCTCTGCATCAATGGACCCGTCAGAAGTACTGCCCAACTCCCGAATCCAACTCAGCTCATATCCTCCTTGCAACCTCAGCCGCTTCCGCAATCGCGTCCAATGCTTTTCTTGCCCGGACGGCATCGCCGATGATATGAAAAGGAATCCCGGCGCCATCACAATACGACGATAAATCTTCGGAAGCTCGGGGTTTTGCTCCGACGGCTACCACTACCGAGTCACAAGCAATTTCTTGGCGCTCGCCGTCTTTTTCAATCACCACGGCATTGTCCTTAATCTCCACGCACGTGGCGTTCGTTACAAGCTGGACTCCCGACATATGCAAGTGTTCCATGACGCAGATTTTCCGCAATTGCCCGAGGTCTTTCCCGACATCATCTTGCATTTCCAAAACGGTAACATGGTTGCCCGCCGCAAGATATTCCGCCGTTTCCAGTCCGACGAGGCCGCCGCCGATGACAACCACATTTCCCTTGGCCTCCGCTTTGCCGGCAAGAACGTCGTGTGCGCTGGCCACATGGGGCAGATCTATTCCCGGAATATCCGGTTTTACCGGTTCCGCTCCTATGGCAATGATCACTTCATCTGGATGAATTTCGCGGATCAGATTAGGCGTTACAGGGGTGGACAGCCTAATGTCGACATTTTCTCTTTTGGCCATTTCTCCCATCGCGATGGCCGCTTCTGTCATTTCTTCTTTTCTCGGAGCGCGTCCGGCGAGAAGAAACTGCCCGCCGAGAGTATCGGATGCTTCGCAAAGGACGGGCTCATGGCCCCTTCTTTTTAACGTAATGGCCGCTTCAAGTCCGGCAACGCCGCCACCGGCAATCAAGACTTTCTTCGGTTCCTTGGCCGGGCTGAGACGGAATTCCGCTTCCCTTCCGACGGCCGGATTTCGGAGACATGTAATGTGCGGGGAATCAGGCGAAACGAACCCGTCGTAACAGCCCTGATTGCAGCCGATGCATTTGACGATGTCTTCCACCCGTCCTTCCTTCGCTTTTTTGCAAAAGTCCGGATCAGCCAACTGCCCGCGGCCAACCGTGACCATATCCGCTTGCCCCGAGGCGATGATTTCTTCCGCCAACGCCGGATCGTTGATACGTCCGACGGCAATCGTGATCATGCCGGTCTCTTTTTTGATTCTTGCCGCATTTTTCACATTAAAGCCTCTCGGCAGATCAATGGGAGGCACTTCGTATTTGATGGCCGCCGATGAAAAATTTCCGCGCGACACATTGAGAACGTCGACTCCCGCTTCTTTGGCCATTTTGCAAAATTCGATGACTTCTTCAATCGTCAGGCCGCCTTCCAGGTAGTCGTCATGAGCCACAATTCTCATAAACAGCGGCATCGTGTCAGGGATGTTTTTCCGAATCGCCCGGATGCATTCCAATGAAAAACGGGCCCGGTTTTCCAAACTTCCCCCGTATTCATCGGTCCGTTTGTTAAAAGCGGGGCTCAAAAACGCATGGGGGGAATAGT
Organism: uncultured Bacillaceae bacterium; assembly: GCA_937995745.1. Classification (GTDB taxonomy): domain Bacteria; phylum Bacillota; class Bacilli; order Bacillales; family Cytobacillaceae; genus CALKIU01. The sequence continues at coordinate 21,553 of CALKIU010000017.1, read as the reverse complement.
TGTGCCCGGCGTGAAACTCCACGCAGTCAAAACCGGCTTCAACCGCGCGTCTGGCCGCTTCCCCGAAGGATTGGACAATTTCTGATATCGCTTCAACAGTTGCCCCGGGAATGACGTGGCCGTTTGGCAAAGGCAGGTCACTGGGAATAATGACTGCGTCCATTCGGTATGTCGCGGCCACCATTCCTCCTTGCCAAAGCTGGACACCGATTTTTCCGCCTGCCTCATGGACGGCATCGGTAAGTTTTTTCAACTCGGGGATGTACTCATCGTCATGGATGGCCAAAAACGCTGGCGGAGTGGAAGGACCGTGAACGCCGCAGACTTCCGCAAAATTCAAGCCGTTGCCGCCCAAAGCTCTTGCCACGTGATAATCGATGAGCTGCTTTGTGACAAATCCGTCTCTTGTCGCCATTTTTGTACCCATTGCCGGGAAGACGACCCTGTTTCTTAATTCCATGTCCCTGATTTTAATCGGACTGAAAAGGGAGGGAAAAGCCATGTCAAGTCACTCCTTATTTGTGAAGTAATGCACAATTTGATTGTATAACACTTCACAATCTAAAACAATTTGTTTCAAACAATTTGTTTGAATGATTCATGACAATTTTTTTAAAAAAGCAGTCCGCTCAGACAAGCATCTATGACTTACCGTCCGCAACCAGGGAAAATAATTCTCTTTTTAAAAGAAAAAACTCCGGCCGAATGCCGGAGTATCATGCGGGCGAGGTTTCCGTTTTTCCATAAAAATAAAATCCGCGGTGGCCTTATGGCTTGTTTTTCAATTGCTCGAGCAAATATTTGATATATTTCAGCCTTTCGTTTTTGTTCAGCAAAATTTCTCTGTCAAAAGAGGGGGTAATGTCCATGTTAAAAACCGGATGAACTATCGAGGACATGAATATCATGTTGTTGTACCGGCTTTCTTCGTTTTCCGCGTTTAAAACTTTTGCCAACAAACGATGCAACTTGTCGTTTAATTGATTGGTGGTTTCGATGATTTTGGCGTCCAATTCATCTTTGTTCTTGTTTTTTTCGGCTTCTTTCAAGATGATTAGGACTCCCGGATACTTCAGGCTGTATTCCATAATTTCATTGGCAACGGCAATGATTTTTTCTTCATCCGTGTATTCTTCATTTTCCAAAGCGGAATAGGCGGCCATCGTATTGGCTAAATAGAATTCTTTCACATACCTCATCAATTCCGCTTTTGTTTTGAAATAATAATTGACGGCACTTACATTGACGTCGGCTTCTTTGGCAATCGCCCGGACCGGTACATGAAAAGTGCCCAATTTGCCGATCAAATATAAAACTTTATCCAATATTTTTTCCTCTGTACTGTTAAGTTCCCTCATAGCCTTCTCCCGATTAATCATGGTTGCTTAAATTATAACAAAATAATGCTCCGCTTTCATAATTACAAAAAATAAGTATAAGGCCCCAAAGTCATTTGGGTGATACAACTGTTGAAAAACAAGGGGAAATATGATTAACTGATGTGGGTAGATGTGTTTTTTCAACAAAAAAATTCTGATTATTGGATAATTTTTACTATATATAAAAAATATTGCCAACAACGGAATGTTAACTGTTGGCCCTGTATGTTAGGCGCCATTTTGTGTGTTGTTGGTGCCCGTGCCAACTTTAATCTGGTATATTTGTGAAAATAATTGTCATAATATTACAAATTTTTGCTGTTAAATAAAGTTATTCCTTCTGAGTGGCTTGGTCTTCTTCTTTTTGGTATCATGACTGTTCCGTCTGTTTTTCATAATAGTTTACATAAATTTGTTTTCAAATATGAAAATGATTTTTATCTGCAAATTAAAAGACTGATAGAATGAAAAGAGGTGAAAGAAGATGGCCGCAAAACGTAAAAGAAAATTTAATTGGAAAGTCATTCTTTCCATTTTGGCAGCGCTGTTCATTATTGGTCTGTTCATGCCCGAAGAAGAGCCGAACGTTCCTGATAATAACGAACCGGGAACGGAACAGACTGCAGAAAGCGTAGAGGAAAGCAAAGAAAAAGAAGATAAGAAAGCCAGTGAAGAAAAAGCAGCTGAGCAAAAAGAAGATTCGGAACAAAGCGAATCGGAAAAAGATAAAATAAAGGAGCAGGATACATCTCAGGCTTCTGCCCCGGGCAAAAAACAAACGAAACCTGTCAATAAAAATCAAGTTCCTGTCCAATTTGTCCGGGTGGTTGATGGAGATACAGCCGTCGTCATTTATAACGGCAAAGAAGAAACCGTGCGCTATCTTTTAATCGATACGCCGGAATCAAAATCTCCCAACACATGCGTTCAATTGTACGGAAAAGAAGCATCCGCGCGGAACGAACAGTTGTTGAGAAGCGGACAAGTTACATTGGAATTCGACGGGCCCAAGCGGGATAAATACGACCGTTTGCTGGCTTATGTCTTTGTCGACGGAGTGTCCGTCCAAAAAACACTTCTCGAAGAAGGTTATGCCCGCGTAGCTTATATTTATGACCCGCCGTACAAGTATTTGGATGAATTCCGGGCCGCCGAAACGAGGGCGAAAAACAGCAAAAAGAGAATTTGGAGCGTCAGCGGCTATGTGACGGATAATGGGTTTACCAAGTGTGAAAGAAGCGGCTCGTCTTCCGGCGGTTCTTCCAGCCAACCGAAAGGCTCGACTTCCTCAGGCGGCAGCGGTTCTTCAAGCGGAAGCGGTTCCTCGGGAGGAAGCGGATCTTCATCGGGTGGAAGCCAACCTGCAACACCACCGCCTTCCGGTGGAACAAAGAATTACAAGAATTGCACAGAATTAAGGGTGGACTATCCTAACGGCGTTCCGGCCGACCATCCTGCTTACCAGCCAAAAATGGACCGCGATAAAGACGGCTGGGCCTGCGAAAGATAATCAAACCACGAAAACAGCAGACGGAAAAATGAATTTTCCGTCCGCTGTTTTTTTATGATCTTGGCCATGATATTTGAAATCCGAAATACTTTGGAGCTTTTCCTGGACTTATCCCTGGCAAAACAATTTTACAAAGACGAGAGCAGCGGGCCGATGCCCGCTGCTTTCCGTAAGAAAATAACAAAACCTTTAATGGGAGCCGCTTTTTTCAGCGCCTGCTTTTCTCCCGTGGACGAGGTAATAAGCGGGTATCAAGAGGAATATGGCAGCCGCCAAAACAACATACATGGCATGGAATCCATACTTTTCGGCAATGAACCCTAAAATATAGGGGCCCGTTCCCATCCCGGCATCCATGAAAATAAAGAACGTGGAAATGGCCAGTCCCAGCCGGTGCGGCGGCGACACTTTTCCGATGATGGATTGCATGCTGGACATTAATGTTCCGTAGCCGAGCGCCATAAAGGCCCCCGCCAGCAAAAGAAGGACGCCGTTTTTGGCCAAAGCGATGAGCAGCAGACTGAGCGAAAAAAAGAGATAAGAAGGATATACAACAATATTTTCGCCTTTGACGTCAAATATTTTTCCCGCCACCGGGCGCCCAAGAAACAAAAAGACGGAGTAGACGATAAAGAAAAAAGAAGCGGCGTTTGTTAAGTTCATTTCCATCGCATACGGGTTTATAAAGGAAACGACTCCCGAGTAGCCGATGCCGCTGATGAACATCAGCACGGAAATGGGCAGGGCCTTCTTTTCAAAAAAGTCTTTGAAACGAAAGCTTCTTTTGATTTTTTCTTTTTGTTCAACGCTTAAATCAAGCTCGGTGATCGTTACGAATGCCGCAGCCGCCAAGGCGGTGACGCTGAAGATGATGCAAAAAACGAACATCGTGTGAAAGGTGAAATGATGGATCAAATACAGTGCCAAAAACGGCCCGATCGCTGTTGCGGCAGCGGTGCTCAAAGAAAAATAGCCGATGCCTTCGCCTCTTTTATGGGGCGGCAGGGCAGACATATTGACAGTTGTCAAAACCGTTGTTGAGATGCCGAACCCGATACCGTGAATAAAGCGGACCGCCATTAAGAAACCCAAGTTTAGCGCAAACAAATAGAATACGGAACCGAGTAAAAATAAAATCAGCCCGCCGAACAGCAATTTCTTGCGGCCTACCACATCAATAAATTTACCGGCCAGAACCCGGGCCAGCAAGGCACCGATGATAAAAATGCTTGCCGCCAAACCGGCGTTGCTTTCTGATGCGCGGAATTGCTGAATGGCGTAGACGGCCATTGTCGTCATCAACAAGTAAAAATTTAATGCCACGAAAAAATTAGACGCCAATAACAAAACAAAATCTTTCGTCCAAATTCGGTCTTGTTCCATTCGCTGCATGTCTCCATTTCCAGTCTGTGCCTGATGTATGGTGTGAAATTTGGCAAGATGATTTTGTCTGCAGTTGCAGGGACGAATCTGAACCCCGGCGCTGCCAATTCTTATTATATATGATCCGCTATTATAAAATGGAGAACAAGCCCGTTCCCATTCGCGGATAGCGTGAATGCGCGGCAAGCGGGGACGTTCCGGATCGCCGGGGTACGCGCCCGCTCAGCCGTGTCTTTTCCTGCGATCATACGGGGCCGCAAAAACAGCTCTGGTCGGGTCAAAAAAAGAACCGGACATATTTGCGGCAATATGTCCGGTTCTTTTTTTCGTCATTGTATCCGGTTCTTTTTTCGTCATTATGTCCGGTTCTTTTTCCAAAATCACGTCTCCATCAGAGGCGCATTTTGCAGCCGCGGGGCGCGCAAACTGCGAACGTTCCGCCCTCTATCTCTATAAGAAAAATTCCTTTTCTATCCAAAAAAGTCCCCAGATGAAGAAACTGAAGATGACGAGCGCAACGATTTCTTTCAGCGAGATTTTCAGTTTGTAGCCGTACAGATCGTCAGCCTGCAGATTTTCTATCGATTGCTGGATATCGTCGATTTTTTCGAAAGAATTCACCAGCGAAGAAACAATGATGCGGGAGACCCCTTTCATCTTCGCTTTCAATGTCGCCTGATCCCCGCCCATGACGGCCCGGGCGTTTTCCATAAAGTTTTCTTTTAATTCCGCGCCTTTTTGTTTCAAATCAAGGACGACGCACATGACAATTTTCAAAAAGTCTTCCGTGGGCACGCCGGCTTTTTTTAACGGAAAAAGAAATTTGTCCAACAGCCCGATGATCGTTTTTAGCGGGGTAGTGTGAAAATACAGGATGCTCACAAACCAAATGACAAACAGCCGGAAGATCCTCAGGAAGACGTCATAGCCGCTTTGTTGAAATGCAAATAATTCGTTGCCGGTAAACAAGTAGAGAAGTTCGCTCATGAGGTAGCCGAAAAGAAACGGGACCAGGACGATGACCACATAGGAAACGGTGCTGAGGAACAACGTCCGCCATTTGATTCTTAAAACAACAGCGGAAATCAATAAACAAGCGGACAGGAGCAGGAGGCTGACCGGTTGATCGAGAAAAAACGCCGTGACGGCAAGCATAATGGCAATGAGCAGCTTGACAAGGCCGTCCATATCGGCAGGCCGGCCGTTTTTTGCAACATTGATAGGGGTTTTTTCTGTCATATTGTCTGTGAACATGTTCATACCTGCCAATTTTCAATTTATTTTGTTATTTTAGTATAGTGTATAACTGACTTTTTGTAAATATAAGCGGATTCTCATATCCGGCCGTTTTTTTTGCCGGTAAAAGCGGCCAGTTTGCCGGAGAAGGTGCGCGGAAACCCATTGATGTTTGCGTTGCCCGGAGAGTCAGCGATTGTAGTGAAATAACGGAAAATTGAAATATTTTTTGGCCAGAAAATAGGACTTGGATATATGAGTGGAGTGACCTTTGTCACACCATAGACAATGTCAGTAAAAAAAAGAATATTATTCCCCATCAACAGGTTTTCCACTATTGCAAATGTGAAATCTTTGGTACAAATAGTCAATTCGCCGCCACAACGTTCCAACAAGCTTTATAATTATTTTAGAATAGTTTTTAAAAGCTGACTGCCCAAGGAGATGATCATCCAGTGATGAACAAAAACAGGGTCAGGGTGCTGTTGGTCAATGGCCACAATATTGTGAGGGATGGGCTGAAGCTTGTTTTGGAATCATTTGATTTTGTGGACGTGTGCGGAGAGGTGGACAATATCAGAAATGCGGTTGAAATCGTTCCCAAAATCAAACCTGATATCATTTTCCTCGTAGCCAATGTATGTCAGGGTGATGGAATTCACATCTGTTCCAAAATAAAAAGCAAGTTTCCTGAAGTCAAAATATTGATTCTATCTGAATGTTCCCGCGAATATGCCGTCATATCGGCCATCCGGGCCGGGGTGGACGGGTATTTGTTGATCGACATTACGAAAGACAAGTTAAAAGCCGATATTTTGAGAGTTTACAAAGGGGAATATGTTTTAGATTCGGCTCTTGCCAAATATGCCGTCAATTTTATCGCCAAAAGACACGGCAACGGAAATTATGACAATTTGCATTCTTTGAGCAAAAGAGAGACAGATATTTTGCAAATGATCAGCTTCGGAAAATCCAACAAAGAAATTGCCGCTATTTTTTCCATATCAGAAAAAACGGTGCGGAATTATATCAGCAATATTTTCAAAAAACTGAACGTGTCCAACCGGACGGAAGCCGCCGTTTATTGGCTGAAGCATCAAAAAAATTTGGCATAAAGCCGGATATGCCTTTGCGGAACGGTCTACAGGGAAACTTGCTTCGCTGTAAAAGAGACAAAACCAGAGCGGAAAAAACAGTTAAAACGAAGAATTTGGTTTTAGCTGTTTTTTTTTACGGTTTGGAGGGAATTTTTCCCGTCCTACTTTTTAGCGGAAGCGGGGATGGTTGAATCCCCCGGGAATCGGAGGGGGTTCAAACCGTTTGGCGGCCCGGCAAAGCTGATGGAATCATTCCGTTTCCGGCAGGCGGTTTTCCCGCTGTTCATGATTCGGTTTTAGCATACATTTCCTAAAACAGGACCCTCGTGTTTGTGAACTTTTTGTAACAAAACTGAATAAAACATCACAACTAATGACAAAATCAAGCATTTTTTGACACCGGCGGGACAAATGTCCCTATTTTAGGGACGATTTTCAGAATGTAACCGTTTTTATCCCAATGGTAAATTATATGTGTAACATTAATATGTTATTTAACTTAAAGGGAGGATACTTCATGCTGAAGAAATTTTTTGTGTTTTCATTAATAGCATTATTTGTTTTTGGAATGGCCGCTTGCGGCAAAACGGGCGCCGAAGGAAAATATGAAGACGGTCTTTACTATGCGGAAAACGAAGCTTACTCTAAAGACTGGAAGTATTTTGTAAAAATTGAAGTAAAAGACGGCAAAATTGCATCCGTTGACTGGAACGGAGTCAATCTGAACGGAGGCAAAGATAAAGATACATTGTCTGCCGAGGGCGGATACCCGATGGTTGAAAAAGGAGATGCCCAAGCGCCTTGGCATGAGCAAGCAGAGCTTGTGGAAGAATATTTGATTGAAACACAGGATCCTGAAAAAGTTGCTTTTACCGATGAGGACGGCCATACAGATGACATCGCCGGTGTGACCATCAAAGTAAAAGACTTCTTTGATCTGGCCAAAAAAGCTTTGGAAAACGGCCCTGTTGCCAAGGGAGATTATAAAGACGGAATCTACTACGCACAAGAAAAAGAATTTACAAAAGGATTTAAAAACTTTGCCCATATTGCTGTAGTGAACGGAACGATCGTTGCAGTCGACTTCAACGCAATTGTTGAAGAAGGAGACGTTCTCGATAAAGACAACTTGTCCAGATCCGGCGCATACGGTCTTGTGGAAAAAGGCGGAGCGCAAGCGGAATGGCATGAACAAGTTGCAAAAGCGGAAGCCCATTTGATTAAAACGCAAGACCCGGAAAAGATTTCTTACATAGATGACGAAGGACACACGGACGATATTGCGGGTGTATCCATCCACGTGAAAGAATTCTTTGACTTGGCTAAACAAGCGTTGGCTGAAGCAAAATAAGCAAAATAATGGAAATGTTTTAACGGGGGGCGGATCATCTGCTCCTCCGTTATGTCAATTGCGGGAAATTTACACGATTGGTTTGTTATTGGATGGAGGCGTGAGCAATGCAACGCAGAAAACGGTCACCAAAGCCCTCACTGATTATCTTGTTGTTCGTGGCACTTCTTGCGGGATGCACCCCTTTGGCAAAAGACACCGGCGATTCCCAAGAATATGAACCTGTCAGTGAAAGCGAATTTTTAATGGGAACGGTTGTCAAACTGACGATATTTGATGAAGCGGAAGAAGCCGAAGCCCTTTTCCGGAAAGCTTTTGAACGGATTGCTGAAATAGAAGAAAAAATGACGATTAATGATGAACATGAGAAAAGCGAAATAACGCGCCTGAATCAGGAAGCGGGAAAAGGATTTGTCAAACTGAGCCCGGAAACGTTTTATGTGCTGGAAAAAGGGAAATATTATTCAGAAATTTCCAACGGTAAATATGACATCACCATCGGCCCCCTAGTGAAACTTTGGAATATAGGTTCGGACGAAGCGAGAGTCCCCGGAAAAACGGAAATAGAAAATACCCTGTCGCTGGTAAACTATCAAAATTTGCTATTAGACAAAGAAAAGATGAGCGCCCGCCTTGCTGTCCCCGGTATGATAGTCGATCTCGGCTCCATTGCCAAAGGTTATGCGGCCGATGAAACGGCGAAAATTTTAAAAGAAGCGGGAATCAAACATGCGATTGTCAATTTGGGCGGAAATATTTTGGTTTTGAACGAAAGGCCGGACGGGACCCCCTGGAGAATCGGACTGCAAGACCCTTTCACAGCGCGCGGCGATTATATGGGTATTGTCAAACTGGAAGATGAGAGTCTTGTTACTTCGGGAACGTATGAAAGATATTTCGAAGACGGGGGAAAAAGATATCACCACATTCTCAATCCTGAAACGGGATATCCGGAAGAAAATTCTCTGCTCAGCGTCTCCATCATCACCAAAAATTCCATAGATGCGGACGGATTGTCCACGGCCACGTTTCTTTTAGGACTGGAAAAAGGGATGCAGTTTATTGAGGGACTGCCTGACACGGAAGCGATTTTCATTACCTCCGATAAAAAGGTATACGTGACATCCGGCATAAGTAAAGAAAAATTCGAAATTACGAAAGAAGAATATCAATTGGTACAGTCAGGGGTGGTCCCGTGAGGTTGAAAAAAGGAGATCTTCTCATTGTTGTTTTGCTAGTGATCGCCTTGCTCTCAACTTTTGGAGGGCGGTATGTCAAAGAGATGTTTCTTTCCGGCAGGATGGATAAAACAGCCGTTATAAAAATAGACGGAGAAATTTATGCAACGATTCCATTAAAGCGCAGCAATGAAAGGCAGGAAATTCCTTTAAGTCTTTCGGACGGCCATTATATACGGATCGTGACGGAAAAAGACAAAATTTGGGTGGAAGAATCATCATGTCCTGACGAAGTGTGCGTCCTGACGGGAAAAATCGATGCCCCGGGTGAAAGCATTGTTTGCCTGCCTAATAAAACCATCATCCTTATTGAAGGCACCAAGAAAACGGATATTGATGACATTTCCATCTGATTGACAACATGGGCATTCGGACAAAGGTTGTCACGGTACGGGTGTTCGGACAAAGCCGGCAATAAAAACCATTTTCATCTGATCAGTCTGTTATCAGATCAATTCGAAAATAAGAGGATTGGGAAAAGTTGTCATGTCGTTTGAAACAATCTTTTCATCACGGCTGTGATGGGAACGGAAAGTGGGCAGGTAGAAATGGAAAAAAACAAAAGATATGCAGTCATTATCATCCTTGTTACAAATGCGATCCTGATTTCTTTATTGGAATCATTTATTCCGATACCTGTTCCTGTGCCGGGAGTGAAGCTTGGACTGGCCAATATCATCACTTTGATAGCGGTCGTTTTTTTGCGCCCGAGGGATGTTCTTCTTGTCGTAACGATCCGCTGCATCGTGGTGGCGTTGTTGACGAGAGGAGTCATGATGCTTGCCTTCAGTCTCAGCGGCGGCATCTTGAGTGCCTTGGTGATGATATTCCTTTACAAAAAGCTGTCCAATCATTTCAGCATAAAGGGAATCAGCGTTGCGGGAGCCATTGTTCACAATACCGCACAGATCTCAGTTGCCGGGTTTTTGCTGGCTGAATCGGTGATTTTGTTATACCTTCCCGTTCTGCTCATTTCAGCGGTCATCACCGGTTTCATCACGGGAACGATTGGGCAAATTGCCATTTCTGAAATCAAAGAGAAGGGAATATTGTCGGGAAATAAAAAATCAGCCGTTCGTATCGGAGAGGAGGCATCAAAATAAATGAAAAGAACCGGAAAGATAGTTTTGCGCGGGCTGGCGCTAATCATTTTGACCTTTATTCTGTTGTTGATGTTGCCGACCATCAAAGTGGAGCCGTACGCCAACGCTTCTGAAAGCGGAGATGCCCAAACGGCGGAACAAACTGGCGATGAGGCGAAGCAAGCCGCGGACACAAAAGAAGAGGCGGATGAAACGGCGGGGGCTTCAGAACAAGCGGATGATGATGTGGAAAATGCACCGGACCAAGCGGACGGAACAACGGAACAAACGGAGAATAACGCCGGTGAATCCGAACAAGCCGATGACACGGCCGGCGCCTCCGAACAAGCGGACGAAACAAGCGGAGCGACAGATGATACGGCCGGAGCATCGGAACAAAAATTTGAACACTACGAACCGCTGCCGATTGAACCTATTAAACGGGAAGCGAACAATGTTTTGCTCGGCGGCGGACTCGTGATTGCTGTCTTGGCGGCCGGCGGAGCGCTCTTGATGGATATGCGCCGCAGAAAGTAAGCATGTTGTTCAATATGCCGTTTGCGCCGCGTTTTGGAGCGGATTCTGCCAGACTTAAAAACGATTGGAAAAAACGGCCAATGGCCCGCAAGAAGCTGCTTATGACGGAAATGGTTGATATAAAGCTATTTTTTCCGCTTCGGGAAATCATGCAAAGAAAGGAGAATTAAAGGAATGGATTCAAGAGAACCTGTCAAAATGAGCCGCCGTAAAGTCATCAAAATGGGTGTCCTTGGAACGGCCGCTTTGTCGGTCGGCGCTTTGGGACTGACCGGGATCAAATCGAAAACCACCTCAACGGTTCAAGCCCATGAAGAAGGGGAACAAATCGGTTTTCTTTACGACCAGACAAAATGCGTCGGCTGCCGGGTTTGCCAAGCGGCGTGCAAAGAGACAAACAACTGGGAAGAAGGCGTCGAGTGGCGCCGGGTATTAACGTCAGAAACGAGAAAAAATGTCTTCTTGTCCATCAGCTGCAACCATTGTGAAAATCCGGCATGCGCCAACGTCTGTCCGGTCGGAGCTTATACAAAAAGGACAAAAGACGGAATCGTCATTCAAAACCCCGATAAGTGCATCGGATGCAAATACTGCATGTACGCCTGTCCGTACCAGGCTCCCCAATTCAGCGACAAAACGGGAAGGGTTTCGAAATGTCATTTTTGTTATGAACGGCAGGACAGGGGAGAGTTGCCCGCCTGCGTGGAAAACTGTCCGATGGGAGCCCTCAAATTCGGCAAGATTTCAGAGTTGAGAAAAACTTATGGAGAAACGGCCCAAGTGCCGGGAGTGCCGGAACCGGAAATTACCAATCCGTCTTGGGTCATTATTCCGAAAGAATAGGAGGGTGGATACATGCATTGGCACTGGTTGATTATCATCTACTTGTTTTTAGGCGGACTCGGAGCGGGAGCTTATCTCACATCTTTTGCCGCGGAAAAAGGCTGGCTTGGAAAAAATTCCAGCCTGACCCGGATCGGCTATTACATCGCTCCTTTTATCGTCGCCATCGGAACCGTTCTGTTAGTATTCGACCTCGGCCAGGGGCTGCGAAAGCCGTGGCTCTTGATCGGGCTTCTTTCCAACCCCAAATCGGTGATGACTTGGGGCGTGTATATTCTTGCTTTATTCATTGTCATTGGGTTAATTAAAGCCTTCCTTACTTTTAAAAATAAGACAGTACCGAACATCGTTACGATTGCCGGAGCCATTTTGGCGCTTGCCACCGGTGCATATACCGGTCTGCTGCTCGCCGTGGTGGAGGCGGTGCCGTTCTGGGCGACCGGAATCATGCCGATTCTTTTCGTTGTTTCCGCTTTGTCCACCGGGCTGTCGATCACGTCTCTTCTCGCCATGTTCATTGAAAAAGAAAAGTTCACCGAAGGCCGGGAAGGGCTGGCCCATATATGGTTGATTGCCGCCGAACTCGTCATTGTCGCGGTTTTCATGGGCATCATGTACTTCGGCGTGAAAGGACCGGTTGCCCGGGAGTCTGCGGAACTGCTTGTATCCGGGGTTTATTCCCTTGTATTCTGGGGCTATTTTATCGGACTCGGTCTCGTTTTTCCGCTCCTGGCCTTTATCTTTAACCAACTCAAGGCGAGAAAACTGTCTCCCGCCAAAAAGGGGCATCATTCACTCCTGACCATCGTGTCGGACATTTCTGTCATTGCCGGCGGATTTGCTTTGCGGGCATTAATTATTTTGGCAGCCATCCCGGTTTGGGAAAGCTTGACGATTTATTAAAAAAGAAAGCCGGTTGCCCGGAGCCGGCTGTGCCGGATGATAAATGAGAGCACAAAACTGATTGGGTTTCATCAGTTTTGTGCTTTTTTATCATGATTGGATTTTCATATTATGGATATTTTTTGCGCGGAAAAATTGGGACACTTTTTAGGGGCTTTTAAGGACAAACGGGGGTGTTTTTTAATGATTTTGTTTTCAGGATCTGGCAGCACCATGGCGGAACAGGCTCGTCTCTTCGGCGGCTGGCCGTTTTTTCAACAGCGAATGTCATGGAATTATCAAAACGATTGTGCGAAAATTTCGTTTGTCTTCGTTACAATAAATATGTGAGCTTTCTAAGAATCGGTAAACAAATAAAAAAAGTGGGGCTGGATGATGGGTTATCAACACTTGTTTCAAGAAGGAAAAATCGGCAGTTTGACCGTGAAAAACCGGATTGTCATGCCGCCGATGGGCACCAATCTGGCCGGTTTTAACGGCGAAGTGACCGATGATCTCATTGCTTATTATGAAGAACGGGCCAAAGGCGGCACCGGGTTAATCATCGTGGAATTTACCTGTGTTGATTGGGAGTACGGCAAGGGGTTCAGCCGTCAATTGCGGCTCGACGATGACCGGGCCATTTCCGGGATGTTCCGCCTGGCCAATGCGTTGAAAAAGTACGGCGCGCGGGTGTTTGTGCAAATTCACCATGCCGGCCGGCAATCGAGCAGCGCGCTTCTCCACGGAAAACAAATTGTCGCTCCCAGCAGCATTCCTTGTAAGGCTGTCGGAGAAGTGCCCCGGGAATTGACCACCGAAGAGGTCAAAGACCTGGTGGAAAAATTTGTCCAAGCCGCCGTCCGGGCCAAACTGTCCGGTTTTGACGGGGTGGAAATCCACGCCGCGCACGGCTATTTGATCAACCAGTTTCTCAGTCCGAACGCCAATCAGCGCACGGACGAGTACGGCGGCAGCTTTGAAAACCGGATGAGGTTCTTGGAGGAAATCATTGTCGGCATCCGCAAAAAATGCGGCGGCGATTTTCCTTTGATCGTCCGGCTCAATGTGGATGATTTTGTCGAAGGCGGCATCGATTTGGAGTTGGGAAAAGAAATCGCCAAATACCTGGAAAAACTCGGGGCGGACGCCATCCACGCCACTTGCGGAACGTATGATTCGCAGGATAAAATCATCGAATCCCCGTTATTTGAACAGGGCTGGCGGGTGTACCTCGCCGAGGAGGTCAAAAAAGTCGTCGACATTCCCGTCATCACCGTCGGCTCGATACGCGAACCGCAATTTGCCGAACGCATTCTCGCGGAAGGGAAAGCGGATTTTGTCGCCATCGGGCGGGGGCTGATTTCCGATCCGGAGTGGGCCAGAAAAGCGAAGGAAGGCCGGGAAACGGAAATCAACAAGTGCATCAATTGCCTCCACTGTGTCCACGGGGTGAACCGGAACCAGCATATCCGCTGCTCCATCAACGCAAGAGCGGGGCGGGAGCGGGAATTCAATGAGTTGAAGCCGGTTCCCGGAGCGGAAAAGCGCCATATCGTTGTCGTCGGCGGCGGTCCGGGCGGATGCGAGGCAGCCCAGGTACTGAGACAGAAAGGCTATCGCGTGACGCTTTTGGAAAAGACGGACAAGCTGGGCGGCCAGTTGAATCTCGTCGATGAACCGACTTACAGGAAAAAAATGGCCTGGTATCTGGAGTATATGCGCAATGAAATGAAGCGTCTCGAGGTCGATGTCCGTCTCAATACGGAAGGAACCGTGGAAAACATCATGGCCCTGGAGCCGGATGCCGTGTTCCTTGCCACAGGCGGAGTACCCCGTCTTCCGGATGTGGAAGGAGTCGATTTGGAGCACGTCTATACGTATGAAGATATTAAACTGCAGGAGCGGGGCTTTGCGAATGAAAAAATCACCGTCATCGGGAGCGGCCTGAGCTGCCACGGGATTGCCCGCCGCCTGGCGGAGGCCGGCAACCAAGTCACCCATGTGGAGTTTTTGACAAAAACGAGCAAACGGATGAATCCCGCGGCCAGATTGCGCCTGCAAAACAAATTGAAAAAACTTGGCGTCAACGTGATTACCGGCCATAAATTAGTAAAGATCATGCCGGAAAGCGTTGTGGTGGAAGACCCGGCGACCGGCAAAGAAACGGAAATTGAATCGAAGTATGTGGTGATTTCCATGGGAATCGTCCCGTATAACCCCCTGGAAAAACCGTTGAAGGAAAAGATGGAAAATGTCTTCGTCCTCGGCGATGCCTTAGGCTACGGAATGCTCGGAGACGCCGTCCGGGGCGGTTTTGAACAGGCGTATGTGCTGGAATCGATGATGGCAAACAAATAAATCCACCGGTGCAATCGTTTTAACAGCCGCAGTATGAAAAGCCGCGAAAAAATGGCGAGTAATCCAAGGAATGAAAGCTGCAATCGAAGATGATGAAGAAGAAACGAAACTTTCTTCCGCTTAACAACTTTGCAGGCATGCCAAACAAGAAAAACAGGCATGTCAAATTAGGGGGCCAAAGTGTCAGGCCAACTGACGCTTTGGCTCCCTTTTTTACCGTAAACGCACAGCTCTTTTGCGGATTCCACAGTCCGCGGGAATCCAGGCGCTTTTTCAGGCACCGCCGGAATACTTTTATAAAAATCGGCCAGGATCCGGTAGTTTTGAAAAAATTCAGAATAGAGCGGGTTTGTCATGAAGGAGAAAAACAGGGAAAATAGAATTAGGGAAAATCGTTCGTCTCATCGTCATTCCAATGGTTTGAATGGAAATATTTTGCCACTCCATCGTTTTTAAGAATTTTCAATAAGACTCTTTAAAAGGAATGATGCACATGGCCATTCTACCGAGTTATATCAAGATGTATGAAAACGGCGAACTGAAAAAGAGGGTAGAGGAAGCGAAAAAGCATTACACCGATTGTCATTTGTGTCCCCATGAGTGCGGCGTGGACCGGACCAAGCAGGGTGGTTTTTGCCGGGCCCGTCACGAAGCGATCGTCTCCAGTTACGGGCCCCATCTCGGCGAAGAAGAGGTGCTGGTTGGGGCCAGAGGTTCGGGCACGGTCTTTTTCGGCTATTGCAATATGAGATGCGTCTATTGCCAGAACTATGAGATCAGCGATTACGGCTACGGCCGGGCGGTTTCCAACGAAGAATTGGCGGACATTATGCTCACTGTCCAAAATGTATACAGATGCCACAACATCAATCTTGTGACGCCGACCCACTTTGTTCCCAACATCGTGGAGGCTGTATATATTGCCGTTCAAAAAGGTCTCCGTCTCCCGATCGTTTACAATTGCGGCGGCTATGAGAAAGTGGAAACGTTGAAATTGCTTGAGGGAATTGTCGATATTTATATGCCTGATTTCAAATATTTTGATCCGGAGCGGGGGCGAAAGTATTCCAAAGTGAGGAATTATCCGGAAATGGCCATGGCCGCTTTAAAAGAAATGGATCGCCAGGTGGGCGGATTGAAGACCGATGACAGGGGCGTGGCCTATCGCGGACTTCTCATCAGGCACTTAATGCTTCCGGGAGGACTCGAGGACGCGAAGAAGGTGCTAGATTTTATCAAGCAAGAATTGTCCCCCGATTGTTTGGTGAATTTGATGGATCAATATTATCCGACCCACAAGGCACAAAAATATGAGGAGATCAACCGAAGGCTGCGCATCCCGGAATTCCGGCGGGCTTGGGTGTATGCGCAGGAATTGGGATTGAGATTGGCATAATGTGGTAGTTTTTCAGATTTTGAAGAAACGACCGGATGCCGGATGTACGTGTCGGATTAAGAAGTTAGGAGCGGAATCTTCCTGTGTTAAGTTAGACAAAAGGAAGAAACAGAACCGCTCGAGGATGATTGGTTGTATCATGCAATCC
The DNA here is from genome assembly GCA_937995745.1 of uncultured Bacillaceae bacterium. Classification (GTDB taxonomy): domain Bacteria; phylum Bacillota; class Bacilli; order Bacillales; family Cytobacillaceae; genus CALKIU01. Next base: position 5,110 of record CALKIU010000017.1, on the reverse strand, counting down.
GGATTTTAAGGGAGGGAGAGCAAATAAGAACCGACCGCGCTGCTGCTTGGCCGCTTTATTTTTTTCGTGCAACAAATTTTGCTGCCTCATATTGTTTTTATTTGAACTGCGAAATTTGTTTCCCCTTTTTCTTTTCAAGTGCGGAGAATTTGACTACTCCTTTTTTATTTTTGTGACAAATATTTCCTTCCGTGTTTTAAGTTTAATAACATTATTACAAAGAATTCCCATTCAAAGAACTGTTTTCCTGGCGAGGGGGCAATTATTATTTTATTCCGGTTTGTTCCGGCAATACCGAAAACCAAATAGTTTTTCAAAGAAATTATTTTGTGAATTTTGTCGAATCATTTGGGTCAAACTGTTAACAGGTGGAAGAAATGATAAATATAAGAAATCAAGAGAAGACGGCGAATCAAAACAAGGTTCAGAATTTTATTGACTCGCGTGAGCCAATCCCGGAAAGGCTTGAACTAGTAAAAACAAGATTGAATGAAATTTTTTCGGGAACAGACGATTTTATGTATCGGGAATTTACTTGCGGAAAAAACGGTTCGATCAAGATTTTGGTGGCGTTTATTAGGGGTCTCGTTGACAAAAGGACGTTGAACCAGGAAGTAATCCGTCCGCTCATTGAACGTTTTTCATCTGAAGAATTTTATACACCGGCTGCAGGTGGCCGTTTATACGAACGGTTTATAGAAGCGGTAATTAACGTTGATTTAAAAGAAGCCGATACTATGCATCAAGCTGTGAACAGCATCGTCTCGGGGGAGGCTCTACTTTTCATCGAGGGAGAGGACAAAGCCCTCGTGATTGGCGTTAAGAGGGTGCAGGGCCGTCAAGTGGAAGAACCTGATACGGAGACATCCATCAGGGGTTCAAGGGAAGGTTTTGTCGAAAATCTGGCTGTGAATACTACCCTTATTCGCAAGCGTGTTAAAAACCCGAACTTAAAGATTGAAATGATGAAGATTGGCCAGCAGACAAAAACGGATGTCTGCATCTGCTATATCAAAGGAATTGCCAAAGACGAAATTGTCAAAGAAGTGAAAGAAAGGCTCAAAAAAATCAAAGTTGACGGTGTTTTGGATACCGGTATTATCGAACAGCAAATTTCCGATTATCGTTTTTCTCTCTTTCCCACAGTGGGAAACAGTGAAAAATGTGACAAACTTGTCGGAAAGTTGCTGGATGGCCGTGTGGCTATTTTGTGCGACGGCACACCCTTTGTTCTGACCGTTCCGTATCTTTTTATCGAATCTATTCAAGTGACGGATGATTATTATGATCATGCTTTTTTTGCCACGTTCATGCGTTTGCTCCGCTTAATTTCGCTTTTGGTGTCCGTATTGCTTCCCGGTTTGTATGTGGCGCTGGTCAGTTTTCATCAAACGGTTATTCCGTTTAAACTGATGATTACCCTGGCCGCTTCAAGGCAAGGAATCCCTTTTTCTCCTTTCATCGAGGCTTTTTTGATGATTATCGTTTTTGAACTTCTCCGTGAAGCAGGGGTTCGCATGCCAAGACCAATTGGACAGGCATTGAGCATCGTCGGTGCCATCGTGTTGGGGGAAGCGTCGGTGGCTGCGGGAATAACCAGCAATTTAATGGTGATTATTGTTGCAACGACTGCCATCTGCAGTTTTATTATACCGCCTTTTATCCGGGCGACCATGCTGTTACGTTTTGTCGTTTTAATTGCTGCTAATATTCTGGGGTTTCTTGGAATTTGGTTTGTGGGAATCGCTGTATTAATTCACTTGTGCAAGCTGCATTCTTTTGGGATACCGTATATGACGCCTTTTGCCCCCATTACGTCCGCCATTCTCAAGGACTCTTTTATTGTGGTCCCCTACTGGGCAATGATCACGAGATCGGGTGCTCAGGAACATGTGGAAGAAAACTCCGGAAGTCCGGATCAATCTAACAACAACAAGCCGGGAGATGAAAACAAAACGTGATATGCAGAAAGGGTAGTAAAGGAGCCAAAATCGCTCTGCTGGCAATCTTTCTCTTATCTGCTCTTCTGTTGTCCGGATGTTGGAACAACAGGGATTTGACGGAAATGAATCTGGTGTCCGCTGCCGGACTGGAACGGACGAAAGACGGTAAACTTCTTCTAACGGTTCAAGTGGTGGAGCCGGCCGCCATTCAATCCACTTCTTCAGGAAAGGGACAAGGCGGAAATGGATCACCGTATCCGACATATGTGTCTTCTTATGAAGGTGAAACGCTTTTTGAGACAATTAGAGGCATCTTGTCCACTTTAGACAAAAAGCTTTTTTTCAGTGCCACCCAGATTCTTATTCTTGGAGAAAATCTTGCAAAAGATGATATCATAGAAGCCCTCGACTTTTTCCAAAGAGACCATGAAATCAATTACAAAATGTATATTTTGGTGGCAAAAGATGTGTCTCCCCAAGAAATTCTTGAAATCAAAAATGATTTGGACCCCATAGAAGCCATGTATCTTAAAAGAACAGTGGATAATAATGTGGCCCGGGGAACGGTGAAGCGGACCATGTTAATTGATTTGGTTAAAGATATTTACTGCAGCGGAAAACAAATCGCCATCGGACAAATAACAAAATCAGGAAAGAAAGAGGTCCGAACGGAAGGGATTGCCGTTTTTAAAGACGGAAAACTGGCGGGGTGGCTGAACCGGAGGGAAACGCGCGGATACTTGTTTGCCATCAATCAAATAAAAAGCACAATCGTAAATGTTCCTGTAGAGGAAGGGCTGGTTGCGATTGAAACAATATCGGCAAAAGGGAAGGTTCATGTTCCTTTCAAGAAAGGCAAACCGGCTGCCCTCGGTATCAAGGTAAACATTGAAGCGGCTGTAGGGGAATATGCAGGGACAGGAAAATTGGAATGTCCGGAAAGAATATACGAATTAGAGAGAAAAACGGAAGAAGTGGTAAGAAAAGAAATAGAGGACGCACTGAAGAAGGTTCAAAAGGAGTTTTCAAGTGATATATTCGGTTTTGGACAACAAGTGCGCAAATACAACCCTAAATACTGGAAAAAAATAAAAAAAGAATGGAACGAGCTGTTCAGTGAGCTTCCTGCCGACATAAAAGTGAAAGCCAAGTTAAGGCGTGTAGGCAGCGTAAGAGATTCGTTGGAAAAGGATGAATGACATGATTTTAATCATTTTGGCCGTGTTTTTGCTGATTATTGTATTGGATGTCTCCAAATTTTTAAGAAAAAAGGAACAAGCAAGGGTATATGTAGTGTATTTTTTCTTCATGGCAACCAGTTTGGTTCTCAGTTTAATGATGGTAGGGGGGGAAAGACCTCCGGGTCCCGCTGATTGGATAGAAACATTATTTAAAATAATTGGAGTTGTGGAATAATGGAAAAAATTCAGATATCACATATTCAGTTGTTTATGCTTTTATCAGGTTTTCTTTTTGGAAGCACTGTGATCATATCTCCCGTCCAAGAAGCGGCAAATGACGGCTGGCTGGCCATTCTTCTCGGAGGGGCAGGCGGTTTTTTATTAATGTGGTTATATGTAAAGATAGCATTATTGAATCCATCAAAAACTTTGGTGGAAATTTTAAAAGAAAGAATGGGGAAAGTTGTCGGCAATATTTTGGCGGTTTTCTATATATGGTATTTCATACACGTTGCTTCCATAGTGTTCAGGGATTTTGGAGAGTTTATTACCGCCATGACGTTTCCGGAAACACCAATGGGTGTGATCATCGGGATTTTTGCCGTACTCGTGGTTTATGTTCTTAACAGCGGGATAGAGGTGTTAGCAAGGCTTTGCGAAATACTTGTTCCTATAATTTACATAGCCATTCTCATTATCAGTCTGGCCTTGATTACGGTTCGGGATTTCACGGCTTTCCTTCCATTGTTGGAAAACGGGATAACTCCTGTGCTTAAGTCGGCTTTTTCCATTATATCTTTTCCTTTCGGGGAAGCGGTTGCTTTCCTAATGGTGTTTCCGATTTTGTACAAAGAGGAAAAATTGAAAAAAGTTGTGTTTTCAGCGACGATAGTAGCGATAGCTACTGTACTGATTGTCTTTTTCAGGGATTTATTTGTTTTGGGAAGCGGTTTGATCAGACGCACAAACTTTGTTCCTCATTTGACAACACTGATTTTGCCATGGTTTAATGTAGAACCACTTTTGGACATTACCTTAATGATCGGCGGGGGAGCCAAAATCTGCATTTGCATTTACGCAGCGGTAAAAGGTTTAAGCCAAATTATAAAAATTGATGATTACAGGAGCTTGACCGGCGCAGTGGTCATCTTTTCTGTTGTTTTATGCATATGGTCGTTCGAAAATGTACTGGAGTTGTTCGCATTTACTGATAAGGTATGGCCATTCTATTCGCTTCCTTTTCAAGTGATCATTCCTCTTTTGCTTCTTTTGCTTTCTTTTAGGAATAAGTCTCGGCCTTCCAAGCAGGGAGCACAAACTCAAACGGGTCAAAAAGAGTCAAATACGAATTGATGTGTTGGATTCCCGACGAAAGATAGAAAAAGATCCATTTTTAAGAAATCATCCAAAAATTCAATAACGGATCATAATACGTCAAACCGCATGGGCTCGAACACTTATTGTCGGGAGCAGGTTGCTTACATAAAAGAGTTGAAGAGAAAAGCAAGGCATATTCAAATGGGTCGCAAAACTCGCTTCATTGTTTATGTATCAAAAAACATAACGAGAAAGAGGGATTTGACATATCCTCTTAAAAAACAGGATTAATTGCAAAATATATTTGTCAGGTAAATGGGAATAAAAAACAAGATTCGATACAGTCCTGTGGTCTGTTTTTTGAAGGACTGGCCATAAAATTCAAACTTTATTAATTTATTTTATAAAAACACCAATATTTTTAAATTTTTGGGAAAAGGGAAAAATCAATTCCGCAAAAACCCATTATAAAATTTACAATATGATATTTATCTCATCCGCTTTATTTATTTTGAACAAGTTGAAAAAGGGATTCTATTGAGCAATACATATCCGTTATTGAAGTAAAAAGAGTTCTTCTGTAATAGGTTTTTGTTATTTTTATAAATAACAGGAAGCCTAATCTCTTCCTCTGTCCCAGCTTCGTCTTTTTGTCTCTGTTATATGGAA
>CALKIU010000016.1 GCA_937995745.1 uncultured Bacillaceae bacterium | reverse complement strand
AAGGAGAGAAGCAGGCGCCCGATTCGGCGGCTTCGCGCGGAACGGAGACGGGCCCCGGCACCTGCCCGGCTTGGCTGGCACGCAAAAGAGACGGCACCCCCGGCGCCCGGTTCGGCCGGCGGATTGGCAACGGCGAGGACCCGCCCGATGCTTCGGCGGATAAGCCGGATGAACCGCCGGAAGGTCCGCCGCCGGCCGTTTTTGTTCTACTTTGTCCCCTCGTCCCATAATTATGAAACATAGGGACGAGCGGGAGGCTGATCGATATTAATGAAGAAGCAACAATTAATGAGGAAAAACTTGAGAATCATCGCCTTGACGGTTGCCGTCTTTGCTTTGGTTGCCGTCATTCTTTACGACGTCAGCGACAAGAAACTGTGGAGATCATGGAATTTTCCTTTGTCCGGAAAAATTATTGTCCTTGACCCCGGCCATGGCGGACCGGACGGCGGGGCCGGATACGGGGATGCCAAGGAAAAAGACATCGCCCTCGCCATTGCCTTGAAACTGCGGGATTACTTGCAGGAACAAGGGGCTTTGGTCATCATGACGAGGGAAGAAGACAAAGATTTGGCCGCCGAAGACACGCGGGGGCTGAGCCGGCGCAAGGCCGAAGATTTGCGGAAAAGGCTGCAAATGATCAATGAATCGGACGCCGACCTTTTTGTCAGCATCCATCTCAATGCCATTACTTCTTCCCGCTGGAGGGGGGCGCAGACATTTTATTTCCCCCGCTACCCGGAAAATGAGCGGGCTGCTAAATTTATCCAGGCCGAACTTCGCCGCAATTTGGAAAACACGCACCGCAAAGCGCGGCCCATTCGCAACGTTTATATTATGGAACATGCAAAAAGACCGGGTGTCCTTGTGGAAGCGGGGTTTTTGTCCAATCCCGCCGAAAGGGCGGAATTAAAAACGTCTAAATACCAAAATAAAGTGGCAGCATCCATTTACAAAGGGATTCTCCGCTATTTTACGAGCGAAAAGGAGCTTTCCGAGTAGGAATTTGCTGCCGGCTTTTTTTGTGCTTATCTGCGGCATATTGGCCCTTTTTTCAAAAAACTGCGGGCACGGATAGGGGGCAAAAACATTTCCCGGAAAATACGCGGCCGTAAGGGGGCGTTCCCCGCACTCTCAAACACCGGGGTAAATCGGGCTTTTTTCGCATCATATTAAAAAAATCTTCACAAATTGGCGGAATAGGCATGTTTCATACTAAAAAAGGAGATTTTCTTTAAAATTCCAAGGCGCCGGTTATGATTTACATAATCTATTTGTGTATAATAAATATTATAAAATAATGAATGACTGCAAGGAGATGTAAACATGCTGACAGAAGACAGAGTCCGCGAGATCCTGAACGGAATGAAAGACCCATTTTTACATAAAACGTTGAAAGAACTGAATGCCGTTGAGGACATCCGAATCAATCAGGAAAAAAACCACGTCAGTGTAAAAGTGGGGATCGCGCAAACAAATACGAGCGAACAGCTCGGCTTGCAAATGGACATTGTCAATGCCCTGAAACAAGCCGGAGCGAATACGGTCGGAATCCGCTTCTTCCAGCTTCCGGATGAAGTGATAGAAAAATACCGCGGCGAGGCCGGCGATGAGGCGGGGCTTCTTTCCCCGGGAAATAAAACGACATTTATCGCCATTGCCAGCGGGAAAGGCGGGGTCGGAAAATCGACCGTTTCCGTCAACCTGGCTGTTTCTTTGGCCAGATTGGGCAAAAAAGTCGGACTTGTTGATGCCGACATTTACGGCTTCAGCGTTCCCGACATGATGGGAATCGCGGAGCGCCCGACCGTCCGGGGAAATAAAATTGTCCCCGTTGAGCGCTTCGGGGTAAAAGTGATTTCCATGGGCTTCTTTGTCGAGGACAACGCACCGATCATTTGGCGCGGGCCGATGCTCGGAAAAATGCTCGACAGCTTCTTCAATGAAGTTGACTGGGGCGAACTCGATTACCTGCTTTTGGACCTTCCTCCGGGAACAGGCGACGTCGCATTGGATGTGCACCAAAAGCTGCCTTCATGCAAAGAAATCATCGTAACCACGCCCCATGCAACCGCAGCTTTCGTGGCCGCGCGCGCCGGTGCCATGGCCTTGAAAACGAACCATGAAATCTTGGGCGTCATCGAAAACATGTCCTATTTTGAAAGCAAATTGACGGGAGAAAAAGAATACGTCTTCGGCCGCGGCGGCGGCAAAAAGCTCGCCGAAGAATTGCAGACGGAAGTGCTCGGACAATTGCCGCTCGGGCAGCCGGAAATCGATGAAAACGACTTTGCCCCGTCCGTATACCGGGAAAATGAAAAATTGGGCGCCATCTATATGGACATCGCCAAAAAGATCATTGACAAAATTGAATCTTGACCAACAAAAAACAGCTAATGGCCCGATCAAGGTCATTAGCTTTTTTGCTTTTCATTACTCTTCCCCTTCTTTCTTCTTCTCTTCCCGGCTCTTTTCATCCATTTCCGCGGCGGCTTTCAGAAGGATGTCCTGGATTTTCGCCTGGAAGAGGGGGCTTTCAAATGTCTCCGTCATCACTTTTTTCAAATGCTCGCGGTACTCCTTGCTTTTTAAAATATCAGTCACTTCTTTTTCCATTTCCGGATCCTTCAACACTTCGATCATCAACGCTTTGTACTCCGGATCCTTCATCAAACTCTTGAGCAGTTTCGCATGCTCTTCCCGCATGTTTTTGGCCACATTCTCGACAAACTTCGGATCCTCGAAAGACTTTTTCCAAACCTTTGTCCCCTCATCAGAAGTCAGCGTCGTTTGAATCGTCTCCGTGACAATCTGCTGGTCCATGATGATTTTTTCTTTCATGCTCTCATCAGACAGCACTTCCTGCAACGCTTTCTTTCCATCATCCGTTTTTAAAATATCAATAACCATCTTTTTCGTTTCATCATAATCGGCGCTTGCCTCCGTATCCGCCTGCGCGCAAGCATTCAAAACCGCCATCGCCGAAAACAAAAGAATGATGAAGGAAAATCTGACCGGTTTCAACATTTCCCCGGGCCTTTTTGAAAAAACAAGCCAGTCGGCCCCGGTTTTCTGCCGGTTATGCTGCTGGCGCCAGATCCGAAGGGAAGTATGCTTTCTCATGGTTGAAGCTCCTTTCACAAATGACCTCACTTTTATATTGAAGAAAAGGCGTTAAGATTATTCGTAGTTCACATGTGTGGATTTTCCCGAGAAGGATTGGTAAAATTTTAAAATATAGGAATATAGAGGAAATAAGGGGATGGTGTCCGGTGAAGGCCCGCTATGTCGTGAGGTTGTTTTTGACCACCTTTTTCGTTGGCGGAATCGCGGCCGTTGTGACGGGAATGGCCGTTAATCGGGGTGAATTTGCCCAATATTTCGCCGATTTTGCCGGGAAAGAAATTTTTTTGCCGGTCCTCTGGTTTTTCGCCGTCGGCCTTTTATTCAGCGCCATCAGCCAAATGGGTTTTTTCGCTTACCTCTTCATTCACCGCTTCGGGTTGGCGATCTTTAAATCGGCGCGGCTTTGGAATGCGGTTCAAATCGTCCTAATCGCATTTGCTTTGTTCGATCTGGTCTATTTCCGCTATGCGGCGTTCGGCGAAGGGGAAGGCATCCTGCCGTTTGTCCTTCCGGCGGCGGTGATCTTTTTTGCCGGGCTGGTTGTCGCCTATTTAAAGGCAAAAAGCACCCATCCCGGAACGTTTATTCCCGCGTTGTTTTTTATGGTTGTTGCCACGATCATCGAGTGGATACCCGCCGTGCAGACGAATGAACCGGGATGGCTCCATTTGATGCTGTATCCGCTTCTCATATGCAATGCTTATCAAATGCTGATTTTGCATAAATATAACGAGAAATCGGCCGGTGAATCTCTCATGGGAAAAGAGGCCGCCCGGTGACGGGGATGATCTCGATGTCTTTTAGCCAAAGAAAAAAAGAAGACTGTGCGGCAGCCCTTGAAATCTAGCAAAAAAACAGGCCGGGGCTTTTGATAAGCCCCGGATCTATGACTAGTGTACTTCTCTTACGGTTGCGTCTGAATTGGCGATCATCTCCGAAACGGTGACAAATTTGAGTTTCTTTTCATTGAGGTTGGCAATAATCCCCGGCAGGGCCTTTGCCGTTTGCTTGGCGCTGTCGGAAGCATGAAGGAGGATAATATCTCCCGCCCGGGCATTTTTCACGTTCTGTTGAATGACATCCGTACCGGGGTTTTTCCAATCGTGCGAGTTCACACTCCAGTGAACGACGGTCAGGCCGTACTGTTCCGCAACCTTGAGGGTTTTTTGATCGAACTGGCCGGAAGGTGCGCGCATCAGCTTGATGTTTTTAATATCAAGCTTTTTGAAAGCATCGAGCGCTTTGGCGATATCTTTTCTGATCTCCCCTTCTTCCAGTTGCCGGTAATTGACGTAATCATACCCCAAAATCCCGATTTCATATCCTTCTTTCACAATCCGTTCGACAATTTGCGGATGTCTTTCCGCCCAGGAACCGGAGAGAAAGAAGGTGGCCGCCGGAACATTTTCTTTCTTTAATACATCGAGAATCGGTTCCGCTTTCTCATCTCCCCAGCTGATGTTAAAAGTGAGGGCAATGCCCTTTTCCCCCTTGTAAATGGCTTTCGGCTTCCCGTTTCCTGATAAAACAGGAATATCAACAAGATTTTCCACATATAAAAGCCAAGCGGTGAAAAAAGCTGCCGCGACAACAAGAAGAACCTGCTTAATCTTTTTTCCGTTCAACACCAAAAAGAAATTCATTGCCGTCACCTCGTCCAATACCATAAGTATGCGGGGAGCATGGGATTATTCCGTTTGATGGACAGGTTTTTGGATGAAAATCCATTTTTCCGGAAAAACTACAATCACACTACTTGCGGGGAGTGATGGCTATGCTGGGGATTTTGCTCAATAAGGAAGAAACGAAAGAGATGCAATACATTATAAAGAGAGAGTTGGAAGAACTTTTGTACGAATTGAAGGATGATAAGATGGATCCGATGGTGAAAACCGTCATGGAAGAAAGGTATCAAATTCTTTTCTCCCTCTTTCAACGGGTTGCGCCGGCAAGAGAATGTTTCCGGTACATCCGCCCTAATAGGAATCCGAAAAACAAGCCGTATTAAAAGGTTTTGCGTCCGCCAAAAAAATAAAAAAAGCAGTTGACTTTGCGTAAAATCCTTGCTATATTAATTAGCGTTGCTGCCGAAAAAAAACGGCAAGCAAGAGAAAAAATAAAAAAAGTTGTTGACATCGGATATCAAATCTGATATTATAAAAAAGTCGCTCTTGAGGGCGACAAAATAAAAAAACGGCGATTGTTCTTTGAAAACTAAACAAATCATACGCCAACGAAGACCGGCTGC
>CALKIU010000015.1 GCA_937995745.1 uncultured Bacillaceae bacterium | reverse complement strand
AAAACTAATATGTGAATTTATCTACATCTAAGAGGAGGTCCCACAAGTGGAATACATTCAAAATTTTGTTCCATTAGGAGACAGTGTCGTAATTTCGGGTCTTGTCGCATTAATTCCGATTATCGTTTTCTTGGTGCTCATCAGCAAAAAAATGGCCGCCTGGAAGGCCAGTTTAGTCACTTTGATCACCACAATCGTGATCGCGGTCTTTGTATACGGCATGCCTGCCATTCTGCCGATAATGTCTGCCACGCAGGGTGCCCTGTTCGGTTTGATTCCGATTTGCTGGATCATCCTTTGTTCCGTATTCCTTTACAACCTGACCGTGAAAACTGGAAAATTTGAACGCATTAAAGGTTCCATCGTGTCCATTACCGACGACAGACGCTTGCAAGTGTTGCTCATCGCCTTCTCCTTTTCGGCGTTTTTGGAAGGGGCGGCCGGGTTCGGAGCGCCTGTGGCCATTACGGCGGCGATTCTTGTCGGCCTTGGTTTCGATGCTTTAAAAGCAGCCTCTCTATGTCTGATTGCCAACACGGCAGCGGTTGCGTTCGGAGCCGTCGGTTCGCCGATTATCGCTCTTTCCGGGCCAACGGGAATTGCGGCCATCGATATTTCCAGCACCGTTGGACGAATATTGCCAATCATTTCCTTGATCGTTCCGTTTTACGTTATTTGGGTCATGAGCGGATTTAAAAAAGCGGTGGAAATTTTGCCCGCCATCATGGTTTCCGGTTTTACTTTTGCTTTATCACAAGTGTTTGCGTCCAATTTTATCGGGCCGGAACTTGTGGACATTTTCGCTGCTGTCGTTTCCCTTGCCGCCCTTGTGGCATTTTTGCGGATTTGGAAACCGAAAGAAATTTACCGCTTTGCCGGTGATGAAAAAGATGAAAAAGTGGAAACTGTCAGCGCTGCCGGAACGATCGGCATCGTGCCCGGAGGTTTTTCCGGGAAAAAGAAAGACAATTCCGGACGGGATATCCTGGCCGCTTGGTCGCCTTTTATTGCCCTAATGGCGATGGTTGTGATTTGGGCAATTCCGAGCATTAAAGCGGCCCTGACCGGAACATATGCGGGAACAAACGTCATTTTAAAAGGCTTGAACAGCCTTGGCGCCTTTTTCACCGTTGCGCCGGAAGTGCCGTTTTTGCATAACAATATAATCAGCGGAGACGGCACACCGATTGCCGCTACTTACGGCATCCCGTTTCTCGCCACTCCGGGAACAGCGATTTTAATTGCCGCCATCATTTCCAAGTTCTTGTTGAAAATTTCCTGGAAAGATTGGTCAGCCACATTCTGGCAAACATTAAAAGACCTTAAATTCTCATTGTTGACAATTATGCTTGTTGTCGCTTTTGCTTACGTGATGAACTCTTCAGGTATGATTACAACAATTGCGCTGTTGCTCGCAGCCACGGGCGTTCTCTTCCCGCTCTTTGCGCCGATGCTCGGCTACTTGGGAGGATTTGTTACAGGTTCTTGTACATCTTCCAACGTCCTGTTTGGTGCGTTGCAACAACAAACCGCTTTGTCCATCGGCATGAATCCGACCTTGGCTGTCGGCTCTAACGCTGTCGGGGCAAGCATTGGTAAAGTCCTGTCGCCGCAATCACTGGCTGTTGCCGCAGGGGCTACCGGACTGACCGGCGAAGAATCAAGCATCTTGAAAATCGTGCTAAAACACACGCTGGTCTTGCTGTTCATCGCGTCCATCCTCGTCTTCCTGTACGCAAACGTACTGACATTTATGATCCCGTAAACATAACAGGGGCGGGACAGGGGGACAGGTTCGCTGTCCCACCCAGGGTCTTGACGATTTTGTGGGCTGTCCAAAAAGTCGGTTGAAAATGACTTTGGACAGTCCTTTTTA
>CALKIU010000014.1 GCA_937995745.1 uncultured Bacillaceae bacterium | reverse complement strand
CGGCACCACAAGTCCCTTTTTCATCGGCCATCAAAATATCCGCGGACGTCATCCGGCAAGTATCCCCTTTCCGGAATGTAAAGATTTGCTTTCACCAGGCTGACGAGAACATTGAAGACAGGCGCAAACCGGGCCCGCTCCTCTTCACTCATCACAAATTCCACCCCGTATTCGTACAAGCCGTTTGTCTGCATTTTCCAGACATTCCGTCCCTTGAAGCTCCATTTTTCTCTGAAAATTTCCGTCACGAACAAAAGGATAAAATCCTCGTGAACCGGCAAATTGACATCGGAAAGGTAGCGGAGCCCGCCCAGACTGATGTCCTTAATCAAAACTTTTGACATCCCCAAATTGAGATTTTTCTCCTTGAATTTCAGGAGGGTCATTTCCGCCTGTAGCGGGAAATCAAACCGCAGCCGGCGGTATTTGCGGCGGTTTTTGACGGGCCGGATCACCTTGGCGGATTTCTTTATGTCCAGTGTGCCCACTTTCAACATTTCCTTCAATTTTTCCTCGCTGACGGGTTTGCTGAAAAGAAATCCCTGAATCTGATGGCATTTCCGGGTAAGAAGGAAGTGATACTGTTCGGGCGTCTGCACTCCCTCGGCCACGATTTGCAGGCCGAGTTCCTTTCCCAAATAGATCATGCTTTTAATGATGCCCTCTTTTGTTTTGCTCGACCCGATGCCGTCGATAAACGATTTATCAATTTTCAATATGTCAAAATCGAGGTCCATTAAATAAGAAAGGGAAGAAAATCCGGTTCCGAAATCATCCAACGCAAATTTTACGCCGAATTCCTTCAACTCGGAGATAATTTCTTTCGCCTTGTCAATATCTTTCAGAAGCACATACTCGGTCAATTCCAATTCGATCAAGCCGGGATCAATTTCATATTTTGAAATCGTCCCTTTCACCAGTTCCACAAAATCTTGTTTCAGAAGACGTTTGGGAGAGATGTTGACGGAAACCGGCACGAGGGGGACTTTTTCCTTCTTCCATTTGCCCAATGACTCACAAACTTTTTGCAAAACCCAGTCGCCCATGTCAAAAATGAAACCGTTCTCTTCGGCGATTTGGATAAACTCACCGGGGGAAACGGTTCCCCAATCGGGATGTTCCCAGCGGATTAATGCTTCCGCTCCGGCAATTTTTCTTGTCCACGTATCGATTTTCGGCTGGTAGACGAGGAAAAACTCCCTATTCTCCAAAGCTTTATGCAAATCCTTCTCCAGTTGAAAAGATTTATACGATTTGACGTCCATGGACAGGGAATAAATCTGCCAATCGTTTTTGCCCACATATTGGACCCGTTTCAAAGCATAATGGGCATTTTTTAAAAGGGTGGCCGGATCCTCCCCGTCAGACGGGTAAAAACTGATTCCGATACTGACCGTGACAGTTAATTCATAACCCTCAATGTAAAAGGGCGCACCCATCCCTTTAATGATCTTTTTCGCCGCCGGCAAGGCCTCTTCCACCCCTGTGACATTGCCAACGAGCATGACAAACTCATCGCCGGCAATCCGCGCCAAAAAAACTTCCTCGTGATGAACGGACCGCAAGCGGCGGGCAACGGCAACAAGAAGCATATCCCCGACTTCATGGCCATATGTATCATTAATATAGTCAAATTTATTGAGATCGATGTAAAAAACGGCAAACCCGCAGCCTTTCTTTTTCGCTTTTTCAATGCAATTGTTTACATATTCTTCAAAATAATAACGATTGGGCAGCTTGGTTAAATTGTCAAAATAAGCCAACCGGGAAAGTGCTTCCGTGTAATTTTTCTCTTTCGTAATATCTTGAAACACAGCATTCACCCGGGTTACATTTCCTTCCTCATTCAAAACAGGAATATAAACCGCATGAATCCATTTCAACCCGCAGCGGTCGTCAATCATCCGGAAACGGAGCGTCTGCTTTTCTCCTTGAAGAACACGGTCCAGCACTTCCCGGAAAAGCTGCACATCATCCGGATAAACAGACTCTAACAGTACTTCCGGATTCTCCATAAAAGCGGCCACATCAATTCCAAAAATGGTTTTAACCCCGGAAGTGCAAAACGTAATCCTTTTTAAGTCTGTATTATACGACCAAATGGCGGCATGCAAATGGTCGGCGATGGATAACAATGAATTTTTGCTGATCGTCAAAGTTTCCTCCATCTTCCCGGCATAGCGAATTTCCTCCACGGAGCCTTTCATGCCGGTGACCTTTCCGCTTTCATCCCGGACAGCGTCAATCCGTTCAAGAAGGTAACGTTCATTGCCGGAACCATTCAAAATTCTGTAAAGCAAAACGGTTGATTCGCCTTTTTCAAGCACACTCCGCAACGCTTTTTTGTAACTTTCGCGATCATCATAATGCATAAATGTAACGGCGGAATACAGCTCCGGTGCAAAAGAAGCCGGATCCGCCCCGTAAATCTCATACAATTCCTTGGACCAAGCGAATTTTTCATTGGTCTTGTCATATGTCCATGCGCCTTTTTTTACAATCGTGCCAGGCGCGCCAATCTCAGGTGCAGCATCGATGATCCGATCGACGTGGGTTTTGCAAATGCCGAGGACAAACGAAGAACGGTCTGCGGTCATAACCGGGAGGAGATACATATCGGCCGGAATAAGTTTTCCCGTTTTGCTTTTTAGTTTCACGGTAAAAGAAACGGACAACCCGTTCACGGCCCGGAAAAAATATTCCCGGATATCCGTTCCGTCATCAAAAAAAAGCTTTTTCCCGCAGCTATTTAATTCCTTAAAATCATAACCGAGGAGCTCCTGCCATTTCGAATTGGCAAAAATGAATCGGCCGTTCTCATCAACGGCAAAAATTGCTTCCGGACTTTCTTGAAACATCAACTGCAAGTTGTTCGCCAGAACCTGTTCCTCACGCATGTCGCCAGCCTCCCCCAGTTATGACTGTAATTATGGTGCCCGCGGTATAGCACCGTTTTCCCGGTCTCCTTCCGTCCTCCGGATCGACAATACCGAAAATGTTCCGCATTTAAACGAAAACAACCGTCATGAATGGAAAAAGTTCAGTCAACGAATCCGCGGTTTCTTCCTCATAGACTCTTCACTTTTCAGCTAATATCCACAAATATCCAGTTTTCACATACTTCAAAATCATTTTAACATTGCATGACGAAAGTCTCTGTGACCTTTGTCTCAAAAAAATGACTTTTTTATTATAGATGTCAGAATTTTCCACCCTAAATTCAATTATTAATGAACCCGAATGTCCAGCAAGGCTGTCTATAAAATACGTCAGGCTCTCTATGTAACTATTTCGGTTCTTTTTCCCCTCTTTACATCCGCACCGGCCGCCTGCAACTTAAAAATGCCATCTTCCTTCCGCAAACCGGGGCGACAACATCTTCGCAAACCTGACAATCGTTCCCGTTCCCGCCTGCAAACGAAAAGTTTATCTTAAAATATTCCACCATTCACATCCGCTCCGTCCACGCCCGACCAATGTTTTTCTCAAACATACATACTTTCCCGCTGCGTCCGCCGATAAAATGTCAACAAAAAAACAGTCCTCTGCCCCTCTGCCCAAAATTCCAAATTGCCGCCTTCCAAACAAGGACTGTCTTTCCTCACGCGTCCCAGGATGTGACTTTATCAATTGCTTCCAAAATTTGTTTCGCACTGAAAGGTTTCACGATGAAATCTTTTGCCCCGGCCTGCAACGCTTCATAGACAAACCACTCTTGGCCCATCGAAGTGCACATGATAATTTTTGCACCCTTGTCTATTTTCATCATTTCCTTGACCGCTTCCACCCCGTCCATCTCCGGCAGGATAATATCCATAATCACCACATCCGGACGCACCGCCTCAAATTTTTCCACGGCTTCCCGGCCGTTCCGCGCTATGGCAGCCACTTCATGTCCATGTTTCGTCAATATTTGCGCCAGTTGCCATCTTATAATGAGCGCATCATCTACGACCAATATCTTTGCCATGACGGTTCACTGCTCCTGAGCAATCGCTTCCTCCTCTTCCTCTTCTTCTTCAATATCTAAAACGGCGGCAATATTAAGCAAAATGACCAAATGATCATCTCCCTGAACAACCCCGTGCACAAAATTTTTGTCCAACGATTTCAACAATTCCGGCGAAGTATCCATTTTCGATGTTTCAATATCCCGCACTTCAATGGCCTCATCAATGATGAACCCCGCTTGCATATCCCCGATTCGGATAATCAAAATCCGCTCCTCTTCCGTTTCCGCCTGCCGCAAAGAAAGACGCTCCTTCACATCGATGACGGGAACAATTTCACCCCGCAAAGGAATAAGCCCCCTGATATACTTTTCCGTGCCGGGAACTTCAGTTATTTCCTGCATTTTTTCAATCGAAATCGCATGCTCCACCGGAATGCCAAAATATTGATCGTTCAATTTAAAAATCATATGCTTCTCGACAGTTTCCATGCGGAATCCTCCTCGTAACGATGTAATAGTGTCCGCCTCCATATATATCCATTCATTCGGTCCCTCTTAAACCTGAAAACCTCTGCCTGCCCGCGGCTGAACACAGCGCGCATTCTTCCAAACCACAACCTGATTCGGACACCGCCGCACGGGACGGACCTTCTCCCCAACTATCTCGCAAAAAACGCATCCGGATCCAAAACCAGCGCAATCCGTCCGTCTCCCAAAATCGTCGCCCCCGAAAAACCGAAGACTTCCCCTAAATAACGGCCCAGCGATTTAATCACAATCTCCTTTTGCCCGATAAAGCGGTCCACCACCAATCCGGCTGTCCTGTCCCCTTTTTTCACAAGAACAACGGCTGTCTCTTCGCGGTCTTCCCCAGCAGCCGACCAGAAAACTTCAGACAATGAAACAAGCGGAACGAGTTTCCCCCTCACTTCCATCGCCCGCTTATGCCCGATCGTCAAAATTTCTTCCCGCTTCAACTTATAAATTCTGATAATGGAAGAAAGAGGAATGGCAAAAGTGCGGCCCCTGACTTGAACAAGAAGGCTGGAAATAATGGACAATGTCAGCGGCAGTTGAATGGTAAAAACAGTACCTTCCCCCCGGCGCGAAGACACAAAAAGATGGCCCCCCAAAGACTCAATCTTATTCTTCACGACATCCAAACCGACACCCCGGCCGGAAACCCCCGACACCTTGTCCGCCGTGCTGAATCCCGGTATGAACAAATATTGAAGAATTTCCCCATCGGACAAAGCCGCCGCCTCTCCTGCCGTCAAAAGCCCTTTTTCCACAGCCTTTGCGGCAATTTTTTCCCGGTCCAGCCCGGCACCGTCATCTTCAATTTCAATATACACATGATTCCCGCTGTGATAAGCGCGCAAAATCACCGTCCCCGTCTCCGGCTTGCCCTTCTTCCGCCTCTCTTCCGGCCGCTCAATCCCGTGATCAAGAGAATTGCGAATCATATGAATGAGAGGATCGCTAATCTCATCCAACACAAGCCGGTCCAACTCCGTATCTCCCCCGTAAATCCGGAAATCCACTTTCTTGTCCAACTCCCGGCACAAATCGCGGATCATCCTGGGAAACCGGCTAAAAACATGATGAACCGGCACCATCCTTAGCGACAGCAAAACCGTCTGCGTCTGTGAAGTAATGCGGCTAATATTTTCCACACACTCATCCAGCCGGCGGTTTTTCAACGTCTCCGCAATCGTCTCCAGCCGCCCCCGCTCAATCACAAATTCCTCAAACAAATTCAAAACTTCATCAATCTTGTTGATTTGCACCCGAATCGTATTCGAATTATTATTTGAAAAAACCGGCCAGTTGCCCGAGTTTCCTCTGCTTTCCGCCCGATTGCCGTCCGCGCCGGAAAGAGGAATCTCTTCCAGCGCCTCAATCTGGACCTCTTCCACCTCCAAAATATTGAGAAGAAGGTCTTGAATCACATCCCTATCATCCCGGGAAAGCAATATCAGAGAAAATTCCCCGTCAAACCGGCCTTCTTCCAAATCTTCCACCGGCGGCGATGTTTGGATGACTTCGCCGCAATCTTCAAGGGCGGTTATCACCATATAGGCGCGGGCGCCTTTTAGAAGGCAGTCTTTATGCAATTGAACGGTGATTTTGTAAGGAACGTACCCCATTTCCCGGCCTTTTCCGGCAATGCGCATGACAAATTCGTCCGCATCCCCGGCTGGTGATGAGCCATTGTTCGTTCCGTTGGCGCCCGCCGCTCCTGGAGGAGGGGAGCCGGCGACGCCGGTTGTCCTTTGAGAGTTTTCGCCAGCGCCAGTTGCACCTAGCAAGTTTACGCCGGAACCTGCTGGTCCTTGAGGGCCGGCGCCGCCCTTTCCATGAAGAGTTGTACTGTCAGCATTCATCCCTTGAGGAGCGGCACTGCCTGCGCCCGTTCCTTGAGGGGTTCTCCCGCCGCTTCCGTCCGCTCCTTGGGCATTCCCGGCAAATTCCTCGAGCCGCGCTTGAATTGGCGCGACTTCCCACTGCCGTTTTTTTCCGCCGGCAATATCGGCAAGCATCCCTTCCAAGTGTTCAATTACGGCAAAAAACGTATCCATCATCTCCGTATGGACGGCAATTTGCCCGCTGCGGATTTTTTCAAAAACATTTTCCATGCTGTGGGTCAAGGCAGCGATTTTTTCGTACCCCATTGCAGCGGCCATTCCTTTGAGCGTATGGGCGGCGCGGAATATTTCCCCGATGATGTCTCGATTGCCGGGTTCCTGTTCCAGCAAAAGAAGTTGATCGTTCAAAATTTGCAAATAATCCCGGCATTCATCAAGAAACAACGATACATACTGGTCCGTTTCCATTTTCTCTCCAGCCTCCTTTCTTCTTTCATGAATCGATTAAAAGGAACAGTTCCAACGAGCCGGATGAATCAAGTTCAATCGGTATTTTGACCGCTCTATCATAACCGGAGAGAACGGTGTCGCCTTCCATGATCGTCGGAGCAGTGACCGCTGTCCGCAATCCATTCGTTTCCATCGATTGGGAGAGGGTGCCGGCAATCATGTTTCCCAATTCTCCGCTGAACGAAGCAAGCATTTCGCCTTCCAAATCCATTCCGTACATAGACTTGGCAAGGGATTGGAATACATCGGGCATTCCGGCGAGCACCATTCGCGACCGGACATCTCCGGTGAGCGCAATCAGGACGCCAAACTGCAAATCAAGGTTGCCGCCGGCCGGTTTTGGTTCGCGCATCCGGCAATCAAAAGGAAAAATTATTTTTAAAGCATTACGGAGCCCGTTTTGCAAGTATCCGAAAACTTGCTGCCAGTCCAAATTTTTTTGCGCCAAAAACGTTCCTCCTTCACCAGCTGATGTTAAACGATAAAGCGAACGGCGGGACGGGAAGCCGGAAAAACCTTAACGGCAAAGGTCCCCGCCTTTGTTTGCCATCAGGAAAAAATCCGTGAACCGGACCGTGCAAGAGGGTTCAATCGGCCTGTTTCCATTTTCTTTATCTGCGATTCATATGTCATGGAAAGCGGAGGCAGATTCGGGCCGGTTTCCCGGACTGCCCCCGCGCGCGGCGGCCGGTGCAAACAACCGTCCGTCATGGAAAAAAGCATGTCGGATAACGTGTCATTGTTCCAATTTGACTTTGGCAATGACTTCCTGAAGGTTTTGGGCCAGTTTGGCCAACTCTTCGCTCGCGTTGGCAATCGATTCCATCGATGCTGTCTGTTCTTCCATGGCGGCGGCCACTTCCTCCGTGGAGGCCGAATATTCTTCCGCTGTGGCGGACAAGCTTTGCAAAACGTCCAAAATTTCGTTTTTCATCGTTTCCATTTCATCGCAGGCTTCGAGCATTTCATCAATCACTTTGTTTGCATCGCTCACCGCCTGATGGATGGCCCAGTAATTTTCTTTGTTCACATTGGCGTTCGTCGCCTGTTCGGCGACAATCATGGATACTTTTTCCACCATATCAACGGCGTTTGCCGCATTCTGTTGCAGATCTTCAACGATTTCATCGATGATTTTCGTCGAATTCTCCGATTCTTCCGCCAGCTTTCTGATTTCCTCCGCAACAACGGAAAAACCGCGGCCCGCTTCTCCCGCTCTGGCCGCTTCGATGGCGGCATTCAGGGCGAGCAAATTGGTCTGGCCGGCAATGTTCGCAATCACTTGGCTGGCCTGGCTGATTTTTTTCGCACTATCATTCGTCCTTAGAATAATGTCATGCACTTTGTTTGCGGCGATGCTGCTCTCTTCGGTGATTTTTGTCATTTCCTCCATCTCTTCCAAGCCTTCTTCAACGACTTTGACAATTTTATCGGATTCTTCTTTGACATCTTCCGCATGGGATTGCACTTTTTCAATGGCTTCGCCGAGTGCGATCGCCTTTGTGGCGCCTTCTTCCGTTTGCTGCGCTTGATCGGCCGCACCGGTCGCAATTTCTTCCACGGCTTTGGAAACTTCGGTCGCCGATGATGCCGACTGTTGGGAAATGGCGGTCAGCTCCTCGGAAGAAGCGGCCACTTCCTCTGCCGAGCGGTTGATTTCGCCGGTAATTTCCCTTAAATTTTCAATGACTTTTTGCAAGGCGCGGCCGATCATGCCGAACTCGTCTTTTCTGTTTATATATTTGTCCTTCAAGTCCTCGCTCAAATCCAAAGTGGCAATTTGATCGGCTATTCGGATGCCGGCCCTGATGATCTTAAAGAGCAGATGGCTTACCCAAATCGCCGCAACCATGGCAATCAACATAATGGCAATAACGGAGACAACCAAATCTCTTTGCAGCAAACTGACTGATGATAAAACTTCGTCCCTGTCCGCGGTGACGATCATTGTCCAATCGGTTCCCGCAACGGGAGTGTAAGCGGCGAACAGATCCTGCCCTTTGTAGGAAAACTCCCCGAAACCGGTTTTTTTCTCCAGCGCCTCTTCGACAAATCCGGCGAAGGAACTCATATTTTCCTCATTTTTGTGCTCAAGGGGATTAAATTGTTCCAGCACGCGTTCAATATCCCGGTGGGCAACGACCGTCCCTTCCCCGTTGATCATGAAAGCATAGCCCTTTTTGCCGTAGCCGTTGTCCTCTGCCAATTTACTCAACGCATCACCGGGTCTCCGCCCGATTAAAGCCCCGACCACTTCACCGTCCTGTTCAATCGGCGCGGCGAACATCAAGACCAATTCGTTGGTCACTGCGCTGATGAGCAAATCGGAAACATTGCTTTCCCCGTTCAAAGCTTTGTGGATATATTGCCGCATGCTGAGGTCAGCCGTCGTGCCGTCCGGATAGTGGGCGGTTCCGTCAGGGGTGACGACGGCCAGTTGGAGAAAATCCGTATTCGGCAGTTGTTGTTCCATAAACGCCTGCTGCCTTTCCCACTCCATGCTTTGAATCTCTTCGCTTTTGGCGAGCATTTCAAGCGCTTTCTGCTGGGTTTCAATGCGGCTCTGGACCAGTTTGGCAGACTCTCCGGAAAGAAGATTTAAAGCTTTTTCTATTTCTTCTTCCAAAGCATTGCCGCTGTGATAGACTGATACCCCCCCGACAGCCAACAACGGAATCAAAAACAATAAACAAGAGATTACAATGAGTTTCGTCCTAATGCTTTTCATATGCCCCTCCAGTTTAGTTTTTTTAACACAGTCATTCGGCTGGTTTTATGCACAAATGCCATTCTTCCGCTATGTTTATTTCTTCACAACAAAAAACATCCATGAACAAACTGCGCGCGACCTTGGATGAACATACTTTTCAGAAAAAGGTAAAGCCGTACTATATAATTAGGAAAGAAAACGGTTAATAAAGAACCGGCGTAAAATAAAGCCGGACAAATTTATCAATCAGCGTGAAAGCCGGCGTTAATCCGGGTATTGTCAATAACACTTCAAAAACATCACGGGCAAAACGAACCGGAACACCGCCTTCCCGGCGCTTACGGATACGGTCGCCTCTTGTGGTAAAGCGCTAGCAATGCCGCGCAGAATTGCAAAAAATAATCATAATCTGCCAAAAACTTGCTTAAAACTAAGATAAACGATACCCGTAAAAAGTCATATGCTAAAAGTCACAAATATACATTTTTTTAAATATTTTCATTTAGCCGCCGGTTTTGCGTTAAACTCAGGCATTTGCAGTGTCCGGTCCAATCTAAAAAGGGGTTGTCCTCTCCCGGTTCAGGAGAAGACAACCCCCGGTTTGTGCCGTTCCGATTAATTCCAATAGAAGGCGCCGACAATGATCAAGAGGATGAAGAGCACAACGATGAGCGCGAAGCCGCTGCCTCTTCCGCCGCCGTATCCTGACACAGTCTTCACCTCCCTCTTATGAACTACTGCAGTATATGAAAACCGGCGCCTCATGGAAACGGACAAGCATGGATTTTGCCGACAAATATCAAAAAATCCCAACGCGAAAAGTCCGGCAATCGAAAGACTGGCCGTGAACTTTTGCCGGCCGGCATGAAGGAAAAACGCACAAAAAATCCCGCCCGGCCTTGCCTAATCAAGACCGAAGCGGGCGAGTACGACCCGGATTGTTACAATTTTTCCGCTTTGACGAAAGTGTGGAGACAGCCGGCCGGATTCCCGCCTGTTTGCGCCGGCGGCGGAAACAGCTTGTTGATCTCGACTTCCGAGCCGGGATTCCATCCCTCATACATAAAAAGCGTATCTTCGGGAACGTGGGTGCTGTAGACGGCTTTTACTTCAACAGAACCGCAATCATTCGCCAAACGGATGATCTCGCCGTCGAAAATCCCCAACCGCCGGGCCGCCTGTTCATGAATGGCGGCAAAAGTTTCCTTTTCGTCATGCAAATGCAAAAAATGAAATTGGGAATTAAGCCTGTACGGATGATGGGGAGTAAGAAGCCAAAACGGATGCTCTTCCGGCGGTCTCTTTTTCAGCGGAGGACCGGCATTGCCATCCCCTTCCTCTCCCCTTTCCCCATCCCGAGTCCCGGACAACTGTTTTAAAAAGCATTTGCCGCCGTCCCTCTCTCCGTTTTCTATCGGAAAAACCGGTCCGGGACGTTCTTTCAATTGGGAGAGGTTTTTTACGCCGTACTTTTGAAAGACCGCCTCATTAAACAGGGAATCCAAATGCTCTTCCGCGGAAGAACAGATCGGAAACCGGAGAACGCCGGGAAGAGCCCTTTCCAACCGCTCCGCCAAGTCGGTGAATATCCGCCATTCACTGCGGCTTTCATAATACGGGGCGACAGCAGGTTCATTAAAAGCGAGCCCTTGATGAAAATCGTTGACAACAATGTCTGTTTCTTCGAAGAAAGTCGTGGCCGGCAAAACGAGATTGGCCCATTTGGCCGTCGGCGTCAAAAAGTGGTCCACAACAACCGTAAACCCGGCTTCCTGCAAAAGGGTTTCCCATGTCCGCCGGTGCAATGACTGTGTCAACGGATTGGCGCCCGAAATCCACAGCATGTCCAAGCCGGACTCCGGGACAATTTCCTCCGGCCGGCCCGCTTGCAAAATCCGCCCCTCACAGGGAAAACCATCCATAAACTGCGGATTGTGAAAAATGTTCGCGGGTCCCCGCCTTGTATAAATGCCTCCGCCGTCCGCGCCAAAATCCCCGCGAATGTCCGCCAACGCCGTGATGGCGCGGAGGCTTTTTTCCGCACCCGCCTGTCTTAAAACACCGTTGCCGATCACATGGGCGGCGGGCCCTTTTTCCTCAAGCCACTGCCGCAAGAGTTCGACCGCTTCTTCGGAAACATCCGTGGAACGAAGGAGCGCGGCGGCGTCCATGCTCCGGGCTATTTCCGCAAAATGTTCCGAGGACGGATCAACCCGGTCATCTGGCCGTTTTTTCAAAAAATGATCCGACTCCAACAATCCTTTTAACAGCAAACACGCCAATTTCGCGTCGCTGCCGGGGCGAAGTTGGACATATAAATCGGCCATTTCCGCCGTCTGCGTATAAAGAGGGTCGATCACGACAATCTTTGCGCCTTTCACCCTCGCTTCTATTAAAAACGGGATAAGATGGACATTGGTGGCGGCGGGGTTGGCTCCCCAAATCACAATGAGTGCCGCTTCTTTCAGATCCATGGGCCGGGGGCTTTCCCTTTGTCCGGCCGGCATGTGGCCAAGCGCCAGCACAGTTGAAGAAAGGTCAACGATTTTTGCCGCCCGGGGCAATCCGGCAAAAAAATGCCCGGTCACCTGGTGTTGAACGCCCATGTTGCCTGTTCCCGCATAAAATCCGAGGCGAAGGAAATGGTTGTTCCGCCGGTATATGTGTACCATTTCACTTATGATGAGATCATAAGCTTTTTCCCAGGAAATTTTTATAAACTTACCGGACCCTTTCACTTCTTGATAATAAGGATACTTCAGCCGCTCCGGATGTCTGTTCATCTCCATCAAGGCAAACCCTTTGGCGCACAATTTCCCGTTTGTGTACGGATGGGCGGAATCCCCTTTCAATTCGGCAATCCGTCCGTTCTCGACAACGGAAAACATCGTGCAGCTGCTGAAACAGTTTTTTGGACAAACATGTTTGAATACTTTTCTCCTTGTGCCGGTCACGGAGAACACCTCCTGTCGGGACGGCCCTGTATTTGCCGATCCTTTTTGCATGCCGCCCCTTGAACCTGCTCTTTTGCAAAATCTCCGGTGAACTGACAAAAACGGAACTTTTTCACTTTAATTCACAAAAATGTCATGCAAAATCCATAGGATTGTAGACTGAAGCCGGTCTTACACTTGTATTCATATTATAAACTATTAATATATAGCCGAATGTGAAATAAATTATATGTTCGGTGACAAAAATAACCATTCTTGAAAGGCGGCCTCTTCCATGACATACCAGCTCGTGTTTACGATTGATTTTAACCGGTGCATCAATTGCAAAACATGCGAGATGGCCTGCAACTCATATTACGGGCTCACCGGCGCCCACCGGCGGAACGTCCTTACTTTTGACAACGAGCCGGGCAAACCGCCTGTCCATCTCTCCATGTCCTGCAATCACTGCAAAAATCCCATTTGTGTGTCCGTCTGTCCGGAAAACAACTTTCAAAAACGGAGAGACGGCATTGTCGTGCATGAAGCCAATCATTGCCGGGCATGCACGCGCTGCATTACCGCTTGTCCCTTTCAAGCCCCGAAATTGAATCCGCTAACAAACAGGGCCGACAAATGCAATTTTTGCGTGGAAAGGATTGACGAGGGCCTGAAGCCGGTCTGTGTGGAAAACTGCGTGACAGCCGCCTTAAGCGTAATGACCTTGCATGCTGGCGAACCGCGCCCCGATTCGTTGAAACACGCGGACATCCCGCTCATGAGCTATACGGAACCCTCCATTTTTCTGACAATAAAACGCCCCGGAAAGATTTATTTGCGAAAAGGATGAATCTGAAATGAAAAAATCTCTGCAAGATTTATTGTTCCATATTCCTTTGCATCAACTGACCTTTTATTTTTCTCTTCCAAAACAGCCGCTCTTTTTCGAATCTGTCGCTTTTGCCCTTCCGGAAGGCAAATTTGCCGACCCTACTCTTCTGATCATCAATCGTTATGATGAATTAAAAAAGCTGAACAACATCAGCACAGCCCACCGCATCTTGCAAGACTTGAACCTGACCGGCATTGTTCTTTGCCTGGAAGAACAAAATCCCGTCGAACAAGAAATTATCAACCTTTTCCGGGAATGCTGCCTTCCCGTTGTGCAAGTCAACGACCGCCATTCATTGAAAACGTTTGTGCAAAACGATCGTTGTCCTTTTGCATACGGAAATATCAGCGTGGAATTGTACGGATTTATGCAAAAAGGCTTTGTCAACACTGCCTCACAATTGGCTTTGGCCTTTGATGCTCCCCTTTTGTACTTGGACGAACAGAACCACCTGATGTGGCATACAGGAAAAGAAGACGAAGTCCGGGAGGCTGTCCGTTGGGTCAATACACACCGGAGAGTGCTCGACGAAGCAGAAGGGCCCATTTCTTCCCCTGAAGCCAAAGCCGCTGGGGGAAAAAAGGAATTTGACATTTATTCTATCAATGTTGCCGGGAAGCTGATTCAAAAATTGGTCGCCCCTGCTGGCTTGAGCGGATGGCAAAAAAGAATGCTCGATAAATTGGCGGGATTGACAGCCTTGATGCTCCAGACGGAGGGCATGTTTCTCGAACAACAGCAGCAATTCAAAGAGCATTTTATCTACGATCTTCTTTACCATAAATTCGAATCAAAAAAGGTGATGGTCAAACAGGCCAAATCTTGGGGCTGGAATTTGGAAACGCCGCATCATTTATTGGTCGTCGATGTCATCCTGCCGGAAGCGGCCGACGGGTTGCAGCTGGATAGAATTTGTGCCTATTTGGAAAACACATGGGCCGAAGCGGGCAAACCGTACATCGCTTTTCCGTTTCAAGACCAAATAATCGTCCTCGTGGAAGACGGGGAAAAGCGGACGGTCAACGGCCGGAAAAAATTCATTTTAAACGCGGCTGCCGAATTGGAAAAAGAATTGGCCAAACAGCTGCCCGAATTTCAATTTCAAATCGGCATCGGCAAATGGTACAAAGATACTTTGTACCTGAACAAAAGCTATCAAGAAGCCAAACTGGCCCTGAAATTCGGAAAACTTTGGCTGGAGGGCCGGTCCATATTCCACATCAATGATTTGGGAGTGCTCCGCCTTTTGATTCACGTACACGAAGAGATTTTGGCGGACTATTGCGAGGAGTATCTTTCCCAGTTGAGGGAAAGCGACAAAACGCAGGGAACCGAGTATATCAAAACTTTAAAAGCCTATATCGAGCACCGGGGAGCCACCGGTGAAATCTCCGAGGCTTTATTTATCCACCCCAACACATTGCGCAACCGGACAAAGAAAATAGAAGAGATGACGGGCATTGATTTGCAAGATCCGCAGGAGTTTATGAATTTGATTGTTGCGTTAAAAATTTATTCCCTTTTGCATCATGAACCGTTTCCTTTCAAGTGAATGTTCATTAGACAATCGAGAATGAGTCCCATCTTTCATATATTTTTCACTATAATTAGAAAAATATGGCATATAGATGTGTGAACCCACAAATCCTAAAACAAATTTATAGAGGCTGCAACAATTAATATTAACCGTTTATTTTTCTACAATAAAGTTAGAAAGCGTATACAATATGAAATTATTGAAGATTTGCACCGAGAAACGATTTATTCGTTTTCCGGAAATAATTTTTTAAATCACCAGTTGATTCTCACATGAAAGGAGGAGGAGCGAACAGGTTATCGGAGTCAACGGGTGATTTACCAAAATTAATGTTTTGGGGGTGACATAATGTCACAGGGACTGAAAAACAACAATGAAAAATATGGATTAACAAGGCGTGATTTTTTGAAAGTTTCCTCAATGAGTGCGTTGGCGCTCACCCTTCCAAAATCAAAAGACATTTTTCAAGCAGCCAAAGCGAATGCCGCAAAAGAAGATGATGATGTAAAAGTGGTCCGAACGGTATGTGCTCCAAACTGTACCGGAAGTTGCGCCATTAATGCGTATGTAAAAGGCAACACGATTATCAAAGTTGAACCCGGAGACTTCCCTGATCCGGCCTACAAACGGATTTGTTTAAAAGGGATTTCCAATGCCATGCAGAGAGTAACCCATCCCGACCGGATAAAATACCCCATGAAACGCGCGGGAAAACGCGGGGAAAATAAGTGGGAGCGCATTTCTTGGGATGAAGCACTGGATACAATTGCAGAAAAATTAACAGAAATTAAAGAAAAATATGGAGCCAAAGCATGTTCTTGGATGAGTATGACAGGGAACTATGGCATCAACGCCCAATTGATTGCCGGCCGGATTGCCAATTCATTCGGCGGAACACATATTGAAAACTTGGGAATCATGGGCGATCTGGCAGCGAATATGGCATATATTCCCGCATTGGGCGTCTTGCAAGAAGGCCATGAATGGAAAGACCTTAAAGGTTCAAAATTAATCATTCTCTTCGGATGCAACTATGCAGAAACAGCACCGGTCGACATGCACTTTCTGTTTGATGCTTTAGAAGAAGGGGCAAAACTTGTTGTGATTGATCCCCGCTATTCCAGAACGGCTGCAAAAGCCGACTGGTGGATACCGATTCGCCCGGGTACAGATGCGGCCCTTGCTCTCGGAATGATGCATGTCATCTTTAAAGAGGATTTACATGATAAAGATTACATTTCCAAATACACGGTCGGACCATTCTTAGTCCGTACAGATACAGGCAAGTTTGTCCGTGAAAAAGATTTGGGCGGAAACAGCGAAGACTACATCGTTTGGGATGCAAATTCCAATTCTGCCGTCAAAGTTCAAAATTCCGCATCACCTGCCATAACAGGCAGTTATACTCTTACGCTCAACGGCCGACAAGTGACCTGTAAACCCGCTTTCCAATTATTAGTGGAAGAAGCGGAAAAATATACACCGGAAAAAGCTTCTGAAATTACGGAAGTACCGGCCGAAGATATTCGAAAACTGGCTTTCATGTACGCAAAAACAGACCCCGCTGCGATCAGAATATCTCAAGGAATACAGCGTTATTATCAAGGACATCTTTCTTTCAGGGCAATCATCACACTCGGGGCAGTTTGCGGCAATATCGGCAAACGTCACGCGGGAGTTTCGTGGGCAGGCGGCACACTGTTTAAAATGATTGCGGCGACACCGCCTGAATGGTTGGCGCCAGTGCCGGGAGTGAAGGGCGAAAAACTTCCCGGAACGCAGTTATATGACTTCATACCATCCGGCAAACCATGGCCGATTAAATCTTTATGGTTACTAAGCTACGGCATGGGGACCCAAGCCCCGGAAATGGACAAACTCATTAATGAAGTCTTTCCAAAATTGGATTTCATCATCGTATCGGAACAAGTGTTCACCCCGATAACCAAATACGCGGACATCGTCCTGCCGGTTACCTCCTATTACGAGGAAGAATGCGACGCGGTAGGCGCCTGGTCCAATTTATATGTACAATTCCGCAAACAAGCCATCAAGCCTCTGTGGGAAGCAAAAACAGACTGGGATTGTATGCGTGAATTGGCTGAACGGCTGGGATTCGGTGAATATTGGAATATGACGCAGCAGGAAAGCGCCGAATTTGTCGTAAAACATGCCACCGATCCGATCATCAGCGGCACAAATATTGAAGAGTTGAGGGAAAAAGGTGTAGCCAGAGCGGCACAGCCTGAAGATTTCATTCCGTTCGAGGACAAAAAATTCAATACTCCATCCGGAAGAATCGAATTTTATCTGGAGAATATGACGGATTTCGGCGAAGAAAATGTGGTTTATCAAGAACCGCTTGAAAGCCACAGAACACCTAAAGCCCAGAAATATCCGCTCGTGTTCATGAATGTTCGTTCTGTGAACACAGCCCATTCCCAGCACGTCATATTGCCGTGGATTAACGAAGTACATCCGGAACCGCGCTTAGAAATCAATCCCCTTGACGCCAAAGAAAGAGGCATAAAAGACGGAGACTTAGTGGAAGTATTCAATGATCGCGGCAAATTCAAAGTGAAAGTGATCGTAACCGAAGGCATAAAACCCGGATGCGTCAACCTTTGCCAAGGATGGTGGCCGAGGCATTTCCCTGAAGGGCACTATTCATATCTCCTGCATATGGAGCTGAACCCTGCGCAAGATGCAATCATGGAAACGAACTATGCGCCGTACGACAATTTAGTGGAAGTTAAGAAGGCTTAAGGGGGGATAAAAAATGTCTAAAAGATGGGGTTTTGTCATAAATACGAAAAGATGCATCGGCTGCCGGACCTGTACAGTGGCTTGCAAAATGGAAAACGATGTGCCGCTTGGCGAATTTCGCTTAAAAGTCCTAAACCCGCAAAATTCAATGGTTTTTGATAAACCGGAGGGCAAATATCCGTATACAAAGCTGTCCTGGTTCACAGTGCCATGCCAACATTGTGAAGAAGCACCGTGTGTCACTGTTTGCCCAACCGGTGCGTCGAAAATAAGAGATGACGGAATTGTGTTCGTTGACGAAGATAAATGCATCGGATGCAAATACTGTGTATGGTCCTGTCCTTATGACGCAAGATATTTTGACCAAGAAAAGAATATTGTTGACAAATGCACCATGTGCATGCATCGCATTGACAAAGGCAAACAACCGATGTGCGTCGAGGTTTGTCCCGGCCGGGCCATTACATTTGGAGATTTGAACGATCCTTCTTCAGAAGTATATAAACTGGTTCATTCAAACCCCGTACGTATATTAAAACCTGAACAAGGTACAAAACCATCTGTTTATTACATTATTTAAGGAGGGGTGACATATGGCCATTGAATACGCGATGGTAATCGGATACTTTTTTATAAGCATGGCTATCGGTTTGTTCTGCGTTGGTGCTGTTATCGATATATGGAAGATTAATGTAGAAAGAAAAGCAAATCACTCTTTAGCCCATATTTCCAAACTGGCCATAACGACATCCTTACCCCTGGTCATTGTCGGGATACTATCCACCCTTTTCCACTTAGGGAAAATCGGAAGCTTTTACAATATTATTCTAAACTTCTCTTCTTGGTTGACGCGTGAAGCGTGGAGTGCCGGAATCTTTACTTTCTGTGCTTTCGTTTGCTTCCTGTTGTGGAGAAGTTCTGTGAAAACCAATAACTACCGACCGCGGGCCATTGTCGGGGCTGTCGGAATCGTGTTCGGGATTACAACCATCTTTTCGATGAGTATGATTTACATGAGCGTTAAAGCGATTCCTGCATGGAACACCGATTCTATTTTATATATGAACTTGGCAAACGCATTTTTGCTTGGAGTTTTCCTGTTCGGAATTCTGCTGGCTTTTCAGTACAACAAAAACAAGGCTGATGCCGAACTGGATTTACTAAAGATATTTACGTGGATTGGATTGTTTGCCATCATCCTGGTTGGAGCAACTTTTCTAATCAACCAAGTTCAAATCTCGATGCTGCCTGATGCCGCACAAAGCGGCAGCGGCTTTGGGCTTGCCATTGCCAGGTTCTCTATCGGCATTTTAATGCCTTTACTGATTGTTATCTATGCTTTAGCGAAAAAGGAGCAAAAATCTTCTATATTTCCGGCTGTTTTTACAGCAAGCTTCTTATTCATCATCGCCGGTGACATCATGAGCAGGATGCTGCACTTTATAGTTGCAGTTAATCCTCCGGTCATTCCGCCAATCTTTTAATCTATTCAATTAAGCCTATCTCTGCCGGGCCGTTTCCGGCAGAGAATTATTCTTACAAGGGGGAAGCAAAATGGGAACAGCGCTCGAAACAGCCGTTGAGTTGGCTAAAATACGCGGCACTATTTACAATTTATTGTCTCAATGTTTTTTTGAGGCCCATGAACCGTTCGTTAAACGTTTGATGGATGAAACCATCATCCGCTTTCTTAAAACTGCCAGTGAATTATTCGGTGAAAGGAGTTCCCGGGCAGAACGAGCTTTATCCTTGATAGAAAAATCTGTTGAACACTTTCAAGGTTTTTCTGCAGAAGAAATAAAAAGGGAATTAAATATTGAATACAACCGTCTATTCGTCGGACCCGGGCATTTGCCGGCGCCCCCTTATGAATCCGTTTATTTAACAAAGTCCGAGGAAAATAAAGATGGTGTAGTGATGGGCTTATCTACTCTGGATGTAAAAAAACATTATCTATCCGCCGGAGTAACTCTGGACGAAAACTTTACAGATTTGCCCGACCATATCGCTGTCGAACTGGAGTTTATGTCCCTACTTTGCATGGAGGAACATTCCAAAATGGAACAAGGCGACATCTCCGGTGCTGAAGAAATGAACAAAAAGCAGAGGGATTTTATCGACAACCATTTGCTGAATTGGATTTCTTTGTTTACGGAAGCCGTTTGCAATTCTACAAAATCAAATTATTTTAAAGGATTAGCGCAACTCTTGGAAATTTGGATTCATTCCGATAAAGAGCTGATTGAATCGGGAATGTTCTCTTAAAAATCCCAAGAGGGAATTACAAACATTCCCATCCTGCAACCGACAGCCTGATTTGGTTTGTAACAGATTTATGTACGCTGGGTTAAAGGAGAAAAACACATGGCTGCACCGGAAATCAATTGCGAAATAATGCGGTCGGTTTTAAATCACATGTAATATTTGTTAGCGTGAATTTTTTCAAATGTCAATGAAATCCTCCTCGTAATATGGATTGGGATTTTTCCCTAAAAAAGTCCTCTCCTGCGTTGGCCGTAAGGGAGGCTTTTTTGTTTGGGATTTCGGGAACGCAAATGGACATGAATAATTCAAAAAAAGTGTTGGTTGCGCCTGCCTGGTTTCAGCGCCTGCCAAATTCAGCCTCCCAGGCCGGCGTTTATATAAAAGGACCGTTTCGATTCCGCCGTTAAAACGGCCACACCGCAGATTCTTTTTTCAATCCGCTAAGCAAAATTTCAAAAAAACCGGCAATTCTAGTGAGCAACAATCCTTCTCAAAAGGACGGTTGCATCATTTTCATCTGACTTTTGGGGCAGTCTCTCTCTTTTTCGCTGGAAAGTACTTTTCATCCATGGTTGCAGTTTGTTCATGGATATTTTTTATGAACGTTTTTGAACGAAAAAGACTGCATGTTCTTAAGATAACACCGCCAGTCTTATTTTTATGAAGAAGAGCTTAAGACTAAATTCCTTTTCACCCAGCGAAAAGGCAGAAAATTGAACCGGTCCGCCCCGCAAGCCCTCCTCACCGCGGCCACACCAACATACAACCGCCATCCGTATGAATCAACACAAGACTACATATACTACGACCGAATGCATATCTTCCCCACTCTGCCCGCCGGACCTTTTTCACCAAACAGGATCCCTCCTGAAAAAATTGACTGATTTTGATTGTTTTTGATTGACTTTTAACGATTCTGCGAATACAATAAAAGTAGATAAAAAGTCTTAGGAACTTTGAAAGCGTTTTAGGAGGGATGGATTTGCTGGAAGCCGAGCGCCATCAGTTGATTTTGGAGCTGCTAAAAAAGAAAAATACGGTCAAGCTCCAGGAGCTTGTGAAGCTCACAAACAGCTCTGAATCAACCATTCGCAGGGACTTGACCTATTTGGAGCAGCGCGGGTTTTTAAAAAGGGTCCACGGCGGCGCAGCCAGATTGCAAGGAAAACTCCTTGAACCGACAATGAGCGAAAAATCAACCAAAAACCTTCACGAAAAGCAAAAAATCGCCAAATACGCTGCCGGCCTTGTTGCAGAGGGGGAAAGCATCTTCTTGGATGCAGGCTCCACGGTGCAAGAAATCATTCCTTATCTCCCTGAAAATATTGTCGTCGTCACAAACGGGTTCATGAACGCCGGCCGTTGCCTGGAAAGAGGCATCAAAACTTTTCTCACCGGCGGAATGATTAAACCGACAACCCATGCATTAATCGGCCGGGGGGCAATCGAAAGCCTCAGACAATACCATTTTGATAAATGCTTTATCGGCACAAACGGCATTCACCATAAATTTGGATTCACAACACCGGATCCGGAAGAAGCCATTATTAAACATTTGGCTATAACCCTGTCCCGTGAAGCCTTTGTCGTTGCCGACCATACTAAATTTAAAGAAGTGTCATTTGCCAAAATAGCGGATCTGCATGAAGCAACCATCATTACGGATCAATTGGACGAAGAAGAAATGCAAATTTATTTAAACAAGACAAACATTAAGGTGGCGTCAACATGATTTATACACTCACTCTCAATCCGTCTCTCGATTACATTGTCGAGCTCGATGAATTGAAACCGGGAACATTAAACAGAACGAATAGAGAGGCTGTTTTTCCCGGCGGCAAAGGAATCAACGTATCTCAAGTGTTAAAGAATTTTGGCGTCCAGAATAAAGCACTTGGCTTTCTGGGAGGTTTTACCGGAGACTACATCGAAAAAATTCTCCGCTCCCTCGGCATCGAAACAGACTTTGTAAAAATTGAAGAACATACGAGGATTAACATCAAGCTCAAAGCGGGACAGGAAACAGAGATTAATGCCAAAGGACCGAGAATCACCAAAGAAGACTATGAAATTTTGAAAAGAAAAATCTGCGGCCTGGACGAAAACGACATCTTGATTTTGTCGGGAAGCATTCCCCACTCTTTGCCGGAAACGACTTATGAAGAACTCGTCAAAATATGCCATGAAAAAGGGATCAAGTTTGTCGCCGATATGGAAGGGGCTTTGTTGGAAAATATTCTCCCGTACAACCCTTTTCTTGTAAAGCCGAACCATCATGAATTGGGGCAATTATTCCAAACAGAAATCACAAGCTGCGATGAGGCTGTGCACTATGGAAAAAAACTCGTGGACAGAGGAGCAGAAAATGTAATCGTGTCACTTGCAGGTCAAGGAGCTGTTTTCATTAATAAAGACATCGTCCTCACATCAAACGTGCCGAAAGGAGAAGTGATAAATTCCGTGGGTGCCGGCGATTCAATGGTGGCCGCTTTCACGGCCGTCTACGAAAAAACGGCATCTTTTGAAGAAGCTTTTCGTTTCAGTGTTGCCGCCGGAAGTGCCACTGCTTTCTCCGCGGGATTATGCACTTTGGATAACGTCAACAAGCTTGTGTCCCAGGTCCATCTGACGAGAAATCCTTAACAAAGGAGAAGATCAATCATGAAAATTGCCGAACTTTTAACAAAAGATATCATGAATCTTTCATTGGCAAGCACGGAAAAAGACGCTGTGATTGACGAACTGATAGAATCTTTGGACAAAGCAGGAAAGCTTAACGATAAAAAGGCTTTTAAACAAGCCATCCTGGCAAGAGAAGAGCAAAGTACGACCGGAATTGGCGACGGCATCGCCATTCCCCATGCAAAAACAAGTGCGGTCAAAGAACCGGCGGTCGCTTTTGGCCGGACAAAAACAGGCGCAGACTTTGATTCCCTTGACGGAAAACCGGCTCATCTTTTCTTCATGATTGCCGCGCCGGAGGGAGCGAACAACACTCATTTAGAAGTGCTTTCCCGTCTCTCCTCCATCCTGATAAAAGAAGAAGTGCGCGAAAAACTGATGACCGCGGAAACTAAAGATGATATTTTGGCGATTTTTGACCAATACGATAAAGAAGACGAAGAACAAGCGGCGGAAACCGCGGGAGAGAAAAAGTTTATCGTCGCCGTCACGGCTTGCCCGACCGGAATCGCCCACACATACATGGCGGCAGACTCGTTGAAAGAAAAAGCCGCCGAATTGGGAGTGGATATTAAAGTTGAAACAAACGGCGCCAGCGGCGTGAAAAACCGCCTGACAGCCGAAGATATTGAAAAAGCCGAGGCCGTCATCGTGGCCGCCGATACGAAAGTGGAGATGAACCGTTTTGCCGGAAAACCGGTCATTGAAACATCGGTCGCTGACGGCATCCGCCAAGCGGAAAAACTAATTAAACGGGCATTGGAAAAAGATGCCCCCGTCTATCAGGCGAAAAGCGAACAAAAAACGGAAGAAAGCCCGCAAAAGCGGGGCGTCGGTTCCGCCATCTACAGGCATTTAATGAACGGCGTTACGAACATGCTTCCGTTTGTCGTCGGCGGCGGTATTTTAATCGCGATTAGCTTTATCTTCGGCATCAATGCCGCTGACCCGAACCACCCAACCTACCACCCGCTTGCTGAAGCCCTGATGACCATCGGGGGAGGCACAGCCTTCGGATTGATGATTCCCGTATTGGCCGGATTCATTGCCATGAGCATTGCCGACAGACCCGGTTTTGCTCCCGGAATGGTTGGAGGAATGCTCGCCGCTTCCGGTGGTTCAGGATTTTTGGGAGGGCTCGTGGCCGGTTTTCTCGCAGGCTATTTGGTGGTCGGCTTGAAAAAGCTTTTGAAAGGACTTCCCGCCTCTCTGGAAGGAATCAAAACGATCTTGCTTTATCCGCTGCTTGGTATTGCATTAACCGGATTTATCATGGTATATGTCATTAACCAACCGCTCGGAACATTAAACACGGCCATAACGGACTGGTTGTCAGGTCTCGGCGGTGCGAACGCGGTCTTGTTGGGCATCATTTTAGGATTGATGATGGCATTTGATATGGGCGGTCCTGTCAACAAAGCCGCTTACGTGTTCGGAACGGGGCTCCTTGCCAACGGCGTCATTGAACCGATGGCCGCTGTCATGGCTGCCGGTATGGTTCCGCCTCTTGGCATCGCCCTGGCGACAACGATTTTCAAAAAGAAATTCAACAAACAAGAGTTGGAAGCAGGAAAAGTCAACTATATCATGGGACTTTCCTTTATCACGGAAGGCGCCATTCCTTTCGCCGCCGCTGACCCGATTCGCGTCATCCCGGCACTCATGGCCGGTTCGGCGGTAACGGGAGCGTTGTCCATGTTCTTCAGTATCGGACTGCGCGCCCCCCACGGCGGACTGTTCGTTATCCCGCTCGTGGAAGGAAGCTGGCTGTTATACATCTTGGCCATTCTGATTGGCGCCGCTGTGACAGCCGTGATTTTGGGAATTGTGAAAAAGCCGGTTGTAGGCCAGTAATTATACGCATGAGGGCATGAGAAATAACAACCGGTTGCCAGTAATTTAGACACAGGACAAGGCCGCTGTAACCCAGTTGGGTCTATACAAACTGCGTTCCAAACAATCGGTTTTCCTCAGTTAAGGTAGCCCTTTGTCCGGAGTGCATATAAGTGAATTTGTGTGACTTTGAAAAAAATTAAAAAGAGCATGGGAAACAAAGGATTATGGAAACAGAGAAAGTCCAAATATGTAGGGAGATGCCGGTTCGGCATCTCCCTTCCTTTTTAAATTTTAGTTATGCAGTTTTGAGATGCAAGTAGATTCTTAAGGGGTCATGTCGAATTCAATCCGCTTCCATTTATAAAACCGCTTTTCCAAAACAAAGTGCTCCTTTTTTAATCAGAGTCAGTTTCAAATTCCATTTTATAGACATCGGTATCATTTTAAACCTAAGATTTGTTCTCAACTACCGTCTAAGGACAAAATGTCTATTTTTTTATGCCATTTGTCCTCAGTTATCCTGTCTGAAGACAAAACACCCTTTTTTATCTCGATTTTGTCCTCAGATTCCCCGTCTGAAGACAAACCGTTTCATTTTTAACAAGATTTTGTCCTCAGAATTGCTGTCTAAGAACAAAATACCCATTTTTTGAAGCCATTTGTCCTCAGTTACCCTGTCTGAAGACAAAACACCCTTTTTTATCTCGATTTTGTCCTCAGATTCCCCG
>CALKIU010000013.1 GCA_937995745.1 uncultured Bacillaceae bacterium | reverse complement strand
TGGCTGCATTCGCAGCCGGTCTTCGTTGGCGTATGATTTGTTTAGTTTTCAAAGAGCAATTTAAATATTAAAGAAGAATAGAGCGGGTGATGGGAATCGAACCCACGACAACAGCTTGGAAGGCTGTGGTTTTACCACTAAACTACACCCGCATATTAAATATTTCTTTGTAATATCGCCGCGTGCCTCGACCGATTATTGGCAGCCTTCTTCGAATGCTTCTTCCTCTGCCAGCTTATTCGAAGATGCTTAGTGCGTCGAAGCAACTCGCAGATTACTCGAAGATGTCATGCTCGTGGCTGTGGTTTTACCACTAAACTACACCCGCATAATTTCTGGCTTTATTTGCTTAATGGTCGGGAAGACAGGATTTGAACCTGCGACCCCTAGCACCCCATGCTAGTGCTCTACCAAGCTGAGCTACTTCCCGGATATTTTATAAGCAATATTTGGAATTTAAGAGCATAAAAAATGTAACTCGAACTTTCGCTACTATTAAGATCCTCTTTAGGCTTGAAGCCACATTCAACGAGTTACATATTTTGCAAAAAACTTTATTGGTTTGCTTGAAATTTATTTTTGGTGCGGTCGAGAGGACTTGAACCTCCACCGGGTCAACCCCGACTAGGCCCTCAACCTAGCGCGTCTGCCATTCCGCCACGACCGCATTTCTTAACGACATAGTTCATTATATCATCGGTTAAATAATTTTGCAACTGGAAATTTGTAGCGAGAAAGAAAATTTAATTTTCAGTGAAATCGCCAGTTAAATGGCTGAGGTTATAAACGGAAACCTCAAAAAGATTGGGTGAAAAAGAATGAGCCATGCAGGATTCGAACCTGCGACCCTCTGATTAAAAGTCAGATGCTCTACCGACTGAGCTAATGGCTCATAATATGGCTGGGCTAGCAGGATTCGAACCTGCGCATCACGGAGTCAAAGTCCGTTGCCTTACCGCTTGGCTATAGCCCAATACATTTTATTAATATACACCAGAAACTCAAGCTGATCAAGACCTGTTTCCTGTCAAATTCGAAAGGATTTGTCGCGCACTCATGTGCGCGACAGAATAATGAAAAGAAAGGTGCAAATAGTGACCCCTACGGGATTCGAACCCGTGCTACCGCCGTGAAAGGGCGGTGTCTTAACCACTCGACCAAGGGGCCGTTACGGAAACCAAGACGGAGAAGGAGGGATTTGAACCCTCGCGCCGGAAAACCGACCTACGCCCTTAGCAGGGGCGCCTCTTCAGCCTCTTGAGTACTTCTCCAATTCACGTTTTATTTCCCCTGTCGACTTCTATAATTATAATGACATAAAAAACGGAAGTCAACAAGTTTTTTAATTTTTTTTGCGAAAAAAATAATCATTGCCTTTTTTCTAGTTTGCCCCGGCATTTTCCGCACACATATCGCGCCGTATTGATCCTTCTTTTCCTCTCATATATCTGTTTGCAATCCGTGCATACATAAATGTGGGTTGCCCGCTTCGTTTGTCTTCGCGTCTTTTCAGGCAGGGGCGTGCAATACCGGGGCGCATTGACCTTTTTCAATAAATTTTTAAAATCGGCGTCACGATGCCTGTATCCTTTTCCTTCGAGATGAAGGTGATAATGGCACAACTCGTGCTTAATAATCCCTTTCAGTTCTTCCAAGCCAAGCTGTTCCAAATATTTGCGGTTGATTTCGATATGGTGGGTCCGGAGCATGTACCGGCCCCCCGTAGTTCGCAAACGATTGTTGAAATATGCTTTGTGGCGGAACGGTTTTTGAAAATGTTCGAGCGATATTTTTTCCACCAGAGCCTGCAATTCCAGATCGTTCATAATCCCACTCCTGACGTTTGTGAACAGGACAATCCGCCGCGGCATAAATTGTTAATGCTGCAATAATTTCTCGATATGGAGGTATTTTTATGCCGACGTGGTTTCAAAATCAAATGAAAAAAGCTTTTTTTAATAAAGATCGCTATCAAATTAAATTATTAAACCAATGCTGGTTTTTTTACCGTAAAAAGCATTGTTCCAAATAAACGTCTGTCTGTCAAAAGAAAATTTGCGAACCGGGCGGGAACAGAAAGTCCTCCGTTTCAATTTCCGTTCTGTTCCTGTTTAGGACGCCCGGCTCCCGGACAGTGAAAGAAAAAATCTTTTTTATTCTTGCGGCGGGATCATTGTCAGTGAAATCCGCCCTTTATCCACATCGACGGTTTCCACCCATACCGTCACCACATCACCGACGGAAACGACATCCAGCGGATGCTTGACGTAGTCTTTTTTCATTTTGGAAATATGGACCAATCCGTCTTCTTTCACGCCTATATCGATAAAAGCGCCAAAGTCAACAACATTTCGGACCGTGCCTTGCAATTCCATTCCCGGTTTGAGATCGCCGATTTCCAAAACATCCGTCCGCAGGAGAGGTTTCGGCAGGTCGTCCCGCGGGTCCCTTTCCGGACGGATGAGGGCATCTATAATATCTTTTAATGTATATTCACCGATTCCGAGCTCTATCGCCGTTTCTTGTATATCGATACCGGAGAGGGCCTCCCACAATTCCGCGCTTTCCAAATCATGCGGGGAAAAGCCGAGATTTTTGAGCAATTTTTTGGCCGCTTCATAGTTTTCCGGATGAATGGGGGTGCGGTCCAACGGTTCTGTCCCGTCAATGATGCGCAAAAAGCCGATCGCCTGTTCATAAGTTTTTTCTCCGAGCCTCGGCACCTTTTTTAAATCGGTTCTGCGCGTGAATTTTCCTTCTTCTTCGCGCATTTTCACGATGTTTTGGGCGACCGTTTTCGATAGCCCGGAAACATATTGCAGGAGGGAGACAGATGCTGTATTCACATTGACCCCCACCTGGTTTACGGCCGTCTCCACGACAAAGTCGAGAGATTCCTTCAGCCGCTTCTGAGAAACATCATGCTGGTATTGGCCGACACCGACTGATTTCGGGTCAATTTTCACCAGTTCGGCAAGCGGATCTTGCAGCCGCCGGGCGATGGAAATGGCGCTGCGCTCTTCCACTTGCAGATCGGGGAATTCCTCTCTCGCCAAATCGGATGCGGAATAGACGCTTGCCCCAGCCTCATTGACAATGAGGTAAAAAATCTCTTCCGGCATTTCTTTTAACACTTCGGCAACAAACCGTTCCGTCTCCCTGGAGGCGGTTCCGTTCCCGATGGCGATCATTTCCACGGAAAATCGCTGAAGCAGCTCCTTCAATTTCACTTTTGCCTCTTTTCTTTTTTCCGCAGAAGTATGCGGATAAATGACATCCACTTTTAAAACTTTTCCGGTTTCATCGACAACAGCCAATTTGCAGCCCGTGCGGTAAGCCGGATCGATCCCCATGACAATTTTTCCTTTTAAAGGGGGCTGGAGCAGAAGTTTGCGCAAGTTTTCCGAAAAAATATGAATCGCTTGTTCTTCCGCTTTTTCCGTCAACTCATTGTGGATTTCCCGTTCGATTGAAGGCTGAATAAGCCGTTTGTAGCCGTCTTCAATGGCCTCTTTTATTTCTGCGGTGCAAACGGAAGCCGGATTTTTTATCCACTTTTTATATAAATACTGCAAGGTGGATTCGGTGTCCGCTTTGATGGAAACTTTCAACACACCTTCTTTGGCCCCCCTGTTCAGGGCCAGAACCCGGTGGGGGACAATTTTGGCGACCGGTTCCGAATAGTCATAATACATCTCGTAAACTTTTCTTTCATCTTTATCCGCATCTTTGAGGGCAGATTCAATGATCCCCGTTTTAAACGTTTGCCGGCGGATCCATTGGCGGCTGTCCGCATCATCGGAAACAAGCTCGGCAATGATGTCTTTCGCGCCGGAGATGGCCTGTTCTACGGAAGTAACCTCTTTTTCCTCCGACAAAAATTCTTCCGCCTTTTGATGGAGAGAGCCTTGGACGGGAAAAGTCATCATCCATTCCGCCAGCGGTTCCAAACCTTTTTCCTTGGCAATCGTTGCTTTCGTTCTTCTTTTTTGTTTGTACGGACGGTATAGATCTTCAACTTCCTGAAGTTTCATCGCTTTTTCGATTTTTCGTTTCAGATCTTCCGTCAGTTTTCCCTGCGCGTCAATCAGTCTAATGACTTCTTCCTTCCGTTGCTGGAGATTGACGAGATAGTTCCACCGCTCCATGATGTTGCGAATTTGCACTTCATCCAAGGCGCCGGTTTGTTCTTTCCGGTACCTGGCAATGAACGGAACGGTGTTTCCGTCTTCCAATAAAACGATCACATTTTTTACCGATGCCGGCGGCACATTTTGTTCAGCGGCAATTGTTTTATAAAAATGAGCATACTTTTCTGCAACGGTTTCCAAAGTACAACCTCCCGATTGATAAAAACTTAAATATAAAAGCAGTCACCCACACGGCTTTTTGTCCATTTTACCAAAAACGGGGCCGGAGCGGAATTTGCCAGGTACTTACGCCGCCAAAAAACGGGCGCTTTTTGGCAAAACAAAAAGCGCCCTTTTGAAAAAGAGCGCGTATTTTTAAAATTCAATGAGACCGACGCTGATTTGCAAGGCTTCGTTCACTTTTTCCATCATTTCATCGTCGAGATGGGTAATCTTATCGGTTAATCTCTGTTTATCAATGGTGCGGATTTGTTCCAGCAAGATAACCGAATCTTTTTCAAAGCCGTATCGTTTCGCATCAATTTCCACGTGTGTGGGAAGTTTCGCCTTTTGGATTTGGGCTGTAATGGCCGCTATGATTACTGTGGGACTGAACCGATTCCCGATGTCGTTTTGGATGATAAGAACCGGGCGT
>CALKIU010000012.1 GCA_937995745.1 uncultured Bacillaceae bacterium | reverse complement strand
TCAAAACGTTCGTGCAACACCATCTTCATCCCGTAAAATAACGACCGCATCAAGATGGAGTATCCGCTGATGTGAAAAACGGGAACGGCACAAAGCCA
This sequence comes from uncultured Bacillaceae bacterium, assembly GCA_937995745.1. Taxonomy (GTDB): domain Bacteria; phylum Bacillota; class Bacilli; order Bacillales; family Cytobacillaceae; genus CALKIU01. The sequence goes on along the minus strand of CALKIU010000012.1, from coordinate 5,869 downwards.
GCAGTCATCTTCCCGCAAACCTAAATTCAGCGCCGATCCGACCGCACTCCACCAATGATTTCCATAAGTCTGTAAAACCCCTTTCGGCGCCCCCGTTGTTCCCGATGTGTACATCACCGAACAAACGTCGTCAAGGGCGACTTCCTCAACAATTTCCGGTTCGGACATCGGCGTTTGAAACAAAACTTCTTTTGTCACGACAGAAAAAGAAGGAAGTTCTTTCCGCAAAGAAGCAATCTTTTCACGGAATTTTTCCCCGGTCAGCAAAACGCAAGCGCCGGAATCACGGAGTTGCCAGGCAATTTCCCCGGCAGTCAGGCGGTTGTTAATCATGACCGTTTTGGCGCCAAGCAGCTGCAAAGCGAGTAAAATCACAATCGTGTCCATATGATTTCCCAGCAAGACAGCCGCAAAACGGCCTTTACGGACACCGTGGCGGGCCAATTGACCGGCCGTTTTATGCGCCAGGTCATAAAGTTCTTTAAACGTGTATTGAACGCCGTTAAAAGAAACCGCCGTCCTCTCCGGCGTCAATAGCGCCCTTTTGAGCAACGGATTTGGAATGTGTTCAACTTGCATAACTTCGTTCACCTTCTATGCTGCAAATAATGGCAAGTCCCCTGGCGGATCAATATTCCGGCTTTCAAAAAAACAGCTTGACGGAGACGTCCATCAAGCTGTTATCCCATTCTTGCCCGGTCATCACGGAAAACGCGGGAATTTGCTGAAATCGGGCTTGCGCTTTTCATTAAAGGCATTCCGGCCTTCTTTCGCCTCGTCGGTTGTGTAATAAAGGAGAGTGGCGTCTCCGGCAATTTGCTGGAGTCCTGCCAATCCGTCCGTATCGGCGTTCATGGCCGCTTTGATGAAACGGATTGCCGTCGGACTTTTTTCCAGTATTTCTTCACACCATTTAATCGTTTCTTCCTCTATTTTTTCCAACGGCACAACCGCATTCACAAGTCCCATTTCCAGAGCTTCTTGAGCCGTGTATTGGCGGCACAAGAACCAAATTTCCTTCGCCTTCTTGTGTCCCACGAGTCTTGCCAATAAAGTGGAACCGTAACCGGCATCAAAGCTTCCGACTTTTGGCCCGGTTTGTCCAAAAATGGCGTTATCGGCGGCAATAGTCAAGTCGCAAACGACGTGAAGGACATGTCCGCCTCCGATCGCGTAGCCTTTGACCATCGCAATGACCGGCTTCGGAATGACTCGAATCAGGCGCTGCAGATCAAGGACATTTAAGCGGGGAATCTGATCATCGCCCACATAGCCTCCATGGCCGCGAACTTTTTGGTCACCGCCGGAACAGAAAGCTTTATCGCCGGCACCCGTAAGGATAATAACCCCGATATCAGAGTCATCACGCGCATAAGAAAAGGCATCAATTAATTCCATCACTGTTTTCGGGCGGAATGCATTGCGGACTTCCGGGCGGTTAATCGTGATTTTGGCAATCCCTTTATACTTTTCATAAATGACATCTTCGTAATTGCGATCGACACGCACCCATTCAACTGCCATGATATTTCCTCCTTCTAATGTGTCTATGTAAAAACTTCTGCCTCTTCCGGCAAAAATTTATCCATCGCCGGCAAGTGATGTATCCGATAAAAACTCCTTCACTATTGTAACAAATTTTTCGCAATCTTCCACATGAATCGCGTGGCCGCAGCCGGGAACGACCACCCTGCGGCAACGGGGGAGTTTTTCGGACATTTGCTGCGCAATTCGGCAAAACTTTTCATCCAATGACCCGGTGATTAAAAGCGTTTCCACATCGAGATTCTCAAGGTCATCCCACCAGGAAGGCTGCACTCCGGTTCCCATTCCCCGAAGACTTGCGGCCAGTCCCGCGGGAGAATTGCGCAATCGTTGCTCTCGTATTTTTTTCCTCACGTTTGCCGGAAGCTTTTTTTGACTGGCGAACAAAGGAATGTTTTCCCAATATTTGACAAACTCCAAGATTCCTTTTTCCTCAATAAAGGCGGCCAGTTGTTCATCTTTTTCCCGGCGGGCCTTCCTTTCTTCTTCTGTTTTCAAGCCGGGCGAAGAACTTTCCAAGATCAGTTTCCTGACCTTGCGGGGATATTTTTCCGCAAAAGAAAGGGCAAGCCTTCCCCCCATTGAGTATCCCAGTATATCCGCTTTCGCTAGTCGCAATTTTTCCATGAGCAGATAAAGATCATCGACAACGGACATCATGCGGTACCGCGAGATGTCATGAGGGGAATCCGTTTTTCCGTGTCCGATGATATCAACGGCAAAACATTCCGCCTGATCTTCAAGCGCCTCGCACAACGGCTCCCATGTGGTTGCATCGCCTGTAAATCCGTGCAGCAATATGAGCGGAAACCCTTGGCCGCGTCGTTCAACATGATAACGGACTCCGTCAATCATATGTTTCATATCACTTCACCATACAAATACCTGGTAATTTCCCGGGAAACTTCCTCCCATAAATCCCGGTGTTCCTGTATATTTACCTCCCTGTTTGTCTTTATTTCCATGACTGACAGGCCTTCATACGCGGAAAATTCATTAAATGCGGCAAAAAAATGATCCCAATCAGTAATTTCGGCATAGCGGCCGCCATACATCCGCACGGCATGCTCAAATTGCAAGTTCAGCGGCGTTCCGAACAATTTTTCAAAATTCTTTTTCTCTGCAGCTTGGGGAAGAAAGGAAAATATTCCCCCGCCGTTATTGTTAAGGACAATAATTTTAATATTTAACCGCTCCTGTTTTGCCTGGATTAAACCGTTCAAATCATGGAAAAAGGTTAAATCTCCGAGTATCAAATACACCGGTTCTTTGACTGTTGCCGCCCCCAAGGCGGTGGAAACAGTTCCGTCAATGCCGTTGGCTCCGCGGTTGGCCATGATTTGAATCGATTTTGTATTGTAATGAAAAAATGTATCCAAGTCGCGGATCGGCATGCTGTTGCCGACAAACAATGTGACTCCTGAAGGGAGGATTCTGCTTAGCTCATAAAACAGGCGCCCTTCACTTAACCGCGGAATGTCCTTAACTTTTGCCAGCCTTTTCCTCGCCAGTTTGTTCATCGTCTTCCACATTGCCAAATAGTCGCCGGAATGACGCTGTTCAGCCCTTGAAGCCAATTCGAGGCAGAAATCTTTTTCCCTGGCGTAAATCATGTTTGTCGCAACAAGGGCAGGCTCTCTCCAGCCTCCTCCTCCGTCAACGACCCAGTACTTGGCTTGGTCATTTTCCTTGATAAAAAACGTTAGATATTTGGAAACCGGCATAGCCCCGAATCGAATGATGATATCCGCTTTCAATGCTTTGCGCGCTTCTTCGTTCCGCAAAAAACTGTCGTATGTATCGATAATCATTGTACCGTCATGGGTTCCGCTTCGCAGTTGGGACAAAGGATCAGCCAAGACGGGAAATTGAAGTTTTTTCGCCAGCTTCACAACCGCTTCGGGAAAATCCCTGTCGTCGATGGAACCGCATACAATGATCCCGTTTTTGACGGCAGACAATTCACGACTGAGTTCATCCCATTCCCGTTCACAAAGAGTGTATGTCCGATCCGAAACCGTCACAAATCCGTGCTCCCGTTCAGGGAGGGAAAACAGGTCCGGACCGAGTTTCGGAACGAGCGGTTCGCGGAACGGAAAATTTAAATGGACAGGTCCGGCAGGCGCTGAACAGGCGAAAGCCACAGCCCGGGCTCCAATCGTCCGGGCATACCGGATCATCTCAAGATTTCCTTCCGGAGGGGACATCTCCACAAACCATTTCACGTGACGGCCGTATAAATGAATTTGATCGATCGTTTGCGGGGCTCCCACATCGCGAAGCTCATGCGGCCTGTCCGCCGTCAAAACAAGCAGCGGCACACGAGAGTAATAGGCTTCCACAATAGCAGGATAATAATTTGCCGACGCCGTTCCGGACGTGCAAACGATGGCCACCGGTTTCTTTGATGCCTTTGCTATTCCCAAGGCAAAAAAAGCAGCCGATCGTTCGTCGACGTGAATATGAAGCCGGAACCCCGGATGTTCTGCCAGTATCATTGCCAACGGTGTGGACCGGGAACCGGGACTGATCACCACATCCCGGATTCCGGCAAAATACATCTCGGCAACGAATGCCCCGATATAAGACGATAATGTTTCCTGATGTGTCATGTTTTCAACCCTCCAAGCGCGGAAAGCATCGGGCGAAATTTAATCCGGGTCTCATTCCATTCACTTTCTGCTTCTGAATCTTCCACGATGCCGCATCCGGCAAAAAGGTGTGCTTTTCTGCCGCGAATGAGACCGGATCGAATCGCAACGGCAAATTCTCCGTCTCCTTGTTCATCGATCCAGCCGATAGGAGAACCGTAAAAACCGCGGTCCATTTTTTCAATGGAGCGGATTTTAGCCATTGCCTCATTTTTCGGAAAGCCTCCCAGAGCAGGAGTCGGATGCAACAATTCTACAATTTCAAACAAAGAAACTCCTTCACGGACCTTGCCTGTTACCGGAGTAAAAAGATGCTGGATATCGCGCATTTTTAACAATCCAGGACGTTCGGGAACAGATAACTCCGAACAGACAGGATGCAAAGCGTCCTTGATCATCTCTACCACATACTGATGTTCAACCAGATTTTTGTCATCGTTCAACAGCTTGTCCCCGAGCGCTTTTTCTTCCTCTTCCGTTCTTCCTTTCGCAATGGAACCTGCGACACATGCCGAATAGACGCTATGGCCCGTCTTTTTCACAAGCCGTTCCGGAGAAGCACCGATAAAACAGGAACTCCCCGCTTCCAAGGCAAAGACATAGCTGTCCGGCTGTTCATCCAACAAATTCCGAAGCACCGTCTCGACCGGAATCTCGTTATCAGCGGTGACAAGAAATTCTCTTGCCATAACCACTTTTTTGAGAATTTCGCTGTTTTTCAGTTCGTCAACAAGTTTCCGCACCGTTTCAAGCCAGTGTTCTTTGCCGACATCTTCTTCCGAAACGATATCCGCGGAAAGCACTTTTTCCGGCGGTGTGACAGCCAACAAAGCTTTTCTTTTCTCTATGATATTCTCGGCCAGGGAAGCATCATCGTACGGCGTACAAAGAATATTTGTCGTCAAATACGTTTTGCCTGCATGTTTTGTCAGAAGAAATTCAGGAATTTGCAAACGGGCATGGGAGTATTCGGACCACAATTTTGTCTGCTCTTTTAACGGATCAAAAGAAAAACCGCCAAACATGATCGGCCCTGTGCATTTGATTTCTTGCACGCCGATTCTGATGACATGTTTCACAGCATCACGCCACTTTTTTTCTACATGAAAAAAGCGGTCGGCATCCCCCGGCGATTGAATGAGCTTGCAAATTCCCAAACCGGAAAACATTTGCGTCCCTGAAGGGTCTTTCCAAAAAAAACGTTCTCCGCCGTACAGCTTTTTGCCCCCGGCAAAAAAGGCATATGGTTCTATTGTATTATCAATTTCCAGCGTTTCGCTGACCAAAAAGGACCCGGAAAACTCTTTTGCCCGCTTTAAAGCTTGTTGTATTCCTTCTTCAAGATCGGCATCAAATTTCGTAATCAAGAAAAATCCCCCCATTGTGCAAACACCATCAGAGGGGCTATCGCTGTTCATGAAATTTTTTTCGCATAACAATAGCTTCCATATCCTCCTGATGGCTGTATGTTTTTAGTGTGTCCTTTTTTGCGGGCTTTCTTTTAATAGAATATCAATCATCATCCTTATAATCCAGCAGCAAGCAGAATTGTACCCGCCATTTGTTATGGAGGTATTTTTGCGCGTTCCGGACACCGTCATTGAAAAGTCAAAGCAATTGAGTCCGGTAAAACCATTTCTAACATACACCCCGCTCGCTTCCATGTCAATGTT
>CALKIU010000011.1 GCA_937995745.1 uncultured Bacillaceae bacterium | reverse complement strand
TCATTATCTGGATGAAAAGGCAAAAATATCTCCAACAAACATTTTACTCATACGAGACAAGATTATAAGTTTCATGTCTCCAATTTTATGTTATTATGAAATTGACAGGAATTGAATAGAAGCCCGCTTGAATGGGCGGCAGAGGTTCTAGCCAACCCTCTTAAAAAACTAAGGAAAAACAGTCATGCTTTTCGTTAGCATGGCTGTTTTTATCATGGAGGCGAAAAGATGGAAAGAGAAGAAAAAGCAGTAGTTGTTTTTATCGGAGGTCAGGACAGCACCACCTGTTTGTTCTGGGCAATGAAAAAATTTGCCAAAGTCGCAGCGGTCACTTTTGATTATGGCCAAAGACACCGTCTTGAGATCGAGTGTGCAAAAAATATTGCCGCAGAATTGGGCATTGATCATTATATTTTGGACATGGGACTGTTAAACCAGCTGACAGTCAATGCTTTGACAAGGAATGATATAGCCATTGAGGAAAGGGATGACGGATTGCCCAACACGTTTGTCCCGGGCCGAAACCTGTTATTCTTTTCATTTGCCGGCATTTTGGCGGAACAAATAGGCGCCGGGCATATTGTGACAGGGGTCTCGGAAACGGATTTCAGCGGATATCCCGATTGCCGGGAACAGTTTATTAAATCTTTCAATGAGACTTTGAATCTGTCAATGGACAAAAAATTTGTCGTACACACTCCGTTGATGCATCTCAATAAGGCGCAAGTTTGGGAACTGGCCGACAAACTCGGCGCGTTCGATTTTATTCGTACCAAGACTTTAACTTGTTATAACGGCATTATTGCCGACGGATGCGGCGAGTGTCCCGCTTGCCGTTTGCGCAACAGAGGACTGCGCGAATACTTGCGGAAGAAAGGAGAATGGTCAATATGAGCGGCAGCACCGGGGAACACAACGGGGAAAGGTTGAAATATCATGATAAAAGAGTGTTGGTCAGCAAAGAATTCACATTTGACGCCGCGCATAAACTGGAAAATTATGAAGGAAAATGCCGCTATCTTCACGGTCATACGTACAAAGTGATGATCGGTTTGAGCGGTTATTGTGATGAACGCGGCATCGTGATCGATTTCGGCGAAATAAAAGAGATTTGGAAAAAAGAGATGGAACCTCATCTTGACCACCAATATTTAAATGAAAGCTTGCCGCCGATGAATACAACGGCGGAAAATATGGCTGTGTGGATTTATGAGAGAATGTCCGACATCTTGAACAAGGAAGAAATGCGTGAGAAATATAACGGGCTCCGCATTGAGTTTATCCGCCTGTATGAAACTCCGACGAGCTTTGCGGAAGCAAGGCGGGAGTGGATGGAAGTTGAGTAAAATACCCGTCATGGAGATTTTCGGTCCGACCATTCAGGGAGAAGGAATGATGACCGGACAAAAAACGATGTTCGTCCGCACCGCCGGCTGCGATTACCGCTGCCGCTGGTGCGATTCATCTTTTACGTGGGACGGAAGCGGGAAAAATCTCATCCGGCAGATGTCGGCAAAAGAAATATGGCAGGAATTGAAAAAAACAGGCGGCGACGGTTTTTCCTCCGTTACACTGACGGGGGGCAATCCGGCATTGCATCCCAAACTGGGGGAACTCGTCGCAATATTGAAAAAGAACCGCATTAAAACGTCCCTCGAAACACAGGGGAGCAGGTGGCAGGATTGGTTTTATGATATTGATGAATTGACGTTGTCGCCGAAGCCGCCTAGTTCGGCAATGACCGCCGATTTCGAAACACTCGACGAAATCATCGAAAGATTAACGGCTGCCGGCTGTTCGTTCAGCCTAAAAATTGTTGTTTTTGATGATGCGGATTACGAATTTGCAAAAAACGTCCACAAAAGATATCCCCATGTCCCTTTTTGTTTGCAAACAGGCAATGAATACATCAACATGGAAGAACTTCGGCCATTGCGGGAAAAATTGTTGG
>CALKIU010000010.1 GCA_937995745.1 uncultured Bacillaceae bacterium | reverse complement strand
CCTTTAAAGTCATTTAACGCGAATTTTATTAAAATCCGCATACCCCTTGATCAATTCGGCAAGCCCGTGCATCAAATTAAGACGGTTGCGGCGGATTCTTTCATCGTCCACCATCACCATCGTATGATCAAAATATTGATTTATTTCATCCTTCAGCGAAACAAGCAGGTCAAAATAGTCTTTGACATTGCAGCCGGCCTCCAGTTGTTGTTTGACATGCAAATACTTGTTGTACAGTTGATGTTCATATTCATTTTCAAACCATTCCGCATTTACCGGGCCGCCTTCCGCCTTGACGGCAATGTTCAACACTCTTCCAAGCGCTTCAATATTTTCTTTAAAATCGGCTGTTTGAAGTTTGTCCTGCAAAACCTCGGCTTTTTGTATCAATTCGGAAACAACGCCAACTTTTGATGCCAGCACGGAATCAATAATGTCGTAACGAATATGGCGTTCTTGCAACAAATACTTTAACCGCAGCTTGCAGAACGCGAGTATATCTTCTTGCAGTTTTCCGCCATCTTTTACAGGAATTCCGTCTTCAGCCACATGGTGAACGGCCGTATCAATTAATTCTTCCAGTGCAATTTTCCAGCCTTTTTCCGCCAAAATTTGCACAACACCGGAAGCTTGCCTCCGCAATGCGTAAGGATCTTGGGAACCGGTTGGAATATTGCCGATAGCAAAGAAAGCGGCAATCGTATCCATTTTTTCGGCAACCGCCAACAAAGAACCCGGCGCGGTGGAGGGCAAAGAGTCTTCCGCATTTCTCGGCATATAATGTTCGTTAATGGCTTTGGCCACAATTTCCGGTTCCCCTTTTTGCAGCGCATATTTTTCACCCATGAATCCCTGCAGCTCGGGGAATTCATTCACCATATTTGTGACCAAATCAAATTTGCATATTTCCGCCGCACGATCGGCCATTTTTTTATCTTCGGGGCTGAAAGCCAGCAAATCAGCCAGTTGGTTTGTCAGCTTTCGCACCCTGTTCACTTTTCCGGCCAATGTGCCGATCTCTTCATGATAGACAATGGTCTCGAGCTTTGCCAAACAATCGTCAATGGCCAATTTTCCGTCCTCTTCATAGAAAAACACCGCATCGGCCAATCTTGCATGCAATACTTTTTCATTTCCTTTCGCCACAATATCCAAATACCGGTCATCTCCGTTGCGAACCGTCACAAAATACGGCAGCAGCTTCCCGTCTTTCGATTTTACGGGAAAATAACGCTGATGCTCCTTCATAGACGTGATAAGAACTTCATCGGGCAGGCGGAGAAATTCTTCGCTGAAACGGCCGTATAGAGCAGTCGGATATTCGACAAGATTATTGACTTCTTCCAAAAGTTCTTCATCTACGGGAATCACCCAGTTATTTTCCTCTTCCAACGATTTGATTTGCGCCAATATCATTTCTTTTCTCTTTTCCGGATCGGCAATCACAAATTGTTCCGCCAGAGCTTTTTCGTATTCATCCGCCGCGGAAAGAACGATTTTTTTGCCCAAAAAGCGATGCCCCATGCTCCAGTTGGATGATGAAACCCCGGCGACGGAAATGGGAATCAATTCTTGGCCGTACAAAACCGTTATCCATTTGATTGGCCGGATATAGCGCAATTCGCCGATTCCCCAGTACATATTGATCGGAAATGACAGGCCGGTGATGATTTCTTTCAATTGGGGCAGCAGATTGACGGTTTCTTCGCCTTTTGTAAATTTTTCCACAAAGCAATATTCAACCCCGTTCACTTCTTTGAAATAGATATCATCAACCGTCATGCCTTGTCCCCTTGTAAAGCCGATTGCGGCTTTCGTCCATTGGCCGTTTTCATCAAGGGCAATTTTCTTGGCCGGGCCTTTGACTTCCTCTTGCGTATCTTCTTGCGCCTCTCTGACACCCTCGACAAGAACGGCAAGACGGCGGGGGGTTGAAAAAGCGGAAACCCCTTCATAACCCACTTTCTTTTCCTTCAGCCAGTTTTGAACTTTTTCCGAAAGCTGTTCCATCGAACTTGTCACAAAACGGGCAGGCATTTCTTCCAAGCCGATTTCCAGCAATAAATCCCTTTTACTCATGGCTGTTTTCCTCCTTTGCTTTTAAAATCGGAAAACCGAGTTTTTCCCGTTCATTGTAAAACGCTTTTGCCACTTTTCTTGCCAAATGGCGGATTCTCGTAATATATCCCGTCCGCTCCGTTACCGAAATGGCGCCTCTTCCGTCGAGAATATTGAATACATGGGAACATTTCAAAACGTAGTCATATGCCGGATGTACAAGCCCTTCGGCAATTTGCCGTTCCGCTTCCTTTTCATAAATAGAAAATAATTGAAACAGCATCTCCGGGTCTGACGTTTCAAAAGTGTATTTGGAATGTTCATATTCCGGCTGATGAAAGATATCCCTGTAGGTAAAACCGTTTGTCCATTCCAAATCAAAGACATTTTCTTTGTCCTGAATGTACGAAGCCAACCGTTCGATTCCATATGTAATTTCCACGGATACGGGACGGCATTCAAGTCCGCCGACTTGTTGGAAATACGTAAATTGGGTAATCTCCATGCCATCGAGCCATACTTCCCAGCCGAGGCCGGCACAACCGAGAGTGGGGTTTTCCCAGTTATCTTCGACAAAACGGATATCATGCTTCAACGGATCAATCCCCAAAGCCCTTAATGAATCCAAATAGATGTCTTGAATATTGTCAGGAGACGGCTTCATAATGACTTGAAATTGAAGATGCTGATACAATCTGTTCGGGTTCTCTCCGTAACGTCCGTCCGCGGGGCGGCGCGACGGTTCAACGTAGGCGACATTCCACGGTTCCGGGCCGATGGCGCGCAGGAAAGTATACGGACTCATCGTTCCCGCGCCTTTCTCCACATCATAAGCTTGCAGCAAAATACAGCCTTGATCGGACCAATGCTTCTGCAATGAGAGAATCATCTCTTGAATATTCATGAGTATCTCATCCTTTCTCCTTATTTTGTCTGCCGGATTTGCCTGTTCCGGCTGTTTCTTTTATCCGGTGAGAACGGCTGATTGGTTCCAGTTTTTAAATGGCCGTTTTATTTTTCATCAACAACAAGCCATCCAAACTTTATACTACAACAAATAAACTCCCGTCTCTATGCTAATCCCTCATAGCATAGGGACGGGAGTTGCCCGCGGTTCCACCCTATTTGCCGCCAAAAAGCGGCCGCCTTAATTGAAAATGCCGCTCCGGAACGCCTTCCTTAACGCTCTGTTCCCCGGCTCCCACCATCCCGGGTTCGCTGCAACAGAGTGGTGTTAAGTACTCCTTTCCTTCCACGCAGCTTAAACCGTTATTAATTTTATTTTGAATCATAGCCAAAATTTCGGTGATTGTCAATATGATCACAAATTTTTCAGTTGCTCCATCTGTTTGAGAAATCTTTTCGACTTTAAAACCAAGCCCGAATATTCATCATAATAAGCATCTACAACGGCCCGCAATTCCTTTTTTGTCTCGTCCTTGACAGAAATATTTCCCAGTCTCTTCAAATCAATATAATAAAAAATACGCAGAAGTTTAATAGAAGCCCGGGAAATGTCAAACCGGTACGGATCCTTTTCCCGGCACCGGTGACAGAGAAAACCTCCCTCCCGGATGGAAAAGGAAAACTGTCCTTCCGTTTTCCCGCACACGGCACACTGATCCAAAACAGGGTACAGGCCGAGTACATTCAACATTTTCATTTCATAAATCAGCACGAGCACTTCCGGATCAAGTCCGTCATTCATGTAGGCCAGCGTTTGCAACAACAATTCAAATAAAAAAGGGTTTGCCTTTCGTTCTTCCGTGCTTTTATCCGTTAATTCGGCAACATAACTGGCATATGCCGTCAAAAAGATGTCTTCTTTAATAGATTTATAGGAAGATAGGATCTCTCCCTGTTGCAAATTGCCCAATCCCCGGCCCATTTGGACGAGAAAAAAGCCGTGAGTAAAAGGCAGGGTAACGGCCGCGAGTCTGCTATTAGGTTTATTGGCTCCCCGCGCCATTACCCCGATCTTTCCCCATTCTCTCGTAAATAGAGTGACAATCTTATTTGTCTCGCCGTAATCATTTGTCCGAATGACGATGCCTTCACATTTTTGCAGCATTGCGCAACGCCACCACCTTTTACACCGAAACGGGAAAAACCGCCGTGAAGCTTTCAAAAAACAGTTGTCAGGGCTACATAGACGGGTTTTCGACTTCTGCCAGCTCCCGCTTATCTTCTTCGGGTATTTCCTGAAGGTCCCTTTCCAGCTCCTTTAACAAAAGGTAAGTATCGATATTACCCGTTTGCGAAAAGAGCTTCCAGGCCAAATCCAACATGAAAACCCCACCTTTCGTGTTGTCCACCAGCTTGGTCATCAAATCCTTATTTTTATCTTAGCCCTGAACCGCAAAATCATTAGTCGAAAAAATTGTTAATGAAAAAAATGAATATTTGCCGGTGGGATGGAAAAGGTTTTCGTTTATTAGACGTCCTCGTTAAAACCGAAATCTCTCAATTGAGAAATTTTGTTGCGCCAATCTTTCTGCACTTTCACCCACAGTTCAAGGAACACTTTTGAACCCAGCAAATTTTCAATATCGGCCCGGGCCCTTTTGCCAATCTCTTTCAGCATTCGTCCTTTTTTCCCGATAACAATTCCCTTTTGCGAATCTCTTTCGACAATGATTGTTGCCATGATATGTATAATATCCTTATGTTCCATCGGTTCCATTTTGTCCACGACCACCGCTATAGAATGGGGCACCTCTTCCCTTGTCAAATGAAGGGCTTTTTCTCTGATTAATTCTGAAACGATAAACCGTTCCGGATGGTCGGTCACTTGATCCGGCGGATAATATTGGGGACCTTCAGGCATATAATCTTTAATCAGTTCAACCACTCTGTCGACGTTTTGTCCCTCCAAGGCGGAGATGGGAATGATTTCGGCAAACTCGTGTTTTTCCCGGTAAGTATCAATCAACAGTATGAGATCATCCGGATGTATCCGGTCGATTTTGTTGATGACAAGAAAAACCGGGGTATCAACGGTTTTCAACTTTTCAATGATATAACCGTCCCCGCGCCCGTACCCTTCTTCCGCATCGACCATGAACATAATGAGATCGACTTCTTTTAAAGTGTTTTGCGCCACTTTGACCATGTAATCGCCGAGTTTATGCTTTGGCTTATGAATGCCGGGGGTATCGATAAAGATCAATTGGGCATCATCTGTTGTCAAAACCCCTTGAATTCTATTGCGGGTCGTTTGCGGTTTGTCGCTCATGATGGCGATTTTTCGCCCAATCACCCGGTTAAGAAAAGTGGATTTGCCCACATTGGGACGTCCGATAATGGAAATAAAACCAGATTTATATTTCTTTTCCATGTACATCCTCCGTTGAAAATGCCCACGGCAGCAACTCTCCGACAGTGTGAACAGTCATTTTTCCATGCAGATTGCCAAGAACGACTTTCATGTCTTTCGGGCACAGTTCGAAAAGCACTTGCCGGCATGCGCCGCAGGGCGGAACCGGCCTTTCTGTATCCGCCACTACCGCCAGCATGGAAAAATCCCGTTCACCCTCCGAATACGCTTTAAAAAGAGCGGTTCTTTCGGCACAAATTGTTACTCCGTAGGCAGCATTTTCGATATTGCAACCATGATAGATTTTGCCGCTTTTGGTTAACAATGCGGCGCCGACTTGAAATCGGGAATATGGAGCATACGCCTTCTTCCTGGCCATTATCGCCTCTTGTACTAACTTTTCCGGATTCAATGGCACTCTCCTCTCAAATTAAAAAGCATCAAAGCATCGGCTACTTCTTATTTTATCCTATTTTTCCGCAGAATTCAGCGATCCGGCCAATCGTTTGCATTCGAAATTTTTTCAACAGCGCTCCCCCTGACGCAGGCATTGGGGAAACTTGTCCGTTTTCTCCAATATGTGAAAACAAACATCCTTGCTTAAAAACGACCCAAAAACGCCAATATTTTCGGCACAAAAATGATTAAACCGACTATCACGGACAGCACAGCATAAATGAAAACGGCTCCCGCCGCCAAATCTTTCGCTTGTTCAGCCAACGGATGATATTCGTCCGTCACGAGATCGACGACTTTTTCGACTGCTGTGTTCATAAGTTCAAGAGAAATGACTCCGCCGACGGCAAACAAAATAAACAGCCATTCAGTAGCAGATAACTGAAAAACGGCGGCAAAAATCATGACCAGAACGGCGGCGGTGACATGAATTTTTAAATTCCGTTCCCCCGTTACTCCCCTCAGGACTCCTCTCCACGCATATACAAATGACGTCAATAAACGGCGGTCCGGTTTAAAATGCCGCCTACCTTTGCAATCCGAATTCATTGAGGATTTCCTTTTGTCTGGCAAACATTTTTTTCTCATCTTCAGGCTCCATGTGGTCATAGCCGAGCAAATGAAGGAAACCGTGAACCGCCAGGAAGCCGAGCTCCCTTTCCAAGCTGTGGCCGTAAGCTTCAGCTTGTTCCTTCGCTTTCGGAAGGGAGATGATGATGTCCCCCAATACTCTCGGCAGTCCCTCCCCGCGGATTTCCGGTTCATCATCGCCCGTTTCTTCCAAAGCAAAAGAGAGGACGTCCGTGGGCCAGTCGATGCCCCGATAGCTGCGGTTTAGTTCGCGAATCCGTTCGTTCGAGACGATGGAAACGGAAACTTCGCCGGGTTCGGTGAAATTTTCTTTTTCAGCGGCAAAAAGGAGCAGACGCTCCAATTCGGAAATAAAAGATTCCGGCAATTCATTCGTTTCATCAATCAAATCAATGCTCAAACTCATGTTACTTTCACCTTCTGCTTATTATTCAATTCCGGATACTCGATTCGGGAATGGAAAATACCGTTTAATGATTCACATAAAGTGTTGGCTACTATGTCCAATTCTTTCAGAGTGATATCGCAATCATTCAGTTGTCCGTCCTGCAATTTTTCCGCTATGATGCTCCGCACAAGATCTTCAATTTGCGCCGGAGTCGGATGCGACAGGGAACGAACAGCCGCTTCCACACTGTCGGCAATTCCGACAATGGCCGCTTCTTTCGTGCGCGGTTTCGGACCGGGATACCGGTACTCTCTTTCATCCACGTTTCCGCCATTTTCAATGGCCTTATGGTAAAAATATTTAATCAGTGACGTTCCATGATGCTGCTCTGCAATATCAATTATCTCTTTTGGCATGCGGTATTTTTTCAGCATATTGACGCCGTCCTTGACATGGGAGGCGATAATGTCTTTGCTTTTCTCCGGAGGCAGTTTGTCGTGGGGGTTTTCAATATTTATTTGATTTTCCACAAAAAACCTGGGACGGTTAGTCTTGCCCACGTCATGATAATAGCTTCCCACTCTCGCCAGCAATCCGTTTGCTCCCACAGCTTCACAGGCCGCCTCCGCCAGATTGGCAACCATCACACTGTGATGATAAGTGCCCGGAGCTTCCGTAAGAATTTTTCTTAACAACGGATGGTTCGGATTCGACAATTCAACCAATCTTATGGAAGAAAGAATGCCAAATCCGGCTTCCAAAAACGGCAAGAGCCCGATCGTCAAAACGGCGGATGCAATTCCGGAAACAAGCGGAGCGGAAACAAAGAAAATATATTCCATTGCCGAATAAGTTCCGTTTTGCATAAATACCATAGAAAAAATCATCAACAAATTCAACAATGAAATAAACAATCCGGCCTTGAATATTTTTGAACGCTGATTTTGCTTATTTAAGTAGAGAATAGCTCCGACGCTGCTGACCAAAAAGTAAATGCCCACATTCATGTTCATCAGCCCGGTAATGCCTACGTTAAAAATAATGCTCCCGATGACCGCTTGAATGAAAGACCATATAAAAGCAAGCCGTTCATCGATCAAAATTTTTATGAGCATCGCACCCATTGCCGCAGGAAACACGTAACCGATTTCCAAATAGTCGGACGGCCTGATAAAACTGATTCCTTTAAGCAGGGCGACAGACAATATGAATATTATCGCGAAAAGGAGCAAATAGTTTTGCTTTGTTTCTCTTTTAACATCGAGTTCATAAAAATAGTAATAAACAGCTCCCAAAAGAATGATGATCGCCAATGCCAAACCGGCGTAAGGGAAAAAGGAACGTTCCTTGTCAAGCAAACCGACAAGTTCCAGCTGTCGGTATATTTCCGGATTTATTAACTGATTTTCCTCGACGATAATTTGTCCTTGAAGAATTTTTACCGGTTCAACGCTTTCCCGGGCTTGCTTTTTCAATTCCTGCGTTTTTTCCGGATCGAAGAAAACATTTTGCACAATGGCAAAGCGGGCCAATTCTATGGACGCAGTCCGCAAATCTCCAGTTATATTTGTGTACATCAGTTCATCTTGAACGCGGTTTTTTGCGTCTTCCACTTCATCCGCAGGAATTCTTGTTTTCATCACATTATTGATTGCGGTCAATGTCATATCTTTGGCATTTGTCAATCTTTCTTTGGAAGAGGTGACAAGAGTCAAAAAGGTTGCATCGGAAATTTCTTTTTTTACATCTTCAGGAAGTTTGTCCTTCAACATTTCCACTTTCTCTTCATCAGGAACAGGAGTTTTTTCCGCTGTGTCTTCGTTGTTCTCTTCCCCTGATTTTAAATCCGCTTCGCGAATGACTTCCATGGCCGCATCGAATATGGACGCGATAAAGTCAACCCGATTTTCGCCAATCTCCTTTTTTAATACATAGACATCATTGACTTGTTCTTCCGCTTCTTTCTTTTTTCTTTCCGTACTTTCTTTGTCGATGACAGTTACCGGGGAACGGATCGTTTCTTCGGCTATAGAAAATTCTTCTATATGAAGTTTTTCCGTCTTAACATTATTTAACATTACGAAGTAAAGGATAGCGCCCAACCCGACAAAAAGCAGGATTCTGAAAAAAGCAATATCTAGCAATGCACGAAGTTTGGAAAAATAGCTTTGAATTTTACCCATCCAAAATGCCTCCAATCACCAAGAAAACAGGAGCAACAGTCATTTTATCCCCTCTTTGATTACTTGAGTAACGAAAAGAATTCGATGCAGATTTCAATTTTATATATACCGTCAAATTTTATCCATATCCGCCAAACAGAGCAACCGCAAGGAAAAGTGCCACCTGCGGCCTCGTGACACATCAGCCTGTAAAGGCAGGCCGGGAAAACCCGTTGCCGGAAGGCCGGCCCGTCACCGCAATTGACATCTGTTATGAAAATCATATCAGTTTTCTAACCGTTTTCACACTAAAAAATTTTACACCTTTATAACATAATAGCCGTTTGGAAAATTTCCAAACGGCTATTGCTGTGATCTTTCCGCTTTTTCGTAAGCCTGAATAATTTTGGAAACCAATGGGTGGCGGACAACATCGCTTTCCTCAAGATAAACGAATTCAATTCCATTAATATCTTTCAAAATAGTTTCCGCTTCAATCAAACCGGAACGGATTCCTTTCGGAAGGTCGATTTGCGTTTTGTCTCCCGTTATCACCATTTTCGAACCGAAGCCGAGCCTTGTTAAAAACATTTTCATTTGGGCTCTCGTAGTGTTTTGGGCTTCGTCAAGAATCACGTAAGATTCTTCAAGAGTCCGCCCGCGCATGTATGCAAGCGGTGCGATTTCAATCGTTCCCCGCTCGATCAGCCTTGCGGTATGCTCTACCCCGAGAACATCATGGAGTGCGTCATAAAGGGGGCGGAGATACGGATCGACCTTTTCCTTTAAATCCCCGGGCAGAAAGCCGAGACTTTCCCCCGCTTCCACCGCGGGCCGGGTCAGTATGATTCTTTTTACTGAACCGTTTTTCAGTGCCGTGACGGCCATGACGACTGCCAAATATGTTTTTCCTGTCCCGGCAGGACCGATTCCAAAAACAAGATCGTTGTTTTTCATGGCGGTGACATATTGTTTCTGTCCAAGTGTTTTGACTCGTATCGCTTTCCCTTTCGCAGTCCTGGCAATTTCTTCTTCATAGATCTCTTTAAAATAGTCCAGTGCCCCTCTTTTCGCCATTTGAATGGCATATAAGACATCCCGCTCGCTGATATTGATTCCCCGGCGGACGCAGTACAACAGATTGTCGAGAATTTGGCCGACAAGATGCACGTTCCCCTCGCCGCCGGAGACATTGATCGTCTCCCCTCTCGTCAATACGGATACATTCAGTTCTTCCTCGATGATTTTAATGTTTTTGTCATGATTTCCGAGAAGGGCGGCGGCCTCATTATGATCTTTTAAATGCACTTTAATGGTTTCCAATTCTCCTGTCATTCGGACTCTCCTTGAATGATTGGTTGTTCTTTTGCGATATTTTCATACACATGAAAGAGTATTTTCAAGTATACTTTACCATTCCGATTACTGTGGTGCAAAATTTTTTCATCTTTAATAACGGCATCTTCAGGCAACTTGTTTTGCAAATCCCTTCTGGCCATCTCTCGGGCAACTTTAAGCGCGTCCTGATCCGAATATTTTCTCGTGATGATTTCGCTTTCCCTGTGGATTTCCGTCACGTACGCAAAGGGAAGGCGCCGGTTTAAAAACCGGAACTCTCTTGTGGAAGTTTCCGTTTCAAAGTTTTTAAAACCTGATTTTTCTGCGCTCCAAAGCGGGATTGATATTTTTCCCAGCTGTAAAAAGCGGGATCTCGCTTCCTTGCCGCTAAATACTTGAAAACGGCTTTCCAAAGGCAGGACAACATCGGATCTGTACCAAATTTCCCCGTAAATTTCCCCTTTGGCGGGCACAAGCTTCGTCTCCCCTTCTTTGCCAATTTCTCCCGATACGAGAATCTGTCCCGGTTTAACCAAATCGTGAATCTCTACTCTAGGCTCTCCTTCCTCAACAAACATATCAACTATGACCGCTTTTTTCTTGGCAACAAGATTTTGCGGACCGGGGTTTTCCTTTTTTTTCGGTTCACTTTTCTCCACAACCCGAAGATGGTAAGTTGTGCCTGAAAGTTTCACACCCACCCAGGTGATTTCATCGATCTTGCTTGTCAATTGATGCTGGATCGATTCCGGCGTTTCCGTTAAAAACTGGAGTTTCCCCCTGGTGACGCCCATTTCTTTCAATGCTTTCTCAATTTTATATTCTGTCGCCGGTTCGGCGCCTTCTATTTCTATCTTCCAGATCATGTTTGAAAGGAGGAAAATAACAATCATAAATATGAGTGCCCCGGCCAGAAATCCGCTGTTCCTCAGCATCTTTTTTGCAAAAAACGGAAAGCCTGTCCGTTTTGCAAACAAAATTTTGCACTTATGTTTGCGGACAAACGGCCGGAGTTTTTTGGCATCAGCCAGGCTAACGCAAAATATAAGCTCGTTTGGGCCGCGCCACTTGACATTCCACACGGAAATTTGGTTTCGCACCAAAGTATTGAGCAATCTTTCCAGCCCTTGTCCTGTCGCTGTGACGGTCACCGTCCCCGAAAAATAATGAATCCATTGGTTTTTCATGTTCTACCTCCCGTACTTCAATCATTCCGGAATTATGGCGGGGATGAAACATGTCATTACTCACGAATGAAAACCACCTGATTGATTTCTCCTTCCAACAATATTTCTTCCGGAAGGATCGTTTTAATGACAAAACTTTTTCCTTTTATCAGCAACTGTCCTTGCGTCAACAAAAGCCGGAGCTCTTTGTCCGAAAAGGCAAGGAGGCCTTTATGGTTTTCAATATAAATATGAATTTGTCCAATCATCGTGATTCGGGGCAAATCCATCATGACATCCGGTGGAAGTTCCAAATGTTTGGCGAGCCAATTTCTTATTTGTTTTCCCCACGCTTTTGCCATAAAAAGACCCCCCTTCATCCCATATGTATGAGATGAAGGGGGGTTATAGCACATTTTTTCATCACGGGCGGCGGAAAGTCATGGACCGGTGGGGCCTCTTTGCCCGCGGCGGGCCGAGCACCTCCGACAAAATAAGGCCGTTGACCAGGCTTTTTTGGTCCAGGTCCAATATTCCTTTCTCTTCTCCGCCCGCCTGTTCTCGCCCCTCTTCCCGCAAGTGCCGGCGCGCGGCTTGTTTTATCAGCTCCGCTTTTTCGGCGAGTTCCGACTCCTGTTTTTCCAGCTCAGCCAATTTCTCTTCAATTTTTATTCGTTCTTCCCGGAAAATGTCTCTCGGCGGAGGCATTTCCGCTGCTCTTCGGTCCTGTTCCGGTTCAAAATCCGGAATCATCTTCGGTTCGGGAATGTCCAACGGTTCCGGCTCGGGAAAAGGATTGCCGGGAGGCACAGTCTTTCTTTTTTCTTCCCGCGAACCTTCCCTCTTAAAGGCCGCGGAAATGAGTGCCAAAATGATGAATAACAATAGCGGATTGTCAAACAAAAATTCCATCAGGGAGCCCCTCCCTTCCGAAGGACACTATTTCCTGCCTCCGTCTTTTTTGCTTTTATCTTCCCCGTCCGTCATCTTTCCGATGGACGTGCGCATTTGCGTGTCTGCTTCAATATTGCGGAAATTCATATAATCCATGATGCCGATTTTTCCCGTCCGCAAAGCTTCCGCCATTGCGAGAGGCACTTGCGCTTCGGCTTCGACCACTTTTGCCTTCATTTCTTGCACGCGCGCCTTCATTTCTTGTTCCTTCGCCACAGCCATCGCCCGGCGCTCTTCCGCTTTCGCTTGGGCGATTTTCTTATCCGCTTCCGCCTGTTCTTGCTGCAATGCGGCGCCAATATTCTTGCCGACATCGACGTCCGCAATGTCGATGGACAAAATTTCAAAAGCCGTTCCGGAATCCAAACCTTTTGCCAAGACGGTTTGGGAAATGGAATCTGGATTTTCTAACACTTGGAAATGACTCTCGGAACTTCCGATGGTGGAAACGATACCTTCGCCGACGCGGGCGATGATTGTTTCTTCCCCGGCACCCCCGACGAGGCGGTCGATGTTTGCCCTGACGGTGATTCTCGCTTTCGCTTTTACCTCAATTCCGTTTAATGCCACCCCGGAAATAAACGGCGTTTCAATGACTTTCGGATTCACGCTCATTTGCACGGCTTCCAAAACGTCCCGACCTGCCAAATCGATCGCCGCGCACCGTTCAAAAGACAGTTCAATATTCGCCCTTTGTGCGGCAATCAATGCATTGACCACCCGGTCGACGTTGCCGCCGGCCAGATAGTGGCTCTCCAACTGGTTGGTCGTCAAATTGAGCCCCGCTTTGTGGGCTTTAATCAACGGATTGATCACCCGGCTCGGGATGACCCGTCTTAATCTCATCCCGATGAGCGTAAAAATGCTCACCTTAACTCCGGCTGCCAATGCGGAAATCCACAGCATCACCGGAACAAAAGTCAGAATGACGGCAAGCACAATAATGGCCAATGCCACCACGACTAACATAAAAATTGCCTCTGCACTTAAACCCACTAATTGTTCCTCCTTTAATCAGTTCTGTTTTATTTTTTATTGTTCATTTTCTTCTTCCGGCAATTCGCGCACAACAATCCGCGAGCCTTCCGCTTTAATGATTTTTACTTTCTGCCCTTTTTGAATAAAATTCCCCTCACTGACAACATCGATGCGTTCATCCTCGATAAGCACCGTGCCGGAAGGACGGAGAGGAGTGATGGCTATCCCTTCAAGACCGATTAGTTCCGTTCGGTTTCGGTTGGACACATATCCTTTTTCCGTACTCGTCGAATCTTTTAAAATCAGTTTCTTAAAGATTTTCATTCTCTTACCAAACACCTTCACCATTATGATTGATAAAAGGATAGCTGCAGCGATGGCCGCCAATATGGAAAGACCCATCGTCACGATATTTTCCGCAGCCAAAAACAGGCTGCCCGCAATCGCCAAAAATCCGAGAACACCGGCAATCCCGCCGGGCAGGAAAAACTCCAAAATGACAAGAACAATACCGATGATAAAAAGAATGAGCGATTCGTATCCGGCAAAGCCGGCCACCAGATGGCCGAAAAAGAACAGAGCAAGTGCGGATAAACCCGTAATTCCAGCCACGCCAAAGCCCGGAGTAAATAGTTCCACTACAAGCCCGAGGCTGGCAACCATCAACAAGATGGCAACGACCGCAGGATTTGTAAGAAATCTCGCCAGTTTCTCGGCAAAGGTCGGTTCAATGTGGATGACTTTCGCATCGGCCAACCCCGCTTTTTCCAATAATTCGTCAAGGCTGTTGACCGTTCCCTCCGAGTAGCCCACTTCCAATGCCTGTGCCGCGGTAAGGGTCAGAAGTTCTCCCTTTTTTGCGTCGTATTCCGGCAAATCGACACTTTCATCCGCCATGGCAACCGCATACAGAGGATCCCTGCCGCCTTGCTCAGCGGCGCCTTTCATCGCTTTTTTCCAATAAGATTGGGCTTTCTTATCCGCCATGTTTCCTTTTTGATCCACAACGGCGGCGGCACCCATGGTCGATCCGGGCGTCATATAGATTTCGTCCGTATATAAAGCAATGTACGATCCTGCTGACAACGCTTGCTTATTTATAAATGAAATCAATTTGATATCCGTGGACGAAAAAAGCTTGGCAATTTCATTGGCGGCGGCAACAAATCCCCCGGGAGTATCAATTTCAAAAATGATGGCCCGGGCGCCATCCTCTTCAGCCGTGGTGATCACCCTATCGAGAAAAGCCGCCAAGCCTCTTTCCACTTCTTTCTCAATGGGAGCCACATATACGATATCCCCTTCACCGGCAGCGCCTTTCAGCGGAATGATAGCAAATACGAAAAGAAGAATAAAGGCCATCAGTATCGCCCGGCGTGCAAATTTCATTCTTTGCCCCCTCCTCTCTGGAAAAATTCGTCTCCACTTATAAGCATAGGAGCTACTCAATCATTGCCGCAAACATCCGCTACGAATTTATACGGATAAAACGAAACCAGGTTTCATGAAATCCTGAAAATTTTTATCTTTTCAATGTTAATCTACCATACTGCATACCGGTTGTTAACTCAAAATTACCGTCAAGACCGCAATGAGCGCATGCCGCCTTGACGGGCGGAATAATATTTTCCTTTCTTCAAAAGCATATAAAAAACTTTGACAACATAGCTTTTCGTCACCGTGGGGCTTGCTTTCCCCGCATTGTCCCTTATCCGGCCGAATAAGCAAAAAGACTGCAGAACAATCTGCAGTCCGATATTTCTTATGACAAATATTGCCTAACCAGTTTATTAACGAGTGATCCGTCTGCCCTGCCTTTCACTTTCGGCATCACGACAGACATCACTTTTCCCATATCAGCTTTTGAAGTTGCCCCTGTATCTGAAATAGCTTGTTTTATCAGTGCCACTATCTCTTCCTCTGAAAGCGGTTCGGGCAAATATGCTTCCACATACTTTAATTCCGTACGAACTTTGTCGACAAGGTCCTGCCGACCGGCTTTTTCAAATTCACGGAGGGAGTCTTTTCGTTGTTTAACTTCACGAGAAAGAACAGCCAACTCTTCGTCTTCGGTTAATTCGCCTCCGGTGCGAATCGCTTCATTTTGCAGAGCGGCTTTGATCATCCGAATGACTGAGAGCCTGTCTTTTTCCTTGTTCTTCATCGCTTCTTTCATATCTTCGTTTAAACGTTCGAGAAGACTCAAATCAGCGACACCTCTCTCAATGCTTCCGTCTTCTGGCAGCTTCAGACTTTTTTTTGCGTCTCACGCTCGGTTTTTCGTAATATTCGCGCTTTCTAAACTCTTTCAATGTTCCTGTTCTTGAAACTTCCCGTTTGAAGCGACGAAGAGCATCATCAAGCGACTCGTTTTTACGGACAATCGTTTTAGACATTCTCTTTCCCTCCCTCCGAAAAAACACACTTACAACACGAAAAACGTGTACTTTGTAAGTATAATACAACAGCCGGCAGAGATCAATAAAAATAACATCCGGGGACAATCCCCCGAAAACATTTCTTTCCTGGCTTCTTTCCGCAGTA
>CALKIU010000009.1 GCA_937995745.1 uncultured Bacillaceae bacterium | reverse complement strand
AAAAGGATGCGGCCATCCTTGATGAAATCGTTCATGATCCGAATGATGTGACGGACATCACAATAAACTGCAACTTGGAAAAAAATTATTGACATTAACTTGATGGGACAAGTTCATACGTGCAAAATCATTTTGCCGATCATGATTGAAAACGGCCAAGGAAAAGTCATCAATATTGCTTCTGACTCCGGAAGGGTCGGTTCAAGCGGCGAGGCCGTTTACAGCGCCGCCAAGGGAGGAGTGATCGCTTTTACAAAAACGCTTGCCCGGGAAATGGCCAAATACCGCTTGAACGTGAATTGTGTAGCCCCCGGGCCTAGCGACACGCCTTTGTTCCGGGAAATCGGTTCTTACAATCCGGGTATTGCGGCTGCCCTGGAAAGAGCGATCCCTTTCAAAAGACTCGCCCGTCCGGAAGATATCGCGGGAGCGGTTGCTTTTCTCGCTTCCGAGGCGGCCGATTACATTACAGGGCAAACGCTGTCCGTAAACGGCGGGTTGACGATGATTTAAATCAGCCTGGCAGGGAAGACTTTCCCTGCCAGTTTCGCCAATAAAATAAACAAAAAAGAGGAAAGGAATGAGGAAAGGTGAATTTTGAATTGCCAGAAGATATTAAAGCGCTGAAATCCGTTGTCAGGGACTTTATTGACAACGAAGTTGAACCCCAAGCGATGGTGATTGAAGAAAAAGACGAAATTCCCGCGGATATAATGAAAAAGGCCAAAGAACTGGGATTGTTCGGGTTGAGCGTTCCGGAAGAGTACGGCGGATTGGGTCTCAGCATGGTCGGAAAAGTTGCCATCTTGGAGGAGTTGGGGCGAACCCACAACGGATTTACAACGGTTATCGGCGGCCACACCGGGATAGGCGGCGTTGGAATCGTGGAGATGGGAACTGAAGAGCAGAAACGAAAATATTTGCCTGATATGGCAACCGGCGACCGGATCGGCGCTTTTGCCCTGACGGAACCGGAAGCAGGCTCCCACGCTTCCAATTTGAAAACGACGGCGGTAAGAAAAGGGGACAAATATATTCTCAACGGCAGAAAACATTTCATCACCAATGCGACGATAGCCGACATATTTACTGTCATGGCCGTAACCGATCCGACAAAAGGGCCGAAAGGAATTACGTCATTTATCGTCGAGCGGGGTACTCCCGGGCTGATCATCGGCAAGAAGGAGAAAAAGATGGGACTCCGCGGTTCCCACACAGCGGAAATCATTTTTGAGGATTGTGAAGTTCCTGCGGAAAATGTTCTCGGCGAAGAAGGACAAGGTTATGTCAATGCCCTTAAAATTTTGGCAAACGGTCGGGCGGGAATGGCTGCCCGCAATTTGGGTTCCAGCCAAAAGCTTCTTGAGATGTCCCTTGAATACGCCCACACGCGCGTTCAATTCGGCAAACCGATATTCGAGCAGCAAATCATCCAGCACTACTTGGCGGAAATGGCGCTTGAAATTGAAGCCCTCCGCTCCTTTACGTACCGGGTGGCCTGGATGGTTGACCAAAAAATGAACGTCATCAAAGAGGCGGCGATGGTGAAATTGCTCGGTTCGGAAACGTATAACCGCGTGGCGGATAAGGCGGTGCAAATTCACGGGGGGTTGGGGTACATAAAAGAGTACCCGATCGAACGGTTTTATCGCGATGCCCGGATTACGAGAATTTATGAGGGAACGTCGGAAATTCAAAAAAATATTATTGCCGCCCAATTGCATAAACAATATAAAAAACGGATGCAGTATGCCCATTAAAAAAGATAAACCGGCGGCACCATTTTTACGTGTTGTAAAACGGGCATGAAGGCAATCATTTGTCATATTTGGCGTCCGGGGCTGCATTTTCATGCTTCCGCGTACATCATGTTCATATGCCGGCGGGAAAATAAGTTTCTGTTTGGCAAACGGCCGGCGTTGCAAAAAAGTTTGCATTTATTGGAATCGCTGTTGGGAGCTGGCGAAAGCTAAGGCAACATTCGTTTGTGTGGGGCTTTTAATAGCCCCGTTTTTGTTTTTTTAGGAAGAAATCTTTTTGCCTGAATGGTTTCAGACAAATTTTAAAACCGGAACTGCGCAAAGACTCAGACTTAAGTATGAAGCAGATTTACAGTAAGGGTCTATGGTAATGGAGGATTGGAATTTGCTATGATAAAATGATGTTGATGGCTGGAAAAGTTGACTTTTTACGGATTTTTTGAAACTTTTGTTGAACAATTTCCGTATAAATTTACAAGAAACCGTTCAGGAGTAGATGGAAATGTACCCATTTTTTGCTTTTCTCATTCGCACGTCCGTTGCTGTTCCGACAGCGTTTCTCATATGGCTTATCAGTTATGCCGCTTTTGAACAATCATTTGCTCTTTCTACGGTTTTTGCCCTTCTTGGAGGAGGAGCGACTTATTATGCAACCAAAGGGATAATGAATTATCGTTTTTTAAAAAAACACGGGTTAACGAGAAAAGAATATAAATTTATCAAGAAAAATCTTGAGGAAGCGCGGGAAAAATTGAAACGATTGAATAAAGCGCTGTTTTCCGTGCATTCTTTGCCCCATTTAAAGCAAACATTTGAAGTGGCGAGAGTGACGAGGAGGATCTACCAAATTACAAAAAAGGAGCCGAAACGTTTTTACCTCGGTGAAGAGTTTTTTTACTATCATTTGGACTCTTTGGTAGAACTGGCGGAAAAATATGCGTTCCTTTCCGCGCAGCCGGCAAAAAACAGCGAGCTGGAAAGAACCCTTTCCGAAACGCGCTGGCTTCTTGAAGATTTGACAAAAACGGTTGAAAAAGACCTCCATCATATTCTGTCCACCGATGTGGAGCAGTTGAATTTCGAAATCGATGTGGCAAAACGGAATTTGGAAAAAGTCAGTCGTCCACAATTTACTGATGAAAGCAGGAGATTGAAATGACGGAGAAAAATCAATTCGATGACAAATTAGAAATAAGCACAGTTGATGATCTTTTGAATGATCCGTTTGGCGGGGAAGTGCTCAGTTTGAAGCCGGAAGAATTAAATGCACAAAAGCCGGTCCGTTTGATCGATGTGATTCCCGAAGAAAACCGGCAAAAGGCGTTTCAGCTTGCCAAACAGATCGATCCGAAAAACCATCAGGCGATGCTTTCCTACGGAGCCTCCGCCCAGGAAAAACTGACCCAATTTTCCCATACGATGCTCGAGCATGTCCAAAAGAAGGACCTGGGAGAAGTGGGAAATATTATCAGCGCTTTAATGAAAAAGCTGAACGAAATTAATCCGGAAGAATTGAAACCGGAAAAGCAGTCTTTTTTTGCCCGCATATTCGGAAGATTTTCCGGTTCCATCCGGGAAATTTTGTCAAAGTATCAAAAAACGAGCGCCCAGATTGACCGGATTGCCGTCCAACTGGAGCGGAGCAAAAACGCTTTAATGAGCGACATACAATATTTGGAAAAACTTTATGAACACAACAAAAATTATTTTCATGCTTTAAATATTTATATAGCGGCCGGCGAACTGAAATTGGAAGAATTGCAGAAAAAAATCATTCCGGCGTTGAAGAAAGAAGCGGAGCAGACGGGAGACCAGATGAAAATCCAGGAAGTAAACGACATGATCCAGTTTGCCGATCGCCTGGACAAGCGACTTCATGATTTAAAGTTGAGCCGGGAAATCACCATTCAAGCAGCGCCGCAGATCCGTTTGATACAACATACGAATCAGGCGCTCGTGGAAAAGATTCAGTCTTCCATTTTGACGGCCATTCCCTTGTGGAAAAACCAAATTGCCATCGCCCTCACTTTAATCAGGCAGCGGCATGCGGTGGAAGCGCAAAAAGAGGTTACGAAAACGACCAACGAATTATTGTTAAAAAATGCCGAGATGTTGAAAGCCAATACGATTGAAACGGCGAAAGCCAATGAGCGGGGGCTGGTTGATATCGAAACTTTGAAGAAGGTTCAGGAAAACTTGATTACCACTTTGGAAGAAACGCTCCGCATCCAGGAGGAAGGCCGCAACAAGCGCCGTCAAGCGGAGTACGAGCTGGCGCAGATGGAAAATGCGTTAAAAGAAAAATTGTTGATGATAAAAAGAGAAGGAGAACAGCCGTTTTCATAAATCGGGCCTTCGCCGGGAAGGCCCGATTTTTTTGATTTTCAAAGGTTGAAAGAAAAGGAATTGCCATTCTGGACATTACGGTGAAGCCGGAAGGCCGAAGAAAAGAAGCTACGGCTTTTGTTTGTGCCGGAATCGGCCGGCGGGGAAGGGGGCAAAAACTCCGGCTCGTTTTTGCCGTCAGGCGCTTTTTACCCCGTAAATAATAAATCCAACCCCGCATATGATCCACAGCATTTTTGCAAAAGAAATCCTTTCGGCCATCCCAATCAGGCCGATCGTTGTTGAAAGGATGAGAATCAACGGTCCGATGAGTGCCAGGGAACCGTTGATCATCAACGCTTTTTCCACCTCATTAAATTTAAGGATCAACATGGCGGCAATGATTTCAATGCATCCGGACATAATCCTCAATAATGCCATCCCGATAACGGCTTTTTCCAATAAGTGAAACATGATTTACCTCCCGTCCTGTCCTGCATTGCTATTTTATGCGCAATATTGGACAAGAAGGACTGTAGTGGCCAAATTTTTGATTTATAAACCTTTTGCCGCTCCCGGCATAAAGTGATAGTAAAACCGTTTGGAGTGCATGACGTTATGATTTTTATCAGGGGAGTTCCCTTGCGGCAAGAACCGCCCGGTCTTACGGAAAAAGGAAAAGAAATTTTTGCTTCTTTGCGCGACAATGATGCATATTACTATTATCATTCGTTTCGGGAACTTGCCTTTGACATCTTTCTCAGGGAAAACATCATTCAGGCGGCGGAGCGGCTTTCCAAAGCGGGAATTGAATTTAACGTCTTCAGTCAATCCCGTTTTCATTCCCGTTTTTGGAACAAGACGCCGCGGGGTTATGTTTTGAAGCCTGGGGCCATGCCGGACGAAGCGGTTTCGGATATTTTCACAAACGGACGGGAATATGCATTTGAGTGTTCAACGGCCATGGTTGTCGTCTTTTATTATGCCGTCCTCCTGTCCATAGGACCGCGTCATTTTAATCGTTTGTTTCAGAATTTGCTTGTTTGGAACTGGAATTATGATGAGAATTTAAAGATCATTACGAAAAGCGGAAGGGATTATATTCCCGGCGATGTTGTCTATTTTCACAACCCTGATTTTCAAAACCCCGTGTGGATAGGTGAAAATGCCGTTTATATGGGGAATGACATGTATTACGGCCACGATATCGGCATTGTCGCGAAAAAAGAAATGATTGAAGCATTGAATCAATTGAGAAAACCCGGGGCAAAACGGTCCGCATATATGCTTCCTCAGCACAGCAGACTGGATTTCCGCTTTTACATGGGATTTGCGGGACATTTTTCCCCGGCTGCGCCGGGAGTCCGTAGCATGTGAAAGAGAGTGTACTGAACAGAAAAAGCAGGGGAATCCCCTGCTTAATTATCTGCCGCCGCTTATTTCCCGGAAAATCTTCTGTTTGATGGCGAGAAATTGTTCGTCGAACAATATGTTTTCTTTCCGCGGCCGGGGAAAAGGCAGTTTGAATTCCGCTTTCACGGTGGCTGGCCTTTCGGAAAAAACGATGATCCGGTCAGACAGAAACAGCGCTTCTTCAATGTTATGAGTGACAAAAATAATCGTCTTTTTATATTCTTCCCAGATGGAGAGAAGCCATTTCTGCATGTGAAGTCTCGTAAATTCATCAAGTGCCGAAAAAGGCTCATCGAGGCAGATCACCGATTGGGGGCTCAGCAGAGCGCGGATAAAAGCCGCCCTTTGTTTCATGCCTCCTGACAATTCGTGCGGATAGGCGTCTTTATAGGCCCCGAGACCCGCCCGTTCCAGCATTTCCGCCGCCAATTGCTTGTCCTTTTTCCCCTTCAATTCCTGGCCGAGAAGCACATTGCCCATGACCGTCCGCCAAGGCAGAAGCGACGGGGTTTGCGGCATGTAACTGATGTATCCCCTTTTGCCGTTGATTTTTTCGTTTCCCAAGTAAATGGAGCCGGAATCAGGCAGCATTAAGCCGCCAATCAATTGGAAAAATGTGCTTTTTCCGCTGCCGGAAGGGCCGAGGATCGTTAAAAATTCGCCTTTTTTTACACGAACATTAATATTTTCCAGAATCTTAACGCCGCCAAGTTGTTTGGAAAGATTCGTAACCGTCAACAAAGTCATTGGTGAACGTCCTCTCTGTACTGCCAATGAATAATAAATCGTTCTGCCAGTTTAATAAGGAAGAAGAATAGTAAACTGAGAATCATGATGAAAAAAATGGCCACAAACACGCGGTCGGTGCGGAAAGATGACGAAGCAAGTGTCATATAGACGCCTATCCCTGCTTGTGCACCGAGCCATTCGGAAATGACCGCGCCCATGACGCTGTATGTGGCGGAAATTTTCAAGCCTGAAAAAACTGCCGGCAGCGAATAGGGAAATTCCAATTTCCAAAACAGCTGGCCCTTTGTGGCCCCGGCCATATACATATATTGTCTTAATTCGGGCGTTGCTTGCCTGAATCCGTCCAAAGCGGCAATCGTAACCGGGAAAAAGCAGACAAGCGTAATGACGATGATTTTCGGCAACATTCCAAATCCGAACCAGATAATTAAGAGGGGAGCAAGAACAATAATCGGTATGTTTTGCGATAGAATCAGCAATGGATAAATGCTTTCTTTAATAAACGGCAAAAGGTGAAGGAGCATGGCCGTTAACAGTCCCGTTCCGGCTCCGATAAAAAATCCTGCCGCCGCCAGTTTAACCGTTGCTAAGAGGTGCGGATAAAATTTCGTCCATTCACTGATTCCTGTCGCGAAAATTTGTGAAGGGGAGGGAAGGAGCCATGCCGGCGTTTCAAAAAATTTGACGGCAAGCTCCCAGAACAGAAATAAAAGGAAGAGAGCCGCCGCCGGCCTCCACCCTCTTGCAAGCATTTTTTTCATGTCCTGTATTTTTCCGTCAGCCGTTCCATGGTGATTCCGTCCGGCTGATACAATATTTTTATTTGAGAGATGACATTTTTGCTCCCCATTTCAATCATCCGTTTATTCATTTCCACAATAACCTGGAGAAGTTTTTCCAAATCTCCTTCCATTGTTGTTTCCAAGGGATGGACTTCAAATTTGACTCCCGATTTTTCGATGACGGAAATGGCTTCATCCACATAAGGAATAACATCTTCGCCGTTTTTCGTCTTGGGAATAATTTGAACGCTGACTAAAGAGTTTGTCACTTTTATACATCTCCTTTATTTTGGCAGGAATTCATTCGTAAATGCTTTTTCAGCTGCGAATTCTTTGTCGAGATGGCCGTTTTCCCTCATCCAAGAAGCATAGTTTTCCCATACTTCAAGCTTCTGTTCTCCCCAATATGCGGCATCATCCTGGTATTTTCCGGCGAGCCACTTTTGGCTGCGGCGCACAAGTTCTTCATCCAAATCCGGCACGGCTTCCAATAAAATATCCGCCGCTTCTTCAGGATGATTGATGGCAAATTGATACCCTTTTGCCACCGCTGCAACAAATGCTCGGACAATGTCCGGTTTTTTGTCAATCATTTCCTCATTCGTAATGAGAACGGGGGTGTAAAAATCAAGTTTTTCCGAGAAATCGGTCAAGTAAATCATGTTCAGTTTTTTTCCGCGCAATTCCGCTTCAATACCTGTCCAGCCGTAATAGATCCAAGCGAAATCAATGTCTCTTTCCACGGCCGTGAAAAAATCGGAACTGCCTATATTGAGGAAGGAAACTTTATTAACATCTGCGTTGTCTTGTTTCATTAATGTCTCTATCACCGACTTTTCAATGGGCGATCCCCAACCGCCGTAAATTTTGCCTTCAAAGTCTTTCGGACTGGTGATGTTCTTTTCCGCCGGGGAAGCAAAACCGGATGTGTTATGTTGGATAATGGCTGCCACAGAAACAATCGGCGCATTTTCCGATCTTGCCAATGTGACCGCTTCTTGGGCGCTGATGCCGAAATCGGCTTTTCCGGCCGCCACAATCGTCTCAGCTCCTCCTTCACCGGGCATGATGATGTCCACTTGGAGACCTTCTTCGGCAAAGTAGCCTTTTTGTTGGGCCACATAGAGGCCGGTATGGTTCGTATTTGGCGTCCAATCAAGAACAATCGTTACTTTTTCCAATTTTCCTTCTTTTGCGCCGTTTTTGTCGCCTGTATCCGCTGTGCAACCGCTGACTAACAGGAGAGAGAGTAAAATGAACAAAGATGTCAAAATTTTTTTCATCTGCAAAATACCTCCCGAATTTCTGGATTGACCAATATTGAACTTGACCAATGTACCAGACCGGGAACACATACTCAGCTTTTTCACCAGTTAATGGTTTTGGAATATATTTTCGTTTGCCGCCCAAGGCATTATTCAAATAAAACAAAAAACACCAGATCATGAACCTGGTGCGAATGGAAACGATAAAAAAGCGAATATGTTCCCTCCGCTGGTATTAACCAGATCAGGTTCAAAGGGTCAGTATCTTACGGATACTTTCTCAACCGGCAACACCGGTTCCCCCACATGTTCGGCCAATATTCTTTTGTCGTTTTTATTATAACAAAGTATATCCTTTTTGGAAGTAAAATGTATGTATATGGCCGGAAAGGAGGGAGGCGGTTTTATTCATGCCGGCCGGCAGGATGGAAGGGGAGCGGACAATTTTCGGGGAAAAAACGGTTTTTTGTTAAACAATAATTGAAAAAAATCCGATGAGAAACACGGTGAATACTGTTGTATTCTCAAGAAATCCCCCTGCCGGACATGAACTGGATACGTGCTTCCGGCAGGAGAACCGCTTATTGTCCGTAGCGCCTCGACAGTTCGGCCTGCGCCTGCTTTACGAGACGTTTAGTGATTTCGCCGCCAACAGAACCGTTTGCTCTCGAAACTGTATCTGAACCGAGCTGCACGCCGAATTCCCGGGCGACTTCGTATTTGATTTGATCCATATACTGCTCGATGCCGGGAACGAGCAATTTATTGCTGCTGTTTGCCACTAAAATCCCTCCTGATTAAATTGTCGGGAAAGGAAACCCTTTTACGATGTATTATGCTGAGAAAAGGCTGCTTCATGAATGGAAATATATTGGAGAAAAGAAAATAGCATTATCCCGGAAAAATGTGGTTTCCAAACCGGCAACATGAAGTATAATGAAGTATAATAAAGACTGATTACCGGCGATTTGGACGAATCCGCATGCCATAAACATGAAAGGAACAATTTTGCCATGAATGTACTGAAATCCAGATTAAGAAATTTGACTCCATGGCGGGCCATTGTCGGATATTATTTTATTGCGGTAATAGTCTCTGTGTTTTTGTTGAGCTTGCCGCCTGTGTATCAGCCCGGGGTCCGTTTGTCTTTTTTGGACATTCTTTTTACTTCTGTCAGCGCCGTGAGCGTGACCGGGTTGACGGTTGTTGATGTTTCGCAAACATTCAGTCTTTTCGGGATACTCGTGCTCATCATCATCCTGCAAATCGGCGGGATTGGCATCATGAGTGTGGGAACGTTTTTTTGGCTCTTGTTTCGCAGGAAAATCGGCCTGAAAAAGAGACAGTTGATCATGGTAGATCATAATCAAATCAATCTGTCCGGCCTGGTTACGTTAATCAAAGATATTATTAAGATTTTTTTGATCATTGAATTGCTCGGCGCGATTATTTTGGGCTTTTGTTTTCTAAAACATTTTTCCACTTTTCAAGAGGCGTTTTTGCACGGATTGTTTGCTTCCGTCAGCGCGGTGACAAACGGCGGATTCACACTGACGAAAAATTCCTTGCAGCTTTTTGCGAACGACTATTTTGTGCAGTTCATACATATGATATTGATTATACTGGGCGCGATTGGCTTTCCGGTTTTAATCGAAACAAAAAAGTTTTTTCACTCGGCAAGGGAAGGGAAGCACTTCCGGTTTTCTTTATTTACAAAATTAACGACAGTTACCTTTTTTCTTCTTTTAGTCTTTGGCGCTTTGGCGATTCTTTTGTTGGAATGGCGGAACAGTTTTGCCGGTTCTTCTCCGCTGCAATCATTCTTTTATGCCTTGTTTCAATCGGTTTCTTCCCGCAGCGCCGGGTTGTCGACGATTGACATAAGCGAATTTTCCCGGTCAACCCTTATTGTCATCAGTATCTTGATGTTTATCGGCGCATCCCCGAGTTCTGCCGGAGGGGGGATCCGAACCACAACGTTTGCCCTGAATATTTTATTTTTATACCACTTTATAAAAGGACATAAAACCGTCCAAGTGTTCAAAAGGGAAATTCATGAACGGGATCTGGTTAAATCGTTTGCCATCACGTTTACGGCCATGGTTCTTGTGCTGGTTTCGGTTCTGATTCTGTCCGTTACGGAAGATCAGTCTTTATTGGCCATTATTTTTGAGATTTGTTCCGCATTTGGGACAACGGGCTTAACGATGGGAATCACCCCGGAACTTTCCCCTGCTGGTAAAATCGTGATCATGTTGTTAATGTTCACCGGCCGTATTGGGCTTTCATCATTCTTATTTATGATTGGCGGCAAAGGTGAACAAATGAACTATCATTATCCAAAAGAACACGTCATTGTCGGCTGAGATTGCGCGGTTTTTCCTTGAGCCCGGATATTGGAATGGCTTTTTGCAAAGAAAATAAAAACCGCCAAAAAAGGCATACTAAAGTTGTACGTCACAGAAACAAAGGAGCGATTTGATGGTGAAAAGAAAAGCCCGGTTCCATGCGGTGGAAAAACACAGCAAAACTCCCGTGAAAAATTTGCAGGAAACAGAGTTTTCTCCGGAATTCGGCAGCGGGGAAAACGTCATGAAAGGATTTAACCGCAACTCGCAACGGGGAAGAAAGGGGAAAAACTGAGAGATATGGGCAAAAACCGGAAATGTGACCGGCCGGTAAATGTTGAATTCGGCCATGAATTCGGTGATGTGAACTCGGCAAAATTGTATGAAATCCCCATTGCTCAGTGCAAAAATGGCAAGAAAAAAACGGAAAAAAACGGGGAACTCCGCACGTAGCGGCTGTTCCCTTGTTTTTATATATTATTGTATTCTTCCACCGTGCAGGAAAAAAACATGGCCCTTTCTTCCGCGGGATGAAAATGTACGACCATAAAACTCGGCTCCCTTTCCACTGTGCCTGTCGATAAATACTTTTCCAGATTGAAGGGAATTTTCTCGGTTATCGTGTATTTATAAAGGTCTCTTTCCGTCAGTTCCAATCCCGCAAATTTTTCGCCGAGAAGCAAAGGATTGTCTAAAAGTTTCCGGTAAAAAGCCGACTTTTCTTTCTTGGACACGTTTGTTTCCCACCAAACTTTGCGCGGTTTGTATTTGGCTTTTTTCAAAAAGTCCATTTGCATCAAAGCAAGGACGACATCCAAATCGGCGATTTTCTTCGTTTTTAAAAAACTGTAAAGCCGTTCAAACAAATCTTCCGGCTGATAGCCGATTTTCGGCCAGCCGCTGTCTTCCCAATGGGCTCCGAATTCTTGGAAGAAATCAAAGGCAGATGTGAAAATATGTGTTGTCAAAAACTCAATGGTGTGATCCATCCGATGTTTATTCCAATATTTTTCCAAAATGTCTTCCGCTTGTTTTATTTTTATGATATCGTGAAACGACAAAACATCGTTACTCAATATTTCATAGGGCGGATGGTCCATATATACGTATCCGTATTTGCCCGCGTCTCTCCTTAAACCGGTTCCCCGGAGCATTTTCAAAAAGCCGAGCTGAAGTTCTTCGGGTTTGAGAGCAAAAACATCATTAAAAGTTTTTCGGAAAGAATTGTAATCTTCTTTCGGCAGGCCGGCTATTAAATCTAGATGTTGGACGATTTTTCCGCCTTCTTTAATCATTTTGACGATACGGGAGAGTTTCCCGAAATCCTGTCTTCTTTTTATCAACTGATTGGTATGCTCGTTGGTCGATTGGACGCCGATTTCGAAGCGGAACAGTCCCGGGGGCGCTTCCTTGTTGAGAAACTCGATAATGTCCGGTTTCATGATATCGGCGGTAATTTCAAATTGAAAGACGGTGCCGGGGGTGTGTTCCTCAATAAGAAACCGGAATATGTCCATGGCATACTTTCTGTTGATATTAAACGTCCGGTCCATAAATTTAATCGTTTTAGCGCCGTTTTTCATAAGATATCTTAAATCATCTTTAATTTTGTCCATATCAAAATAACGGACGCCTGATTCTATCGAAGAAAGACAAAACTGGCATGTAAAAGGACAACCCCGGCTGGTCTCAATATAGGTGATCCGTTTTGGCAAATGGGGGAGGTCTTCTTCAAAACGGAACGGAGACGGCATGGCGCTTAAATCCAATTTTTCCGTTTGCGGGTTGAAACGGATTTCTCCGTTTTCCCTGTATGCCAGGCCGCCTACCTCACGCAGGCTTTTTTCCCCATTGAAGGCGTAAAGCAAGTCTTTAAAAGCTTTTTCCCCTTCGCCGCTGATGATGAAATCAAGTTCTGGTATTCTTTCCAGCCAGTCCGGGGCATCATAGCTCACTTCCGGTCCGCCGAAAACGGTTTGGACGGAAGGATTAATCTTTTTTATCAGTTTAATGATTTTGATTGAGTCTTCAATATTCCAAATATAGCAGCTGAAACCGACCACATCCGGATTTCTTTTTATTAAGTCGGTGACAATGTTTAAAACGGGGTCTTTAATGGTGTACTCAACGATGTCAATGTCAAATTGGGGTCTTGCGTAAGCCTTTAAATAACGGATGGCAAGATTTGTGTGAATATATTTGGCATTTAAAGTCGTGCACACAATTTTCATTTGATTGATCCTTCCTTTTTATATAGTCATTGGCAGTTTGATTTTTGCTCAGCCGGCGCCCGCAATCCTTTTGGCAGGAGATGTTCCGTATTGATGCCGGATAAAAAAAGCGATTGCTTTTTTTGCATCTGCCCGTTTTTATCAAATAACTGTGTTTCGTATATGAACATTTATGATAAATAAATTTCATTTTTAAATCAATGGCCCGGCAAAACCGGAGCGGGGAAAAGGGGAGCGGGGATGTAGCCCCGTCCGTCGCATCTACATCTGTTATAGTACAACGGAAAATCCGTTGTAAAAAGATTATAACAGATAAAACCTTATTTCATCATGTTCGACAAAATTTTGTGAAACTGTTTCGAATTTTTTATGTCATATGTTTGACATTTATCACAGCATTCACTAAAATGTTGAATTACAATAATAGTAAGTGCACAAGGAAATGGAATGAGCATTTCTTTTACCTTATAAATTCCATTTTATGGGAATTTCTGAAGGTGCACCGCAAAAGATTGCCAGATTTATATTTTATGAAAATCCGCAGAGTTTGCAATATTCATTGACCATTTAGGGGGGCGGTATCATGTCTATCTTACCAAAAAAGAACGAATTGGGTTTTTATGAAATCCGATTGGAATCTATTGGCGGATTGGGCGCAAATTTGGCCGGAAAAATGTTGGCGGAAGCAGGTGTTTTGGGATTGGGGCTCAACGGTTCCAACTTCTCTTCTTATGGTTCGGAAAAAAAGGGTACGCCTGTGAAAAGTTTTGTGCGTTTCAGCGATCCCGATGTGGAAATTCGCGATCACAGCCCGATTGAACAACCCCATGTCATCGGAGTTTTTCACGAAGCGCTTTATAAAACAGTCAATGTTGTCAGCGGCCTGCAGCCGGACGGCATTGTCCTCGTCAATACAACGCGGGATTTTGATGATGTGCGCAGGGATTTGAAATTGGAATATGGGACATTGGCCATCGTGGATGCGCTCGGGATTGCCGTTGAAGAAAAGACAAGGGTAAATACCGCAATGCTTGGTGCTTTGTTCAGGATATGTGATTTTCTTGATCCGGATGCGATGAGACAGGTTATCAGAAAAACGTTTGAAAAAAAATACCCTCACCTTGTGGAAGCGAACATTCGCACCTTTGACAGAGGTTACAATGAGGTGAAATTCAAGAAATACGAAGTGCCTGAGGGTGCAGAAGGAAAGGCTTTTACCCGCCCGGAACCTGTTTTGGGATATGAAACGCAGCCGATGGGCGGTGTGATCGTCGCTCAAGCCAACAGCATTTTAAAAGATATGAGCGGTTCGCGCCAAGGATTTTTGCCGAGTTTTGACCGTGAAAAATGCATTCACTGCGCTTCTTGTGACAGTGTCTGCCCGGATTTCTGTTTCGTCTGGGAAGAAGGAGAAGACAAGCGGGGCAGGAAGCAAATGTTTTTGAAAGGGATCGACTATCAATATTGCAAAGGCTGCTTGAAATGTGTGGAAGCTTGTCCGACAGAGGCATTGCAAGAAATGCGCGAAGTGCTCGGTTATGCGGAAGAACACCGCGTTAAGCAGAACTTTCCGTTTGTATCAGGGGGGAATTTATAATGTCAACAATTGAAAAAGATGTAAAGGGTGTGCAGGAGAAGACGGTAGCCGAACAAGTGACGACTTTTGAATCCGGTAATGAAATGGCGGCTATGGCAGCAGCACAAATAAACTATCATATTATGGGATATTTCCCGATTACTCCGTCCACAGAAGTCGCCCAATTTTTGGATCAAATGAAGGCCCGCGGAGAGCATGATATTAAATTGATTCCGGCTGACGGGGAACATGGTTCGGCGGGAATTTGTTACGGCGCCGCTCTGACGGGAGCGCGGGTATTTAATGCCACAAGCGCCAACGGTTTTATGTACATGCTGGAACAATTGCCGGTTCAATCGGGAACCCGTTTCCCCATGGTCTTGAACTTGGTGACGAGATCGATCAGCGGTCCGCTTGATATCCGCGGCGACCATTCAGACCTTTACTTTGCCTTGAACACCGGATGGGTGATTTTAACGGCCAGAACACCGCAAGCGGTTTATGACATGAATATTATGGCTTTAAAAATAGCCGAACATGCGGACGTCCGCTTGCCGGTCATTGTAGCTTATGACGGATTTTGGACTTCCCATCAAAAACGGAAGGTTAAATATTTTAAAGACCGCCGTGTGGTGCAAGAATTTGTCGGAGAGCCCCCGACGGAAGGATACAGCTTGATCCGTGATTTGAAAAAGCCGGTTACGATCGGCGCCCATATGAACGGCGACGATTTGATTAACAATAAATATCAGCAATCTGAGGCCATCTACCGGGCGGGAGAGGTATTTAAAGAGGTTGCGGCGGAATATGCCAAATTGTCCGGAAGGGAATATTCCGAACTTGACCTTTACCGGATGGAAGACGCGGAAGTAGCAGTATTCCTGGTAAATTCAGCTGCGGAAACAGCCAAAGACGTAGTCGACAAATTGCGCAAACAGGGAATCAAGGCCGGGGTCATCAGCCCGAATATTCTGCGTCCGTTCCCCGCTGAAGCGATAAGAAAAGCTTTGAAAAATGTCAAAGCGTTGCTGATTGGTGAACGTGCCGATTCCTACGGCGGCCATGGAGGCAACCTCACACATGAAATTAAAGCGGCCCTTCAAGAAGACAAAGATAATAAGACAATCGTCCTGACAAGAATTTTTGGCCTCGGCGGAAAAGACTTTTATCATGATGAAGCGGAACATTTCTTTAAGCTGGCTCTTGATGCCATGGAAAAAGGTTATGCGGAAAAACCGTTTGATTATTTCGGCGTAGTGCCCGGCGATCCGGATAAGGCTCAAAAACCCGTCATCAAGCCGCAATACGGTGATGCATACAAGTCGGGCCTCATTCAAGTGACAATGGATGAGAAAACAAACAAACTGAAAGTAAAAATTCCGCCGTTGCGGATGCTCACTTCAAAACCGAAAAGACTTGCTTCAGGTCACGGAGCCTGTCCGGGTTGCGGCATTTTCAGCGGTTTAGAGTTGTTCTTTAAAGGAATTGAAGGCGATGTTGTCGTTCTCTTCCAAACGGGCTGCGCCTATGTAACCACAACATCTTACCCGTATTCTTC
Organism: uncultured Bacillaceae bacterium; assembly: GCA_937995745.1. GTDB lineage: Bacteria > Bacillota > Bacilli > Bacillales > Cytobacillaceae > CALKIU01. The sequence goes on along the minus strand of CALKIU010000009.1, from coordinate 20,289 downwards.
CCATAAACAGCCGACCATTCACAACTTGTTCCAAAACGGTCCGGCAACTTTATCGGGTACGGTGGAAGCATTCCTGGAGTTGAAACGGCGTGGAGAAATCCAAGTGTCTGAAGATGCCACATTTGTGATGGTGACAGGCGACGGCGGTATGGATATCGGAATGGGCTCTGCCATCGGCACAGCTTTAAGAAACCATAAACTAATCATGCTCGAATATGACAATGAAGGGTATATGAATACCGGTTCGCAGCTTTCTTATTCAACGCCGAAAGGCCACATGACGAGCACTTCAAACGTCGGAAAAACGCAACGCGGAAAAGCGTTCCATCATAAAGATACGGCGCAAATCATGGCAGCAACCAATATTCCGTACGTCTTCACCGCCACAGAAGCGTTTCCGCAAGATTTGGTTAAAAAAGCAGCCAAGGCTCAGTGGTATGCGCAAAACATGGGAACGGTTTACGGAAAATTGCTTATTACTTGCCCGCTAAACTGGAAATCGGATGACCGTTATGGTACAAAAGTGGTGGAAGCAGCGGTAAATTCCAACTTCTTCCCTCTGTATGAAGTGGAACAAGGAATCACGACCATCACTTACGATCCGGAAGCGAGAAATAAAAAAGTTCCTTTAACGGAGTGGCTGAAATATATGGGCAAAACAAAACATTTGTTAAAAGAAGAAAACAAAGATCTTTTGGAAGAATTGGAGCGGGAAGTTGAATTAAGATGGCAAAGATTAAAAGCCAGACACGAAAATCCTTATCTCTAAAAATATAATGCTGTCCCGATTATGCGGACCGGGCCCGTGCTGCAAACTCTCCTTTTTGCAGCCGGTCCGGAGCCGTCTTTTCGGGCGGCTTTTTTGTTTTAAAAAGGTCCTTGATGCGCCATTATTTTTCCGGGAGGTTCTGAAAATGGCCGAAAAGAACTATGCCGTTTGCGCCACTCCTATCGGCGAACTGTATATCGTTTGTGACAATGAAAAAATAATTGCTGTTCATTTGGACCGCGAAAGTTTTTTAGAAGAATTTGAGGTTCGTCCGGTGCGCAATGATAGTCATCCGCTTTTAAAAGAAGCGGTCCGTCAATTACAGGAATACTTTTCCGGCATCCGTAAAGAATTTGTGTTGCCTTTTGAACTGCAGGGCACACCTTTTCAGTTGTCTGTTTGGAGAGAACTGCAACGTATCCCTTATGGGGAAACAAGATGCTATGAACAAATCGCCATTGCCGTTGGAAATAAGAACGCTGTCCGGGCAATCGGGCAGGCAAACAGAGCCAATCCACTTCCCATCATCATCCCTTGTCACCGGGTGATCGGAAAAAACAAAAAACTGACTGGTTATGCCGGGAAAAAACTTGATGTAAAAGCGAAGCTTCTTGAATTGGAAGGAGCATTTTATCGGAAAGATTAACAATGTTTCCCTTTGTGTGGATGAGTTCTCCATTATTTTCCATAAATTTCACAAGTATTTAACGAAAAAGTAAATTTCTTAAAAAATTTTGTCTAAAATTGCGATTCTATTTACATTTCTTTAAATTCTTGTAATAATTCAACAGGGATATCTTTATTTTTGGCAAGATGCTGGGAGAGGATTGGGAGGAAAAATTGTCGGTGAAGCAGCTGAAAAATAAAGAGATTTTTGAAGAAATTCAAAGAAAAAGAATGTTAATGATTGAAACTGCAAGAGAAAAAGGGTTAACAAATGATGAGACGATTCGCCATAGCCAAGAACTCGATCGTTTGATTTACGAGTACCAGTGTCTCTTTGGCAGCACCGTGCATGAAAAAAAGCGGTCCCGGCGCTTTGCTTGCAAAGGGTTGATGTTTTTTTGGACGAAGAGCCGTTTTACTTTCAAAAATATGAGGCAAGGGGCGAAACTGTAAGCAAGAATTTGCAAAAAATAGGATGGCAGGCTGGTCTTAACGGAAGTTGGTCTGTCACCTATTTATTTTTTTTCATTTTTTGGTTTGCAATAATCAAAAAAATCTGGTAATCATATAAATAAAATGTAATAGTTTTCCTTTTCTTGCCGGTTTTTTGGTTGACTATTTTGGCGATAATGTATTTTCGTATTTTGTCGAAATATTTCTTGCAATTTTTTCAGAGTCCTAGTGTACGGAAAGCATTTTTATTTTATAATTAAGGGAGTTATCACTTCCAAACGTGTTCAAATGATTGCCATATGTTTCTCATTTTTTTCCCATACTCTGTCCGGGTATGTGAAGAAGCTCTCAATGCATGAACGGGTTTGTTAGCACCATGCTTTAATTACGAATCAGAGTAGTAATTAAAAGCATTGATCTATAACACTAGCAAGTTATGAAATTTTTGAGGGAGGTTGCAGAATGCATATTGTTGTCTGCATTAAACAGGTGCCGGACACAAAGATTATTAAAATCAATCCAAAGACGAACACTTTGGATCGCCGCAGCGCACCGGCCATCTTGAATCCATATGATGCGCATGCTGTGCAAGAAGCGGTGAACATCAGAAAAAGACTGGGGAAAGGGCATATTACTGTCATTTCAATGGGTCCTCCGCCGGCAACCGCTGTTATCAAGAAAAGCATCGAAATTGGCGCGGATGAAGGGTATTTGATAACCGACCGGGCATTTGCCGGAGCGGACACTCTGGCAACAAGTTATGCGCTGGCCAAAGGGTTGGAGAAAATCGCCAAGAACCGCCCGATTGACATGGTCATTTGCGGGAAGCAAGCGATTGACGGGGATACGGGACAAGTCGGTCCTGGAATAGCAAGAAGGCTGGATATTCCTCCTGTTACAAATGTTTTGGAAGTTTTGGAGATTAACGAACAGGAAAAAACCATTTTGGTGAAAAGAAAAACGGCCGGAGGATATGAAATTGTCCAATCTGATTTGCCTTGTCTTCTGACCGTTGAAAAAGAAATCAACGAGATTGAATACGCACCGCTCCCGAACATGATTAAAGCGGCCAGATATGAGCCGGTCATTTGGACGGTGAAAGATTTTGATGATGTTGACAGGTCCAAGCTCGGTTTGAAAGGGTCACCGACCGTGGTTGGAAAAATGTTTACTCCGCCGAAACCTGAGGGTGCCAAAATGCTGGAAGGCACAATCGATGAGCAAGTGAAGCAGGTTATTGACATTATGATGGAAAGAGAAGAGCTGTTCTTCGAAACTAAAAACTAAAATGGAGGGTCAATCATGATTGAGGAATACCAGGGAGTATGGGTATTCATAGAGCAAAATGCCGGCGAGGTTGAAAGCGTTTCACTCGAATTGCTCGGTGCCGGAAGAAAATTGGCCGATAAACTGGGTGTGCCGCTTGCCGGTGTACTGATGGGCTCGGAAATTAAAGGCTTAACGCCAAAAATCATCGCTTACGGTGCAGATATTGTCTATGTGATCGATCATCCCGTCTTGAAAGATTACCGGACAGAATCTTACATGAAGGGACTGCTCCACTTAGTCGAAACGTATAAACCGGAAATCATTTTATACGGGGCGACACCGAACGGCAAAGACTTGGCAAGCGCCGTTGCCACTGACTTGGCCACCGGTTTGACGGCAGACTGCACGATGCTGGATATTGATATGGAAAACCACTTGCTCGAAGCGAGCCGGCCGGCGTTTGGCGGGAACATTATGGCTACCATCTTGTGTAAAAAGCATCGTCCGCAAATGGCAACCGTCAGACCGAAAGTGATGAAAGCTCTCGAACCGGATGAAACAAGGCAGGGAAAAGTGATTGAAGAGACAATAGATCTCAAAGAAGAAGAAATGCGCACGAAAGTGCTTAAAATTGTGAAAGACGTAACAGAAACAGCAAGCTTGGCGGACGCCCACGTCATCGTCTGCGGCGGCAAAGGCATGGGGGATGAACAAGGCTTCCAGTTGATTCATGAGTTTGCTGAAGTCATCGGTGCCGCAGTCGGTGGTACGAGAGATGTTATCGAAGCAGGCTGGCTTCCCTATGAATATCAGATCGGCCAAACCGGGCAAACGGTGACGCCGAAAATGTATTTTGCCATCGGCGTATCTGGCGCCATTCAGCATGTGGTCGGAATGAAAAACTCTGACGTTATCATTGCCATCAATAAGGATCCGAATGCGCCCATTTTTGATGTGGCCCATTACGGCATTGTCGGCGATGCGTTGGAGATTTTGCCAAAATTAATTGAGCAGTTTAAAGAAGTTCGCAAGAAAAAAGGCGGTGAAATTTATGCCTGAGAAATTTGATGTCATTGTTGTCGGCGCCGGCCCGGCCGGAACGGCTTGCGCCTACGTATGCGCGAAAAACGGATTGAAAGTTTTGCAAATTGAAAGAGGGGAATATCCGGGCAGCAAAAACGTCATGGGAGGCGTGCTGTACCGCAAACAATTGGAAGAAATCATCCCCGAGTTCTGGAAAGAAGCTCCGGTGGAAAGACCGATTGTAGAGCAGAACTTCTGGTTCATGGACAAAGAATCCGTGGTGAAATTCGGTTATAAAGGTTTGGAGTGGGGAGAAGAGCCGTACAACAACTTCACCGTCTTACGGGCAAAGTTTGACCAATGGTTTGCCGAAAAAGCCGTTGAACAAGGCAGTTTGCTTATCAACGAGACAGTGGTAACGGAATGCCTTGTTGAAAACGGAAAAGTAGTCGGTGTCCGGACAGACCGCCCTGACGGGGATGTCTATGCGGATGTGGTTGTTTTGGCTGACGGTGTCAACTCGCTGCTCGCCAAGCAACTCGGATTCCATAAAGAGTTCCGCCCGGATGAAGTGGCCCTTGCGGTAATGGAAGTCATCAATCTTCCAAAGGAAAAAATCAATGACCGCTTCAATTTGGAAGATAACCAAGGGGCAACTATCGAAATTTTCGGCGATTCCACGAAAGGAAATTTGGGAACGGCCTTTATTTATACGAATAAGGAAAGTATTAACATCGGGGTCGGAACGACTTTGTCAAGCATGATTAAAGCAAGGATAAAGCCATATGAATTGCTGGATTATTTAAAAAACCATCCGATGGTCCGCAATTTGATTGAAGGGGGAGAATCTGCGGAGTATGCGGCCCACTTGATTCCGGAAGGCGGCTACAACTCTGTTCCGAAAGTTGTCGGCGACGGTGTTGTTGTGGTCGGTGATGCGGCGCAGCTTGTAAACGCCATTCACCGGGAAGGTTCCAATATGGCCATGGCTTCCGGACGGATGGCTGCCGAAGCCATCATTAAAGCAAAAGAGCGGAATGATTTCAGCGAAGCAGGATTAAGCAGCTACCGTGATGCTTTGTATAACAGCTTTATTATAAAAGACCTTGAAAAATACAAAGACGCGGCTTCTCTATTCGAGGAAAACCCGCAATATTTCCAATACTATTTGCCGATGCTCAATAAAGCCATGAGTGAATTCTTTACTGTCGACGGTGTTCCGAAGAAGGAAAAGCAAAAAGCAATGATGAAAATGTTTACGGGTGAAAGAGGCAAGCTGGCGGTCATGAAAGATATTTATCGTGCATGGAAGGCGGTGAAATAATGTCAACAAAAACGATCGAAGAAAAACAGTATCTCGTTCGTTTTAAGTGTGACACGAAATCGCATTTGACCATCCTCGATCATGAAGTATGCATGACGAAATGTCCTGATAAATTGTGCACTTTATTTTGTCCCGGCGAGGTTTATAAATGGGAAGGAACAAGAATGCAAGTGGGTTATGAAGGATGCCATGAATGCGGAAGCTGCCGGATTGGCTGCCCCCATCAAAATATTAAATGGGAATATCCGAAAGGCGGCCACGGCGTCATTTTCCGGTTGGCGTAATGGCAGAAGCGCAAGAAAAAGCGGCTGTTGTTTCAGCCGCTTTTTTGCGTGCGTCCGGCATGACATGATTTGAAAAGGCCGTGCACATTATGTTTTAATGGCGGAAAATATCAAAATACAATTGATGACATTACCGTGATTTAACAAACCGTTTTATGACAGCAAAGCATCCTTTTTTGAAAAGTTCAACAAAACGGCGGCTCCCCGGTTGATCACTTTGTTCAGGAAATATAAAAAATTTTATGCGCGGGATTGCTATAAACGGCGAATAAATCCCGCCATCGGGGGAAAGTTCGCTTTTCGTTCCGTTTAATGGAACCGTTTCCAAACATTCTTTCATCAAACAATTTGCTGTTCCGCGGTGTTTGCCGCAAAACGGTCCATCCGGCAGACTTGGGCTATTTTATCCGCACAGGCACAGGCCTCTTCGAAATTTTCGAAACGTTCCGAAACATAATAAGGGCCTTTTTTTAAGAGAAAAAAACCTTCTGCACTTGCTTGGTAAACGACGACCGTCCAATTGTAAAACAGAGGGTTGAGTTGCGAGGGGCGCCCGTCCAAGGCGATGAGCCAGTGGGAAGAATCAGCGTCCACGGTAAAGCGGTGCTTGAGCAGAACTCTTCTGTCTTTGGGACCGATGGGAATGATGTCGCATTGGTAAAATTCGAAGAAGTTCGGGCAGTACATGGAAATGCTCCCCCTTCCAAAAGGATCGTATCACATGGGCAGATGACAGAGGTTTTTTACTGTTTTCACGATTAATATTTGTTATCCTTAATTCAATTATATGGTATTTTTTTGGGCATTTGTTCTTCCAGTTGTTAACGTTTTATGAATATATGGTATTGAAAAAAGAAGCAGTTGGAAGGGACCATTGTCCAAAAAAGGGAGACGGACGCAACCCGCCCCAGCGCCGTGTGAAAAGGGATTCTCGGAGTTGTTGTAGATGGATTGTCTCCGCGATTTACATTGGGAAAATGAGAAGTATATTTATGGGCGTAAGCGATAACTGCATCAAAAAGAGCCTCCGAAAAATTTACACTGTTTAAAACATATGGTATGATTAAATTAATATATGAGCAATTGTTCATATATTTAACCAAACCGGGAGTGGTTGCAATGGAACAAGATACCGTTCATTTTTTGGATGAGGAAGTTGTTGAAGAAGTGGCAAGAACCTTTAAGGCGCTGGCCGACCCGACAAGGGTGAAAATTTTATATTTGTTAACGCAAAAGGAATGCTCCGTTGGCAATATTGCCGAACATCTGAATTTGACACAGTCAGCGGTTTCCCACCAATTATCATTTCTTAAAAATTTGCGGTTGGTCAAATCGCGCCGTGAAGGGCAATCCCTCATTTACACGTACGACGATGAACATGTGATTGAATTGTTGAAACAAATGATTGAACACGCCACTCATGATTAGGGAGGAAAACAACATGCATCACCATGGTCACCACCATGGGCACCATCATTGCCATGACCACGATCATGCCCGGCAGGGGAATAAAAAAGGGCTCACTATCGCACTTTTCATTACGGCCGGCATTATGTTGTTGGAATTTATTGGCGGGTTGCTCACGAACAGTCTCGCCCTTTTGTCCGACTCGGGCCATATGCTTAGCGATACGGCGTCATTGGTGCTCAGTTTAGCGGCGATTTGGTTTGCTTCAAGGCCGCCGTCGCCGAACAAAACGTTTGGATTTTATCGTTTTGAAATTTTGGCTGCTTTGTTCAACGGGATCACATTATTTGTTATAGCCGGTTTTATCGTGTATGAAGCGGTGGAAAGATTTTTCGCGCCCCCGGAAGTGGAAAGCGGCACGATGATCATGATTGCTCTGATTGGTTTGTTGGCCAATTTGCTGAGCGCTTTTGTCCTGATGAAAAAAGGGGACGTGAAAGGAAATGTAAATGTGAGAAGTGCCTATCTTCATATATTGGGGGATGCGCTCGGTTCCATCGGAGTGATCATTGCGGGAATATTGATGCTTTTGTTTCAGTGGTATTATGCGGATCCGTTTATAAGCGTCATCGTCGCTTTGCTGATTTTAAAAAGCGCTTGGGGGATTGTAAAACATACGGTCCATATTTTAATGGAGGGGACGCCGGTTGCAATTGATCAGCAGGAAGTCAAAAAAATGCTGGAAGAAATAGACGGGGTGATCAATGTTCATGACCTCCATATATGGACGATTACTTCCGGGATGGATTCTTTGAGCTGTCATTTGCTCATTGAAGACGACAAAGATTGTCAGGAAGTTCTTCAAGAGGCCATTCACAAAATTGAAAAAGAATGTAAAATTTTGCATACTACCATTCAAGTTGAAAAATCCAATTTGCAACACGGACATTTGCATATTTAACCGGCGGAACGCACAGGTCCCGTCTTTAATGAAAAAAAGCTGCAAGGGGGCGTCCCTTGCAGCTTTTTACATTAAGTTCTTGTTTTCAATGACTTTTATCTTGCCGTCTTCGAGCACGGCTTTGATATTTTTGATATCAGGGTTTTCCAAAATCAAGTCGGCGATTTTGTCTTCAAGCTGTTCCTGGATGGCCCTTCTTAACGGACGTGCGCCGAAAGCTTCGGTATATCCAAGATGAACTAGCTCTTCTTTGACTTCGTCTGTCACGTGAAGTTTTATTTTTTGCTCATCCAGGGTTTTTTGCACTTCATTTAACATTAAGTCCACGATTTTCAACAAATGTTCTTTTTTCAGCGGGTTGAATTCAACAATGCTGTCGAAGCGGTTGAGAAACTCCGGTTTAAAGAAGTGTTTGAGTGTTTCAAGCAAATCCGCTTTTTCATCAATGTGAGACTTGTCGAAGCCGACATGGACTTTTCGTTCGCCCGTTCCGGCATTGCTTGTCATGATGATGACCGTGTCTTTAAAGCTGACCACTCTTCCCTGGCTGTCAGTCAACCGGCCGTCATCGAGAATTTGCAAAAACATATGTTGAACATCCGGATGGGCTTTTTCAATTTCATCGAGGAGAATGATGCTGTACGGATTTCTCCGCACTTTTTCCGTCAATTGGCCGGCTTCTTCATAGCCCACATACCCCGGAGGCGAGCCGATCAGTTTGGATACACTGTGTTTTTCCATGTATTCACTCATATCGAGACGGATCATCGCATCCTTTGAACCAAACAGTTCATAGGCAAGGGTTTTGGCCAATTCCGTTTTTCCAACGCCCGTGGGACCGACGAAGAGGAATGAAGCGATCGGGCGGTTGCGTTTTTTCAATCCGGCCCGGCTCCTTCTGATCGCCTTGGCCACTTTCCGGACGGCTTCTTCTTGGCCGATGACTTTGCCGGCAAGGTTTTCGTACAGATGTTTCATCTTCGTTTGCTCATCTTTTTGCAGTTTGCCGACAGGAATTCCCGTTTTCTTTTCGATGATTTCTTGAATGTGTTCCGCGTTCACAACGGGGCGTTTTTCTTTGTTGCCGGCATTTCTTAATGCGTTCTCCAGTTCTATTTCTTCCTTGCGCAATTTGGCCGCTTCTTCATATTTTTCTTCTTTGAGAACCCTTTCTTTTTCTCTGGCGATTTCTTTCAGCCGCCGTTCGATTTGGTCTTGTGAATTGTGATCGGATTGCAAGTTTAATTTTGAACCGGCTTCATCCATTAAATCAATGGCCTTATCCGGCAGGAACCGGTCTTGGATATAGCGGTGGGAAAGGGTGACGCACGCTTCAAGCGCTTCGTCGGAATAGGTGACTTCATGGAAGTCTTCATATTTTTCTTTTAATCCTTTTAAAATTTGGATGGTTTCTTCGATTGTAGGTTCGTTCACCATGACGGGCTGGAATCTTCTTTCCAAAGCTCCGTCTTTCTCAATTTTCCTGTATTCGTTTAATGTTGTTGCCCCGATAAGCTGCAGTTCGCCCCGGGCAAGAGCCGGTTTCAGAATATTGCCCGCATCCATCGAACCTTCGGCAGACCCGGCGCCGACTATGAGATGAATCTCGTCAATGAACAAAATGACATTTTTTCTCCGCTGAACTTCAGCGATGATTTGTTTCATCCTCTCTTCAAATTGCCCCCTGATGCCGGTATTGGCAACGAGAGAAGCCACATCGATGAGGTAAACTTCTTTGTTTCTCAGTTTTTTCGGCACTCTTCCTTCGGCGATTCTTGTCGCTAGTTCTTCGGCAATCGCTGTTTTTCCCACACCGGGTTCCCCAATCAAAACAGGATTGTTCTTGTTCCGGCGGTTGAGGATTTCAATGACCCGGTTTACTTCTTCATCGCGGCCGATGACAGGGTCGATTAATCCCGCTTTGGCCATCTGTGTCAAATTGCGGCCGAAACGGTCTAAAAAGCCGCCGCCATGCCTACCCGCCATAGTGGGAGGCGCTTCCTGCTGCCCAAAAGGATGGCCGGTTCCGGAAGAGAATTGGTTAAATATTTCATCAAAAGGAAATTGGCTCATTTTCGGAATTCCGGTCAAGTTGGAACCAAAGTGGGAAGCTATCTTTTTATATTCAGCCTGATAGCAGTGTTGACAAAGATGCAATTGTTGCTCATTACCATTTATCTTCATCGTCAAATGAACGTTTGCATTTCTTTGCTGACATTTTTGACAGAGCATGGAAAATACCTCCTTAAACGGGACTTATTTATCATAGTTTGACTTTGACCATATTTGACCTTTGTTACTTTTATTATACTTTGACCTTTTTTGACTTTCAAGTATTTTGCCGCGGCGTTTGCACAATTTTTTCGGATTTTGAAATGTTCTGCGGTCGGTGATGCGGCCGCATGGACAAAAGGCAAGCATGGATTGTCCTTCTTTTCATATATTTGAAAAGAAGGGGGGATATCGGTGAAAAAGAGATGGGGCGGAGCCTTCCAAATAGCGGCTGTATATGTCGGAACGGTTGTTGGGGCGGGGTTTGCAACAGGAAAGGAAATTGTGGAGTTTTTTTCCCGGTTCGGGTTTATCGGCCTGATTGGCATTTTGATGAGCGGATATATCTTTATCATCCAAGGTACAAAGTTGATGAGACTGGCGGCGAAAATCGGTGCCAAGTCATATCAGGAATTTAACATATATTTGTTTGGAAATTTTTTTGGAACGATTATTAACGGTATGATGCTGCTCATGCTTCTTGGGGTGACCGCTGTGATGCTCGCCGGCGCGGGGGCGGTGTTCGAGGAGCAACTCGGTCTTTCAAAAAATTTGGGAATCATTGCAACGGTCATGCTTGCGGTGATAGTTACGGTAGTCGGGATTAAAGGACTGTTTGCCGTCAATATTATCGTCGTTCCTTTGTTGATTGCCTTCAGTTTCCTCATGTTATCGTTATCAATAAAAGTCCCTTATTTTGCCGAGAGAGTGTTGTTCGTTCCTTTTGCCGAAGACGGTTGGAAATCAGTGGCCGCGCCATTCTCTTACACGGCGCTGAATCTCGGGCTTGCCCAGGCCGTATTGGTTCCGGTGGCCTCGGAAATTGGCGATGACAGGATCGTGAAATGGGGAGGGTTTTTGGGGGGAGCAGCTTTGACAGTGATTCTTCTTTCGAGCCATTTGAGCCTCGTTTTGCTGCCGGATCTCTCAGCTTACGAGATTCCGACAGCCGCTGTGCTGAAAACACTTGCTCCCGGAGCGTATTTTATATATATTCTGGTAATTTACGGGGAAATTTTTACGACATTGATTGGTAATATTTTTGGTTTGGAAAGGCAGTTGAGCGTCCATTTGTCCGTTCCCCGCCCGGCGGTTGTGGGCGGAATTTTGGCGGTCATTTATTTAATCAGTTTTGTCGATTATGGCACTTTGCTTTCTCATTTATATCCCATGTTCGGGTATATAACTATTGTTTTTCTTATTTTGTTGTGGATGAAACAAGTGGATGAAAATAAAGCCATAAAATATTAATTGCTCCGTGCCGACCACGGGGAAGAAGGGGGTTCAAGGCTGATAGGCTATCACGAACACTTATCAGCCTTTGTTACAGTGGAAGAATGATTAAAAGCAAGGCGTTAAAAACCATATGGGAAACGATTACGAGTTGAATGCTGCGTTTCCATGCATATAAATAGCCCCAAATCAAACCGGCAACAAAAGCGGCCACGGGCAGCACGATTGTATCAGAATAAAACTGCACCGATGCGTACATGAGTGCAGAAAGAACGACACTTAAAGAAACAGGAAGCAATTTTTGCAGCCTTTGTTGAACAAAACCCCGCCAGAATATTTCTTCACCCGGAATGATAACGGCAAACATGAAGAAATATTGCCACAAAGTGCGTGGGGACAATTTACGGTATAAACTGGAAACTTCTTTGGACAGAGAAGAAATATTTAAAAGATCAATGAGGAAATTTCCCAGCCAAAAGACGCCGTATAGGATGATTCCGGAAATTGCGCCGTAAATGATATATGAAAAAAACCGCATCTGTTTTTCCGCTTCTTCAATGAAGATGGCATAGCTGATTAAAAACAACATGGATGCAATGAATATGTACCAAAATACAGTATTTTTTTCATTAAAAGTAAAATATAATAAAAGATGGGCCAATAAAAACCCGAAAATCAGGCGAATATCTTTCAGCACTTTTAATACGGACACGAAACCCCCTCCTCCCTGTTATTCAAACCAAGGTTTATTGTATCAAATAACGATATGGATTTGTATGAAAAATTGAAAATTTAATTAAGAGGGATTTGTCTTTTATCATGGGTTTTTTCCTTGCCGAATAAACAGAAAAATTTGCCTCGTTGAAAAGAGGGATGCCGGAGGAGGAAAATTTCCATATTGGCATCCCGCTTTTTAAATGGGGCGTTTCTTGAATTGTTTTATGATGTACGAGCTAAAATCTTTAGCCTCATTTTCATCGGTTTAGTCAACAAAGAACGGGCTTTTTATTAGATTTTGGCCATTTTCCCGGAATTGTACTCAAACCCTGACGACATCTTCCGCTACTTCTTTCCCGCATCCCCATCAAGTGTATGAATATTCGCGATTGTCCCCTTTTGCAGAGTTGTGAAACATGTGTTGCCGATTATTTGCCTGAAAAGTTTGGGCCGTTTTTGTAAAAGTATTTCCTCTGAGTTCATGTAAATAATTTTGCCGGTGATTGGAGATAACAAAAATGATTGAATCAATTTTGCCGGGATAAAAATTAATTATATTAAATCGAAGGTTTTTCGTTGTCTGCAAATTATAAAAATGTTATTCTTTTTAAGGATATTATATTTATTATTTCAGAAAAGATTTTCGCTTGAATATTTGTAACCGTCACCATGAATATTATTTTTTGTAATCAAAGCGAATAAAGGTTTTTCTGAAAATGCTTAATATGTGAAAGGGGATGAATCATTATGGTGGAAAAACAATTTAGAATTATTGATGAAACCGGTCTTCATGCCCGGCCGGCGACGAAACTGGTTCAACAAGCGAGCAAATTTTCTTCAGACATCAGTCTTGAATATAAAAACAAAAAAGTGAATTTGAAATCAATCATGGGTGTCTTGTCTTTGGGGGTTCCTGTAAATGCTGAGATTAAAATCATCGCGGATGGCAATGATGAAGAAGAAGCATTGAATTCCCTCGATGAACTGTTAAGAAAAGAAGGATTGGCAGAATAATGGGTATTTTGAAAGGAATTGCCGCATCATCCGGGATTGCGATTGCAAAGGCTTACCTCCTGAAAGAGCCGGATTTGTCCGTTGAAAAACGGACGGTGGAAGATGTGGATGGGGAATTGGGCCGCTTGGATGAAGCTGTTCGCCGGTCGCAAAAAGATTTAGAGATGATACGGGAAGAAGTCGCAGAAAATTTGGGGGCGGACAAAGCAGCGATCTTTGATGCCCATCTTCTTGTTTTAAACGATCCGGAGATGTTGACACCCATTAAAGACAAAATACGTACAGAGAAAGTCAATGCGGAATCCGCTGTGAAAGAAACAGCCGACATGTTTATTGGCATGTTTGAAGCCATGGAAAACGAATATATGCGGGAAAGGGCGGCAGACATCCGCGATGTTGCCAAACGGATTCTGTCTCATTTGCTGAATGTCCCGCTGCCAAATCCGAATTTGATTAAAGAAGAGGTCATTATTGTCGCTGATGACCTGACCCCTTCCGATACCGCCAGGCTAAATCGCCGGTTTGTTAAAGGATTTACGACGAATATCGGAGGAAGGACTTCCCATTCCGCAATTATGGCCCGCTCCTTAGAAATTCCTGCGGTCGTAGGCACAAAAAAAGCCACCGAGGAAATTCAACATGGAGATTTATTGATCGTGGACGGCATCAGCGGAGAAGTACATGTGAACCCGGATGAGGAATTGATTGCGGAATACAGACGGAAGCAAGACGCTTTCGTGGAGCTAAAGATGGAGTGGGCGAAACTTGTGAATGAAAAAACTGTTACGGAAGACGGGCATCAGGTGGAATTGGCTGCAAATATCGGCACACCTGATGATTTGCAAGGAGCGCTGAAAAATGGCGCCGAAGGCATCGGTCTGTACAGAACAGAATTTTTGTACATGGACAGAAACGAACTCCCTTCGGAAGACGAACAGTTCGAAGCGTACAAAGCCGTCCTTGAAGGAATGAACGGAAAACCGGTTGTCGTGCGGACATTGGATATCGGGGGAGACAAGCATCTTCCGTATTTGCCGTTGTCGGAGGAGATGAATCCATTCCTTGGACTCAGGGCTATCCGGCTTTGTTTGGAGAGACAAGATATATTCAGAACCCAATTGCGGGCATTACTGCGGGCAAGCGTACACGGGAATTTGCGCATCATGTTTCCGATGATAGCCACATTGGAAGAATTTCGAAGCGCAAAAGCCTTGCTTGAGGAAGAAAAAACAAAACTGCTTCAAGAAGGCCGGCAGGTTGCTGAGGACATACAAGTCGGGATCATGGTGGAAATTCCCGCCACAGCCGTTTTGGCGGACCATTTTGCGAAGGAAGTCGATTTTTTCAGCATCGGCACCAATGATTTGATTCAATATACAATGGCTGCCGACAGGATGAATGAAAGGGTTTCTTATTTGTATCAGCCTTACAATCCGGTTATTTTAAGATTGATTAAAAACGTGATTGATGCCGGCCACAAAGAGAATAAATGGGTTGGCATGTGCGGGGAAATGGCCGGCGATGAAAAAGCCATTCCGATTCTCGTTGGTTTGGGACTGGATGAATTTTCGATGAGCGCCTCCTCCATTCTTCCCTCACGGTCGTTGATTCGCCGCTTGAACAAAAAGAAAATGGAACAATTGGCGGAACGCGTCTTGCGGATGTCTTCGTCGGAAGAAGTGCTGAAAGCGGTTGAAGAAGTGACAGGTTTGGGACGTAAATAATTACAGAAGCTGTTCCGGAAAGGCAACATGATGCACAACCGGCGTTTGACCGGTGGCCGATTTTTCCGGGACAGCTTTTTTATGGAAAAATTTTTAATCCTAAGTTGTTTGGTGTTCTATCCATTTCTCTGATATTTTCTCTCCTTCTTTTGATACAACAGGAAGACGAAATGGGCATTTTTCTGTATAATATAGGAAAATACTTTAAAAGTTTTGACATCTTTTCGATTGCCGCATTTCGGCACCCGCGTGATGAACAAGGGGAAAAATCTGTTGGGAGGGGTATGAAAAATGTTGATGACCGCGGAAAAAGCGAAGATTGGATTTATCGGCACAGGTGTGATGGGCAAAAGCATGGCTTTCAATTTAATGAAAAAGGGTTATCAAGTTTCGGTATACACGAGAACGAAAGCCAAAGCCGGAGAATTGCTGGAAAACGGCGCGAAGTGGTGTGATTCGCCCAAGGAAATCTGCGAAGAGGCAAATGTCATGATCACAATGGTCGGATATCCGTCTGATGTTGAAGAAGTATATTTCGGAGAAAACGGCCTGATTCATCATGCCAAAGAAGGTACATATTTGATTGATATGACGACTTCAAAACCGGCTTTGGCCGCCACAATTTACGAAGAAGCGAAGAAAAGGGGAATCCATGCATTGGATGCGCCTGTTTCCGGCGGAGATATCGGTGCCCGGGAAGGCCGTTTATCAATCATGGTTGGCGGCGATGAAGAGGATTTTCAAACCGTTATGCCGGTGTTTGAAGCTTTGGGAACAAATATCGTTTATCACGGAAAAGCAGGCTCAGGCCAACATACGAAAATGTGCAATCAGATTGTTGTTGCCACGCAGATGATCGGCGTGGCCGAAGCGATGGCCTATGCGGTTAAATCCGGCTTGGATCCGGAAAAAGTGTTAAAAAGCATCACTACCGGGGCGGCAGCGAGCTGGTCTTTGTCCAATCTTGCCCCGAAAATGATTAAAGGCGATTTCAAACCCGGTTTTTATATTAAACATATCATCAAAGATATGGATATCGCTTTGGAGGAAGCGGAAAGCATGGGGATGGAGATTCCCGGTGTGGCGCTTGCCAGTTCCATTTATAAGAAACTGGCTGAACAAGGCGAAGAAAACAGCGGTACCCAGGCTATTTTCAAATATTGGGATAATTAATGCCGGCAAGCGAAGTTGTGATTTGCAAAACAGAGGATGATTGCAAAGCGGTAAGCAGCAGGATAAACATATCGTACAATGGTGATGGTCTTAGGGTGGTTTCCGGTTGGCCAAAAAAAAAAAAAACGACACCCCCTTGCCATGAGAGCAAGGGGGTGCTTTCATCATCATCAATATCCGTAGTCCCAATCAATTTCTTCTTCGTGCCATAAGACGGGAGAAACAGTGCCAAAATCCACCAGCCGGTTTTCAATCACGCAAGTGCAATGTTCTTCGCCTGACTGCCATTTGATTACCTCAAAGACTTTCCGATCAATGTTTTCAAGGATGGTGATGGAGCGGTCTTTTTGAAAAAGAATAGCCGTGCCTCTCATCATGAATTTGCACCTCTTTACAAGTATTGGATATTGCCCTCGTTGTTTTATTATATTCGAATTTTTCGGACATATACTTCCCGGCAAATTTCCATACGGCGCAATACCTTTATGTAGCAATGCCACAACTGCCCCTGAGCAGTTGCCATAGAGGGCAAATTCACATGGAGGCTCAAGGACCGGCCGTACTCGTCAGTAATGCTCTCCGAGTCTTTTGAAGACCGGCTTTTGATAACGACGTCTCGGGTACGGATATGTTTTTTTCGGTTCCGGTTTAAGTCCGGTATATGCGGTCAACAGTCGCTTTGCCTCACTCAAAGAGAGGTTGGCTTTTGGGTTTCTGACATTCTTGTCCAATTTTCCCAAGTGAGGAAGTTCTTCAAAATCTTTTTTTGTTGGAGGCAAATGAAACGAGTATTCGCCGCATTGAATCAAGACATCTGATTGCTGCTGGCTGTACTTCGGATTGTTGGAAAAATGCAAGCCCACTTTTTTGGCTTTTCCTTCTTTTAAAAGTTTTTGCAATGCATCATGCTTGAGACGGTACAAGAATCTGGGGTCAGGGGCAGTTTTTGCATGACGGTTAACAATGAAGATCGCTTGTGAGAGGTTTTCAACAGTTGGGCTTAATTGGGGACCTTTTTTTCTTTGCCGGTTCAAGAATATTGCTCCTTTCAAATGGAAAAATTATTATATATCAGTATATTTATTTTTATTATAACCCTTATTAGCGCAAAATGAAAAGAAGGGAAAGGGAGATACGGATAAAATTGGATAAATAAACGGCAGTGCAGAATTATCAAGCCTAAACTAGCAATTTTTTCGGCAATTATTCTTTAAGCAGCGTGAAAACGGTTATTTCCGGCCTCGATAAAAACCGGAACGGCAGCCTTGTTGTTCCGATGCCCCGGTTGACATAAAGCGTTAACTTGTATTCGCTTTCGACTGTGTAAAGGCCCTCGTAGTATTTTTGCGCGTACGGCGGTTTGACGAGGGGACCGATAAAGGGAAGTTTGACTTGTCCGCCGTGACTGTGTCCGCTTAATTGCAAATGGATATTATGTTTTGCGGCATAATCGGCTAAATCGGGAGCGTGGGATAACAAAATTTTAAATGACTCTTCCGGCACTGATTCCAGGGCGGTAAACAGATCCGGACTGCCCAGCATCGGCTCATCGATTCCGGCGATGTAAATACGGTCGTTATTGGGAAGTCCGATTTCGCATGCTTGGTTCATCAGAAGTTGAAAACCAGATTTTTCCATTATATTCTTGTACAAATTTGTTCCATATCCCCCGTGATCATGATTTCCGTAAACGGCAAATTTTCCATATGGCGCAGTTAACTTTTCCAGGATTGGGATGATTTCTGCCGCGTCTTTGCATTTGTCAGGTTCATCCATCAGGTCGCCGGTAAAAAAGATGATGTCCGGGTTGAGGGAGTTGATGCGTTCAACGATTTGCCCGAGGTGCTGCAGTTCAAAATGAAAACCGATGTGGGTATCGCTGAAATGGACGATCTTAAAATGGTTGAATCCGGCGGGAATGTCTTGGTGGACAAAGTTGATTCTTGAGACAGTGAGGAGTCTCGGTTCAATTTTCCGCGCATAATAATACCCGCCGTAAGCAAAGATGGCGGCCGTCAAGGAGCCAATGATTGATTTTTTCAGGAAAGATCTTCTGGTCCATTTTTTTGTCATGTTTGCCCGTCCTCATTTCATATTCCGTTTATTAATGTTATCAAACTATTAACGGAAAAAGAAGAGCCATTATTTGTTTCTTGTTTTTGCCAAAAAGTAAGATAAAAAGTTTTACACAGGCCGGCAGCGGTTTTGTTCGTTTTCCCGCACGCACTCCGCTGTTAAATATGTTTTAAGATAAGAAGTTTCATATACCGCCATTCTGACAAAAAATGACTTCTGTTGTCCTTTTTCCGTATTCCGGCGTGGTCAAATGAATGTGAGTAATTTCGTTGTTTTTCATCCATTCCTGATTAATATTTGTAAGTATATGGTTCATGAATGTTGTGACGGGCAGGCGGGAATTTGGAGGGGGTACCAACAGGGGGATAAACTGCCCGAAGCGCAAATGAGAGTGCAATAGCGGCGTTGGAATACGTTTCATTATGCTATAATCTTAGGTGGAGGAGGCAAAAAATAGTGGATGCACTAGACATTATAACCAATCTGGATAATGTCATTCCTTTTTTTCAGCCTATATTCAGCGCGGATGAACACCGGGTAATCGGCTATGAAGTGCTGGGCCGCTATAATCATCATGGAAAATACGAAAGTTTGGGAAACTTTTTTAATGATACAAATATTCCTGAAGAATACCGTATAGAAGTAGACCGGACCGTTTTAACAAAGGCTTTG
Organism: uncultured Bacillaceae bacterium; assembly: GCA_937995745.1. Taxonomy (GTDB): domain Bacteria; phylum Bacillota; class Bacilli; order Bacillales; family Cytobacillaceae; genus CALKIU01. Next base: position 1,253 of record CALKIU010000009.1, on the reverse strand, counting down.
GAAAAAGGTGCGCAGCTGGATCAAGATATTTACTTTTTTATCAATAAAGATGTTGATTTGCTGCTGCACAAAGACGGAGAGCCGCTCCTTGAACTTTTGCTTGCATTTGAACACAAAGGCGTAAGTCCGGAAAGAATTGTGATTGAGGTCAATACGCAGCACCATCAAAGTGAAATAGAGCATTTGGTTTATTTGCTCAACTATTACAAAACATACGGTATCAACATTGCGTTGGACAATTTTGGGAATGAGGGAGGAAAACTGGATCTGATCGGTCAAATTTCACCGCATATTATAAAGGTGAATTTGCAAGCGCTGCGGTCCGTTTACATTGTTCCCGGATTTCAGGAGATTATTTATTCATTGTCCATGCTAGCCCGGAAAATCGGCGCCAGTTTGTTGTTTGAAAACATTGAGACAGCTTATCAATTGCAATACGCTTGGAAAAACGGGGGCAGATATTACCAAGGCTTTTATTTGAGCAAGCCGTCGCCGGAGTTTATTGACCGCGATTTATTGAAGGATAAGCTGAGGGAAGAGTGCCATTCCTTTATTTTAAGTGAAAAGAAGAAGCTTGAAACGCTTTATTCCATTTCAGAGAAGTTTCAGACAAAGGTGGCGGAACTGCTGCAAAAATACCGGAAAATCGAGGATTATGAAGAGCTGCTGATGGCTTTAACGAAACATTTGGACAAATATGCTTTCAGAATGTATATATGCGATGAAGACGGATTTCAAATGTCTCCCAATATTATTAAAAGGGACAAAGAATGGCATATTGAGAAGGAATACATCCAAAAAAATTGGAGTTGGCGCCCGTATTTTTTGGAGAACATCATTAAGATGAGAAAAGAAAAAAGAGGCATTTTATCAGATTTGTACAACGATTTGGAATCAGGCGAGAACATACGGACTTTTTCCTATCCGCTCAATACGGGACATTATTTGTTCATCGACCTTTCGTATGAGTTTTTATACGAACATCAAGCATTGTTGTAACCTAGCCGGAAATCCGAAAAAAGAGGCAAATTATACATAACCCTTTTAAAAAGTTTGATAGCGGAACAAAAGCAGTTGACCCGTTTGTCAACTGCTTTTGTTGTGCGCCCGGCATGGGTGTAATCTCTAGGGGGAAAGTCCCGAGCCACGAAGGCAGAAGGAATGTTTAGCTAAACGCAAGGGGTGTCCACGGTGACGCGGAATCTGAAGGAAGCGAGCGGCAAACTTCCGGTCTGAGGAATACGAACTTCATA
>CALKIU010000008.1 GCA_937995745.1 uncultured Bacillaceae bacterium | reverse complement strand
AAAAATCGTCGCCATCGACCCGATCATGACCGACACCGCTTCAAAGGCCGACGAATACATCGGCATCAGGCCTTCAACGGACGGAGCGTTGGCGCTCGGCATGGCGCGGTACATTTTGGACCACAACCTGCATGACATGGAATGGATGAAAAAGAACTCCATCGGTTATGAGGAATTTTTAAATTATCTCCGCAACAACATCACGGTGGAATGGGCCGCAGAAAAAACCGGCATCCCCGTGGAAGTGATCGAACGCCTGGCCCGGGAATATGCAACGGCAAAACCGGCAGCGATTTGGATGGGCTACGGTTTGCAAAGACATACGAATGGCGGGGCCAATGTCCGGGCGATCGACGCTTTGGCGGCGATGACAGGAAATATCGGCGTGGTCGGCGGAGGAGCGAACTACGCCCAGCAGGAATGTTACGGATTCAACTACGCGGTTCAAGCGGCCGGCACCCCTCCAAAGGGAAGCAAGGGCGGCAGCGACCGGATGTTGAATATGAACAACTTTGGCGCCCAAGTACTGGCCATCAATAACGATCCGGAACAGATTCCCGTTGAGATGCTTTGGGTGGCCTGCCGCAATCCGATTGCCCAGGACCCGGAAGCATCCGTCTCATACAAAGCTTTTGATTCCATCGACTTCATCGTAACGGCCGATTTGTGGTTCAACGAAACCGTCCATCAATCGGATCTTGTCCTTCCTGTATGTTCTATTTTTGAAACGTGGGGACTGACAGCCAGCTACTGGCATTACTGGATGAATGTAAACGAAAAGGCCATCGAGCCTCTCTATGAATCGAAGAGCGATCTGGAAATTGCCATGGGATTGGCGAAAAGACTGAACGAATTGGAGCCCGGTTCCAGCACGTATCCGACCGATCGCACGATTGAAGAATGGATCAGCATTGAAATGAAAGATGAGTTTATTCAGAAATTCGGCTTCAAGACATGGAAAGATATTTTAGAAAAAGGAACGGCCAAAGTGGAAGGGTATGAAGCGCCGTGGTCCGACGGGAAATTCCGCACGCCGTCCGGAAAGTATGAATTTTTATCAGAGACATGCGCAGCCCACGGACATCACGCGCTGCCTGTGTATGTGGAAGAGATGGAAGTGCCGGCAGACCGTCCGATTCGCTTGTTTACACCGCATTGGAAATACGGACTGCATTCGCAATTCCAGAACCTCGAATGGATGCGTTCCATCCATGATGAACCGTTTGTGGAAATCCATCCTGCCTTGGCAAAAGAGAAAGGAATTAAAGACGGCGACATGGTCCGGATAGAGAGTGAAGTGGGCTTTGCAGAAGTAAAAGCAAAACTGACCTTCACCGTGCCGAAAGATGCCGTCGTCATCTACGAAGCATGGTACAAAGAGCGCAATTTCAACGTGAACTTCTTGGTAAAAGCAACCCCTTCTGATATGGGTTCATACGCGACCGGACAACCGGGTCTTGCCTTCCATGACCAGTTCGTAACGGTAGAAAAATTATAGGGAGGGTTCTCCATGGCGAAAAAGAAGAAGCGTTATGCCTTTTTAATCAATTTGGAACGCTGCATCGGCTGCAATGCCTGCACCGTGTCATGCAAAAGTTTTTATCAATTGCATCCGAGCATGAACCGCCGCTTTGTCCGGGAAACGAGCGAACTTTTGACCGGCACGGCCAAGCGGAATTATATATCCACTTCTTGCAATCATTGCGACCGTCCCGCCTGCGCCGCGGCGTGCCCGACGGGAGCTTATCTGAAATTGGATAACGGCATTGTCAAGCACAATCAAGATCGCTGCATCGGCTGCAAAATGTGCGCCACCGCTTGTCCGTACGGCGTGCCGCAATTTGACCCGGTGAAAAAGAAAATGGATAAATGCGATATGTGCGTGGACAGACTGGAAGCGGGCGAACAGCCGATCTGCGTCACCTCTTGTCCGTTGGAGGCCATCCAAATTGTGGATCTAAACGATATTGACGAAACCCAGGTCGTTGCCGATGTGCCCGGCTTTGCCGATTCAAGCATTACCGGTTCATCGACCAGGTTTATCCTGCCGAAAGGAACCGCTGTGGTTAGGGGGTAATCAATATGGAAGATGCGATGACTCTTGTTATTTTTACATCTTTGTCGCAAATGGCCATCGGAGCATTCGCATGTCTCTTTTTTCTGGATGCTTACCAAAGAAAAATTTCTGAACGGTCGCTAACGATCAGCCTGATTTCCATTTTAGCTGTATCCGCTGTGGCAATGATTGTCTCTGTCTTTCACCTGGGCCATCCGTTTGCCGCTTACCGCGCCCTTCTTAATTTCGGCGCGTCATGGCTGACGAGGGAAATTGTTTTCTTCCCGCTGTTTATGTTTTTTGTCTTGATGTATGCCTACTTTGCAAAAACAAAAATGCAAAAAATGGCATTGGGCTGGACAACCATTCTTTTTGGAGCGGCGACGATTGTCAGCACAGCGATGATTTATACGATTCCCGCCGTGCCTGCTTGGAATAACGGCACGACAATGGCCGCCTTTTTTCTGACCGCCTTGCTGCTCGGTCCGGTCTTCATTCAACTGTTGTTGGGGGTCTTGGAGAAAAAGCCTGTCCATTTTCATAAGTACACAACGGGTGTTGCATTTCTTGCCCTGTTGTTGAACGTTGTGACCGTGTCCGTTTTAAAAAGCGGACTGCCGCAAGCGGTGGAGTCGGCCGGTTTGCTTACGGCAAGTCCGCTCTTTTGGGCAAAAATGGCCAGTTTGGCCGCCGGTTTTGCTCTTGCCGCATATTTACTGCTTAAGAAAAAGGCCGGTTCTCTTGCTGCCGTAACAACGCTTTTTGCCTTGTTCATCGTTGCCGAGTTCTTGGGACGAATCTTGTTTTATGCCACCGGCGTTCATTTATAAAAAAAGGCTTCCCGTTCCCGGGGGTGTGCCGCCTATAATCCGGTAAGCGGGCAGGGGATGACATAGGGATTCATATAGCACCGTCATTCGTACGGTGCGTGATTTTGGCGCACTGCGCCTTAACCCGGAATCCGCCTGCGAAAGGAGGATGTTCTTCATGCTTGGTCAGATGAAAAAATGGTCCAATATTCTCATGAAAAAACTTGACAAAATCGAAGTGGATGCGAACAAGTGCCAAAAAGTGCGGGCGGTTGTCAGCAGCTGTTCGGCCTGCATGGACGTGTGTCCCGCCGGCGCCATCACGATTGGCCAGGATTCGTTGGCGATAAATGATGGTTGCATGGAGTGCGGGCTTTGCACGAATGTGTGCCCGACCAACGCATTAAAGTGGAACGATCCTCCTCTTATGCAAATTTTCCAGCGGATTCGCCGCCTGGCGGAGAAAGAAGCGGACATTTATATCGCCTGTGCTTCGAGTGTGAAAGGAAAGGCTATGGCCAATGTGGCGGAAGTTCCTTGTTTGGGCATGTTGCCATGGGAATTTTGGCTGGCGGCCGGCGTGTATGCGCCGAATTTGCAAATTGTTTTTCAGCCGTCAACATGCCGGAATTGTTCTTTTCATGGCGGAGAAGGCTTGTTTTTAAAGGAGAAACAGCAAGCAGAGGAAATTCTCGGCTCCCGTTTTTCTCTGCGGAAAGCCGTTTCTGAAGCAAAAGCGGACAGCCAGGTGGACTACTCTCGCCGCAAGCTGTTCATAACCTTTTGGGAAGAAGTGAAAGAAACGAACACAATTACGGTGAAAGAAACCCTTTCCGCCGGCAAGACATTGTCTCCTTTTGAAAAATATGCCCGCCACCACGAAAAGGAAGCGGGGCTCAAAGAAATGGAGGAAACGGCGGAAGAAATAAAAAACCGGATGGCCGACAAATGGCTGGGCGGCCAAGTGATTCATACGGATAAAAGGGCCCTGCTTCTCCGGGCCTTGGAAAAGAAACCGGAATTGCAGGAAAGAATCACGCTTTCAGTGCCGGAAATGAAGGAAAGCTGCACCCGCTGCGATGCGTGCGCGTTTTTATGCCCGACCGATGCGATTGTGATCGATGGAAATTCTTATATATTGTCGACAGAAAAATGCGTATCCTGCGGCCTGTGCGGGGAAATTTGCTATGAAAAACATATTCACATGAAGCCGGCCAGTGCCGCTATTTTGCGGGAAAAGTATGTTTTTTATTAAAAGAAAACAAATAAAAACACCCTGTTCAACAATAGGGTGTTTTTTATATTCCTGTATCATTTTTACGGTTATTTTTAAATTTTTTCTTAAATTTCAACAAAAGGTTTTTATGGACAGGGAGACATCTGGATTGTAAATGGAAAAGCGTTAGACTGCTTAATCTTTAGAAGTTTTATCCGTCGCAAAAAAATAAAATGTCTTCAATTTGTCATATCTATATGAATTTTTAATGAAATCCAAGTTTGAACGGTTGGTAAGGTAGAAAACTTTTGTAAGATAATGATAGAATGTTCAATACTTTCCATATGGAAAGAGTGTTAGCCATGGCACTATTTGATACATTGTATTTTATGTATTTTAAAGAGGTTTTTCAGTATGTAAAGAATCGGGTGCAGAACCAAGAAATAGCAAAGGATATTACTCAGGATGTTTTTGTAAAAGCTTGTGAAAACAAGGAATTTCTACGTGAGTTAAACAAGACGAAAATCAAAGAAAAACTTATTAACGCTGCTCAGGACTTGTGTGAAGAATTTTTGCAGAAACAGCAAGTTATTCCCCTGACAG
>CALKIU010000007.1 GCA_937995745.1 uncultured Bacillaceae bacterium | reverse complement strand
ATCTTAACAAACAGAATATAGTTTCTACTAGGGGTGCCTGAAAAGGCTGAGAGAAAAACGCATGTTTTTCAACCCTTTGGACCTGAACCGGATAATGCCGGCGTGGGGAAGTAGAAAACTGAAAGCTGCTTTCGGTTTTTTATGCCGGGTCCGTTTTGGGACCCGGTTTTTATATGTAAATATTATTTTGCTAACGAGTTTTTCCGGTCTATCAAACTTTTTTCGGTGGTGACAAAAGATGGACAGAAACAAAGTATGCGAATTGCTCGACAAAATTTCGGAAAAAAATCCGTTGGTCCACAATATTACCAATATAGTGGTTGCCAATTTTTCCGCAAACGGTCTTTTGGCAATCGGGGCCTCTCCGGTTATGGCCCATGTGCCGGAAGAAGCGGCTGACATGGCAAAATTGGCCGATGCGGTGGTGCTGAATTTGGGAAATTTGGTCCGCGCCGATCTGGAAGCGATGATTTTGGCGGGGAAAACGGCAAATGAACAAGGGAAACCGGTTGTCCTTGACCCTGTCGGCGTCGGCTCGACACCATTCCGCCTTGTGACGGCCGAAAAATTGCTGGGAGAGTTCAAGGCAGATATCATCAGAGGAAATGCCGCGGAAATCGCCAATTTAATTGGCGAACGTTGGGAAGTGAAAGGCGTCGATGCCGGCAGCGGCGGAGGAAACGCCGTTGAAGTGACGAAAAAAGCCGCTCAAAAACTGGACTGTATTGTCATTTCAACGGGAGAAACAGATGTGATTTCCGACGGGGCGACGACGTACCTTGTCCGGAACGGAGACCCCCTGTTGGCTAAAGTGACAGGCACCGGTTGTTTGTTGTCCGCCGTTGTCGGCGCGTTTGCGGCGGTGGGTGACGAGAGGCTTGAAGCTTCGGTGAGCGCGCTTGTATTTTACGGAGTTGCTGCCGAGCGGGCGGCGGAGAAGACAAGAGCGCTCGGAAACGGCAGTTTTCAGATTGAATTTTTAAATCAACTGTCATTGCTCAGGGGAGAAGAAATTCTGAAATATTGCGCTTTTGAAAAGTTATAAGGGGGAAAGGATTGTGGAACAAGTTAGAAAAGCATTGACCATCGCCGGTTCGGACAGCGGCGGCGGAGCCGGCATTCAGGCCGATTTAAAGACATTTCAGGAACTCCGCGTTTTCGGAATGTCCGTTGTAACGGCCGTTACGGCGCAAAATACGTTGGGGGTTTCCGGTGTTTATCCGATCCCGCCGGAAGGTGTGGCCGGGCAAATGGACGCCATTGCCGAAGATATGGGGACGGATGCTCTTAAAACCGGGATGCTGTTTTCTGCGGAAATTATAAAAGTCGTGGCTGAAAAAATCTCCCGTTACGGATGGGAAAAACTTGTTGTTGATCCCGTCATGATCGCCAAAGGCGGCGCATCTTTGCTGCAGGAAGAAGCTGTCGCGGCCATGAAAGAATATCTTTTTCCGCTCGCCTACTTGGTCACTCCGAATATTCCTGAAGCAGAAGTACTGACAGGAATAAAAATCCACACGGAACAAGATAAAAAAGAAGCGGCAAGAATTCTTCATTCTTACGGCATCAAGAATGTCATTATAAAAGGCGGCCATGATCGCGATGAAAACAAGGCCAGGGACATCCTGTTCGACGGAAATGATTTTTATGTTTTTGAAAGTGAAAGAATTCATACGAAAAACACCCACGGTACCGGCTGCACTTTTTCCGCGGCGATTACGGCGGAATTGGCCAAGGGCCATCCGGTCTATGATGCGGTGAAAACGGCCAAACAATTTATTACCGCAGCCATTAAACATGAATTGGCAATCGGCAAAGGGCACGGACCGACTAATCATTGGGTTTATCAGTTGAAATGAAGGAAGGGATGAGAGTGGCAAAAATGGACAGGGAAATCCTCCGTCACGCTTTGCGTGTTTACTTTATTTTGGGAAGCCCAAATTGCAAGGAAGAGCCGGTTTATGTATTGAGGGAAGCTATCGCCGGAGGGATTACCTTTTTTCAATTCCGTGAAAAAGGCGAGGGTGCGCTGACAGGAGAGGAAAAATACGCCCTCGCAGAGGAAATGCAATTTTATTGTAAAAAAGCGGAAATACCTTTTATCGTCAATGACGATGTGCAATTGGCGCTCGAACTGAAAGCAGACGGAATTCATATCGGCCAGGAAGATGATCCGGCCGAAGAAATCAGAGAATTAATCGGTGATAAAATTCTCGGTGTTTCCGTCCACAACCTTGAAGAAGCCGCCGCCGCTTTTGCTGCCGGAGCGGATTAATTCGGAGTCGGGCCGATTTACCCATTCAAACGAAAAAAGACACCCGGCCTGCTCAAGGTGTAAATATCGTTGAAACTCTCCGGAAAAACGGTTTTGAATTGCCCATCGTCGGCGTCGGCGGAATTACTCCGGAAAATGCCGCCGAAGTCATTAAGGGAGGAGCGGACGGAGTTTCCGTCATCAGCGCCATTAGCCTTGCCGATGATATCCATGGTGTCGCCGGATTATTGCGGCGCAAAGTGGAACAAGCCCTTACAGCAAGAGGCAGATTGTATTAAAGGAAGAAGAAGAGCGGAACTTTAGATGAATTCAAATGGAAACATTTTTCCCGGAAAAAGAATCCGGGAAAAATGTTTAGTT
>CALKIU010000006.1 GCA_937995745.1 uncultured Bacillaceae bacterium | reverse complement strand
TTTTTTTGCTATATTTCTGCAATCATGATAAAAAATTTGTGAAAAAAATGACATTTGTTAGGTATCGAATTGCTATTTATTGGTTATTCTAATACTAAGGCTTTCTAGTATTCCCCCTTTTTATATATACGGCTGTCCCCAAAACAAGCATTTTGCCGGGACAGCCATTTCTTTTGCCGCACTTTTCATCCCATCCTTTTTCCGGCCATAATAAAACGGGGTGCCATATCCGCCCCCCGTTTCATATTTCTTTCAGATCGCTCTTCTGCCGTATGCGGCGGCAGGCTGCGACCATCTTTCCCCCATTGCCTTTGATACGGCTTTCGTTACAGCCTGTCAAGAAACCTCTTCATCCGTTTGACCGCTTCCTGAAGCTGGGCCATGGAAGAAGCATATGAACAGCGGATATGTCCTTCCCCGCTTTCACCAAAAGCATTGCCGGGTACGACGGCCACTTTTTCTTCAAGAAGGAGCCGTTCGGCAAATTCTTCAGAGGACAATCCGGTGCTTTTAATGGACGGGAAGGCATAAAATGCTCCGCCGGGAATATGGCATTCGAGCCCGATTTCATTCATCGACTGCACAAAATAATTTCGTCTGCGCCGGTAGCTGTTGCGCATTTCGATTACATCTTCGCGCCCGTTTCTCAAAGCCTCCAATGCGGCATATTGGGACATCGTCGGCGCGCACATCATTGCGTACTGATGAATTTTCAGCATCGCCTTCGCAATCTCCCTCGGCGCGCAGACAAATCCGAGGCGCCACCCCGTCATGGCGAATCCTTTGGAAAAACCGTTGATTAAGATCGTGCGTTCCCTCATTTCCGGAAGCGACGCCATGCTGATAAACTCTTCATCATAGACGAGTTCGGAATAAATTTCATCCGACAACACGAGTATATCGTGCTTTTTCGCAAATTCGGCAATTGCCGCCAAATCTTTGGCATTCAACATCGTGCCCGTCGGGTTATTCGGCGAACAGATAATAAGCGCCTTTGTTTTATCTGTCACAGCTTTTTCCAGTTCCGCGACTTGCACTTTAAAATCATGGGCTTTATCCGTATTGACTATGACGGGAGTTCCCCCTGCCAGGGCTACAAGGGGTGCATAAGAAACGAAGCTCGGTTCCACAACGATGACTTCATCGCCCGGATCCGTAATCGCCCGCAATGCAATGTCAAGAGCCTGGCTTGCGCCGACAGTGACGATTATTTCATCTTCCGGCGAATATTGGACACGGAAAGATCTGTCCACATAGGCGGCTATTTCTTTCCGCAACTCAGGCAGGCCGGCATTGGCCGTATAAGACGTATAGCCTTGCTCAAGCGACAATATGGCTGCTTCCCGGACGGCCCAAGAGGTAACAAAATCCGGTTCGCCGACGCCGAGGGAGACAACCCCCTCCATGCCGGAAGCAAGGTCAAAAAATCTTCGGATACCGGACGGTTTCATTTCTGCTACTGTTTTCGCCAAAAATGATCTTTTTGTTTTGCTCATCACGGTGACACCACGATCCGTTTATCATCATCTGTTTGATCAAATATCGTTCCGTCATGCTTATACTTTTTCATAATAAAATGCGTCGTTGTCGACACGACAGATTCCAGAGTGGACAGTTTCTCCGCCACAAATTTTGCAACTTCATTCATCGTTTTTGCTTCAATCGTAACAGCCAAATCATAGGTACCGGACATTAAGTACAGGGATTTTACTTCTTTAAACCGGTAAATTCTTTCTGCCACTTCATCAAAGCCCACTCCCCGCTTTGGCGTGACTTTTACTTCGATCATCGCTGTCACACCTTGATGTCCGTCAATTTTTGACCAATCCACCAAAGCGGCATATTGGACGATGATATTTCGTTCCTCGAGGCTTTTCATGATGCTTTCCGTTTCCTCAACACTCAAGTTGACCATTTTCGCCAAATCTTCCACGGGAATTCGCGCGTTTTTTTCGAGAATTTCCACAATTTCAAGTTCTTTTTCCGTTAATGTCATCATGCCCCCACCTTTTATTGCTCTTATAAAGCAATTAAATTATAACAAACTAATGTCATCATAACTGTGTTCTTTTCTTTCATTCATAAAACTTTACCGTTATCCCTGTCGGAGCATCGTCGTCCGGTGAATACAATCTTAGTTTAGCACATCAGCGCGGCGAAGGAAAAGGCGGGCTAAAACGGAATTTCACTCGCCTGATCCGTAAAAATTTGCCTTTTAAGCAAAAAGGCGTTCTTGGAATGTTCATTTTCGTTATAATAACTTATTATGGTATGAAATCGTTGATTTTTTCCAAAGAAGAGGGTGCAGCAAATGACAAAATACAATTTTGACCAATACATTGACCGGAAACATACGGCGTCCATGAAATGGGGACTGACAAAAAGTCTGTTCGGTTCGGATGATGTATTGCCCATGTGGGTCGCCGATATGGATTTTGAAGCTCCGCCCGAAGTGATCGAAGCGATTCGACAAAGAGCGGACCACGGGATTTTCGGCTATTCTTATGTTCCTTCATCTGCCGGGGAAGCGTTCAAAGAATGGCTCGAAAAACGCCACGGGTGGGTGATTGAACCGGAGTGGATTTTATACACCCCGGGCGTCGTACCGGCCATCGGCATGGCCATACAGGCGCTGACGGAACCGGGCGACAAAGTTCTCGTCCAGCCTCCGGTTTATACGCCGTTTTTCAATATGATTAGAAATAACAACAGGGTCATAGTCCACTCGCCGCTCGAAATAAAGGATAACCGTTTCCATATCAACATGGACGACTTTGAGGCGAAGTTGAGGGAAGGAGTCAAACTGTTCTTGCTTTGCAATCCCCACAATCCGGGCGGACGGGTATGGACGGAAGAAGAACTGCGGCAGATGGCCGAACTTTGCCTGAAATACGATGTCATCATCGTCTCCGATGAAATCCATTCCGACCTGGTCTTTAAACCGCACAAACACGTGCCCGTTGCTTCATTAAGCGGGGACATTGCCGAAAAAACGGTGACATTTATGGCGCCGAGCAAAACTTTTAACCTCGCCGGCCTGCAAGCTTCAACCGTTATTATCAAAAACGAGCGCATGCGCCGGGCGTTCCGGACCGTGCAAACCCGCCTCGGGATCAACAGCCTCAATCCGTTTGCCGCCATCGGGCTGGAAACCGCCTACCGCCACGGGGAAGAATGGCTTGAAGAACTGCTTGACTACCTTTATGAAAACATCATGACCGCCAAAGATTTTATTGACAGAGAAATTCCCGGGATTTCTGTCATGATTCCCGATGCCACCTATTTAATTTGGCTCGATTGCCGCAAATTGGGCTTGTCCGATCGGGAAATTTGGGACGCCCTCACGAAAAAAGGCAAACTCGGGCTGGAACCGGGGCCAAAATACGGTCCAGGAGGAGAAGGCTTTCTGCGCATGAATGTCGGCTGCAGCCGCAAAATTCTTATGGAAGGTTTGAACCGTTTGAAAAAGGCATTCAGTTCATAACCGTCTCCCTTCGGTCGCGGCAAGAAAATGGGCGGCTGCCGCCGTCTGTTCTGTTTCCGCAAACAAAAAAACCGCCGTCCTTCGGCTTTTTAAGCCGGGACGGTTTTTATTTGCATAGAAAAACGTGTCAAACTTTCTCCTGTTCATTTTGCATAAGCCGCTCCTCTATTTTTTTCGCTTCTTCCGCTTCTTTGCGCGATTTTAAAACAAACAGCCGCGTCGTAATCAACGCTCCGAGAGCAAAGAGTAGAGTGGTAATCACCGCCGGTATATACTCCGTTTTATCTTCCGGAAAATACAAGAAAACGGCCTGCAGTATTCCCCCAAGCATGCACAGCACCCCTTTTCAGAAGGATATTATGTAAAATTATACCAATTGATGTGTTCTTTTTTCCATAATCAGGTGTTTGAGGACATTCGGGAAAATAGATGGAAAGAATATAAAAGAGGCATATAAGTGCAATGAGCCATTGAGCAGGAACGGACTCCAACGTCCAGTCGCTGCCGGCCAGGAAAAAACGGTGCTTCTTTTCGCCCGGTTGCTAAGCAAAATAACGGAAAAAGCCGCTCGAGGGGATTTCTTAGATGAGGAACAATAAAGAAGGTTGTTAAACCCAGGAATTTTTAACAAAAATAATAAGCCAAACCGTAAAACAGGATTTGGCTTATCAGGCAAATTTATTAAACAGTTTTGAAAAGTCAACGATGTCGCCGATCGTCATCGGTTCATGTCTTTGCATATACTTTTTGTCTTCTTCCACCAATTTGTAAATGTGATACGTCGTCAAGGCGTCGTCCAATGCACGGTGATGTTTTCCGGTCCCTTTTTTGCCGTATTCCTCAACCGCTTTCCATAAACCGGTTTGATTTTCATCTCCGAAAAAGCGTTTGTACTCCATCGACAAATCGAGTTCTTTGCCCCTTAACGGGAAAGGAACGCCCCTTTTTTGGCAGTTGTCGCGGAGAACCTTCATATCCATATTGCCCCAAGTGACGATCGTCGTTTTTTCCGCTTTATCATTATATTCTTCAAACTTCCTGACCAAATCGTAGAATGATATACCGTTATCCACTTGTTCCTGTGTGATGCCGAGAAAAGATTTACAGCGTTCCGACAAGACAGGGAAACTGATTGGCGTAACAAAAGAAGAATATTTGTCATAAATCTGGTCATTCTTCACGGCAACGATGCCGACTTCAATAATTTCCGGAAAAAAACCGCGAAACCTTTCCGATTTCTCCGGCATGGTAAACTCAAAATCTATAAATAAATGCTGATGATCCCCCTTCATTCTCTCACCACCTTTCCCGGTAATCAGCCTGCCTGACAAACTACTGTAAATCCTGTTACTTAAACAGAAAAAAATACATTCTCATTAACTTTCATTATACCATGATTAAGAAGAATATTTTTAATTGTTGAAAAGAAAAAAATTTCCTTTGTTCAGAAGTTGCCAAAACAATGGAACATTGAAAAATCCCTCCGTTTCCGGAGGGATGAGGCAATGGTGTTTATTTGTTACGCAAAGCTTGGGGGATATACACGCAGAACGGCTCACTTTCCAGATAATCTCCCGTGACCGCATAAGCTCTTGAACGGGAACCTCCGCACACGTAGCGAAATTCGCAAACACCGCACTTTCCTTTGTAAAGATCCGGATTGCGCAATTCTTTAAGAACCGGCGATTCCCGGTAAATTTCTTTGAGTGGTTTTTCCCTTACATTACCCACAACGATCGGAAGCAAACCGCTCGGCATGACTTCTCCGATATGGGAGACGAAAATAAAGCCGTTCCCGTCATTGACGCCCTTGGGCGCCCTTTTCAGACCGTCAATTTTTTCCGCCCGGGTTCCGGTAATGGAATCTTCGTAATCGATTTCCCCTTTTTCAATTTTGTTCTCCCGCATTTTCTGCTGGAGAACGACACGGCGGAAATGCTGGGCGGCTGTTGTTTTAATGTCATACGGGGCCGTCTTGCTCAGTTCGTAAAGCCAGAGAAACACCTTTTCGTGCTCCGCCGCGGTCAGACAAGCATCCAATTGGCCCCTTCCCGTCGGCACAAGCAAAAAGATGTACCACATCACGGCCTTTAACTCTTTCACCAATTCCGCCATTTCTTCCAAATGGTCATAATTGTATCTGGAAATGACCGTATTAATTTGCAGCGGCATATTCAATTCTTGCAACTGTTTGATTTTCTCAATCGTCAACTCAAAGGAACCGGGTGTTCCCCTGAATTTATCATGAATTTCCGGCGTCGGACCGTCCAAACTGAGACCCCACCGCGATAATCCGATTTCTTTCGATTTTTTCATTTTCTCGACTGTCACGTTGTGGGTGGCACTCGGTACCATCGATACTCTCATGCCTTTTTTAATCGCATAATCCGCGAGTTCAAAAAGGTCTTCCCTGAGCATGCAGTCTCCGCCGGTGAAGACGAGCATCGGATTATCCATTTCATAAATTTGATCGATCAGGCGGAGCCCTTCTTCATGGGTTAATTCATCCGGGTGGGGCTTCGGCTGTGCATCGGCACGGCAATGTACACATTTCAGCTCGCAAGCCCGTGTCACTTCCCAAATCACGATGAAAGGATTCTTGTTGTAATCAATCGTTTTGCCAAAACCGTGTCCGTGACCATGTTTATGTGGATGTCCTTTTCCGTTCACTTTTTTCACCATTCTCTTCTGAATTTTTTAAAATAATTATTTTTTTATACTGAATAAATTATAGAACTAAAAAAACGCCGTGAAGCACCGTAATTGTGACAATATTGTAAACATTTTATGTAAAGTGTGATTTAAGTATTTTCTTATCTGGCACTTAAGGTTATAAAAAAAATATGCTATTATTTTAACAATCGGCCTATTTTTTTCTGGTAACGGGCAGAGAAATTCTGTTTTAAATTGGCAGCATGAATTTTAAAAAGATCGAGGTGGATTAGGAACAATGAATATAGAAATGCTTGGCTTGGTTATTATTTTAATTCTCGTGCTTCTCTTGCCTTTTACTATTAAAATCGTGGAACGCAATTTGGAAGTTTTCTTGTTTGTCATGGGGATTTTGGCAGCATCTATCAGCGGAATGATGGAATGGCCGTTAATTGAAAAAGCGTTGCTGGATCCGGTAAAAATCACTGTTGCCGTTTTGGTGGCCGGCCTTCTTACAAAATGGCTGCACGAGCCTTTGCAAAAGTCCATACTGGCGCTGAACAGAGCCTTATCGCCGCGGATATTTTTCGCCCTGACCGTTATCATTCTCGGATTGATTTCCAGTGTGATTACGGCCATCATCGCGGCAATCATCCTTGTCATGATCATCCATGCCCTTCCCATCGACCGGCAGTCGCAAATCCGGTTTGCGATTCTCGCCTGTTATTCGATCGGCATGGGAGCAGTCTTAACTCCTCTCGGCGAACCGTTATCAACGATTGCAATCAGCAAATTGGATGAGAGCTTCTTCTATTTATTGGAGCTTATCGGCTGGGAAGTCATCCCGTCTGTCATCATTTTTGGAATCTTAACAATGTTTTTTGTAAAATCCAATAACGCAACAGACCATGTTCAAAGTGAACAAACGACAGAAAGTTATAAAGAAATTATTATACGGGCCGTAAAAATATATTTGTTTGTTATGGGGCTCACCTTCCTCGGCCACGGTTTTGAACCATTTATCAATGCGTACATTATCGATCTGCCTCCTGCGCTTTTGTACTGGATTAACATGATTTCGGCGGTTCTGGACAACGCCACCCTTGCCGCCGCGGAAGTCAGCCCGCTCATGCCTGAAGAAACTCTCCGTGCCGTCATGCTCGGACTTATCATCAGCGGCGGAATGCTGATTCCCGGAAACATCCCGAATATTATTGCTGCCGGAAAACTCCATATAACGAGCAAAGAATGGGCCCGGTTTGGCGTTCCTGTCGGCCTTGTCGCCATGGTAGCGTTCTTTATCCTTCTCTACGCTTTCTAATCCTTCAGGAACATCACGGAATTGTAAACCGGTTTACCGCATAAAAAAGCAGAGGCCTTCGCTTGATCGCGCCTCTGCTTTTTCATATCAAAAACAACGGCCAACCTTTGGTGCAACCGTCATGTTAATAGATGCCCCCTTGCCGCACTCCCCGTTAATTCCTTGTCCGTTCGATAATGGCGATCGTGCATCGGGATGCACAAATTAACCGGCCTTCTTCATCGGTTATTCTCACGTCCCAAACCATCGTCGTTCTTCCCCGGTGCAAGAGCGTGCCCGTCGCCGTAACGGTTCCGTCTCTTTTTCCCCTGACATGATTGGCATTGATCTCCAGCCCGACAGCCGCTTCTGTTTCCTGGTCAATTAAATCAAAAGCGCCCACAGATGCCACGGTTTCCGCCAGTGCCACCGATGCACCGCCGTGGAGAAAGCCAAGCGGCTGCCTTGTTCGGTCATCAACGGGCATCGTTGCCACAACGAGCCCCTGTTCCCTTTTCACAATTTTGATCCCTAAATGTTCCACAAGCGAATATTTTTGCAACTTGTTATTCCCCTCTCTAAACTTACTTAAAATGATTTAATCCCGGCAGGATCTTTCCACCTTCGCCTCTCAAAATTTTTCCCTGACTTAAATTTTAGCAAAACCCTCCCTGTCCAAAAAACCGTTATTGGCAATCAAACAGCGGGGGGCATATATTATTGAAGATAATTCACTGCCGAACCGGGAACAAACATGGGAAAGGAGAAAAACCAATGTTTCCTGTATATTCTTATACCGCCCATTTTTGGCATCCCCCCGTTCAATACCGGACGCCCCATTATCCTTTTCATCGGGCACAAGTCCCGTTCCGTCAGTATCCGGAAGTGGATCCGTCCATTTTTATGTCCTCCGCCCAGCATATGCAACCGCTCCTGAGGGATGCGGGAACGCTTTTAAACAAAATGGCGGAATCAAGAAAATTTTCCTATGACTTGATGAGCGCCGCGCAAGAATCGGATAAACAAAAGGTGGAAAAAATTATCAGGGAAGCCGGCATCCAAATCATTCCCAAAATCACTTACAATCCGGACGGCCTCAACCTTTACTTCACCACCGGAGAAAACGAAATGACTTGCTGCCACCTCATGCTGCAATTAAGATGGAACTGAAACAGGTCTCCTTCTCTCTTTCGTTGACTGTCGGTTTTCCGCAAGAATCAAAATCTCCCGGTGGTTTATTTGCTGTTCCGGGACGAACAATCCCCGCCGGCTGGCATCTTTCATAAAAATATATGCACGCCGGCAAAACCAGTAAAGCTCTCATTAATGATATGAGAGCTTTTCCTGTCAACAAATATATTGTCGCAAAAATCACCGGAACCAGTACGGACCGTAACCATATCCGTAAAAATAGGGCGGATAAACCGGATAGAAGGGTGGGAACGGATACGGGCGCGGACGGGCGGCGCTGCCAATCACACCGCCGGCCAATCCGCCCAAAAATCCCCCGATGAGCGGGGCGCCAAAAAGGAAAAACCGTTGATCAGCAGGGGGATGGCCTCTGTAAATATTCACAGCGAGCAACCTCCTTTTCGAATCTGTCTGTATTATATTCTATGCACCACCCGTCCTTCTGAATGGGCTGCATGTGATTTTTGCGGATCATGCTAAAACGGGCGCTTGCCGTGAACCGTTCTTGTTCATAGCGATGAGCCAAACAGCTTGCTCCTGCGCATGACACGAACGTTTTTGCAAGCACCGCTCTATATTGTAAAAAACCATGCCGCCAAAAGGGATTGTCTGAAAAGCACTTAAAAAATACAAGCAAGTGGAGAAGCCGAATCACGGTTTTCCACTTGCTTGTTTTTTCCGGAAGCAGCGGCGAATACCGGCCGCCTTTCAGTAATATGATGGGGATGCCAAACCTTCAGCCTCCGCAAAGAGCGGAAAAGAGCGGGCCAAATCGTTCCGGCAAACTTTTTTACCGCATTTCTGAAAATCTTTCCACTAAAAGGGCCAGCGTCCGGGTCATGACTCCCGTTGCCCCTTTCGGACCCAGTTCGCTCTCTTTTTCCGTTGTCGCTGTCCCGGCAATATCAAGATGAACCCAAGGCGTCTCTCCGGCAAATTCGCCGATAAACGCGCCGCCCATAATTGCGTGACCTTCCCGGCCCGGGGAATTGTTTAAATCGGCCACCCGGCTGTTCCGGACCCGCTCGCGGTCACTGTCAAAAATAGGCAGGAGCCAAATCCGTTCTCCTGTTTCCTCTGAAGCGGCCGCGACTTGTTCAAACCACTCTTGATCATTGGTCATCGCACCGGTCGTTTCCAATCCGAGGGCGGTGATGACCCCTCCGGTCAAAGTGGCCACGTCGACCAGATAATCTGCGCCGATCATCTTCGCATAAGTCACGGCATCGGCGAGAACGAGCCGGCCCTCCGCATCCGTATTGCGTACCTCAATCGTTTTTCCGCTCAAGGAAGTGATGACGTCATCGGGCTTTAAGGCATTTCCGCCAATCATATTATCCGTGGCGGCGATGACGGCTGCCACGTTTTGCTTTGGCTTCCGTTCGCCGATGATTTCCATGGCCCCGAGTACGGCTGCCGCTCCGGCCATATCCGTTTTCATGCCGACAATCCCCGTTTTTGTTTTCAGCGAATATCCGCCCGTATCAAAGGTAATCCCTTTGCCGACGAGACCGATCACATTATTCCATTCGTCCCGGCCCCGGTATTTTAACACAATCATTTTCGGGGGCTGCTCGGATCCTTGGTTTACGGCAAGGATGGCTCCCATTCCCATCTTTTCCATTTCCTCTTTGCCGAGAATCTCAATGTCAAAATCATATGTTTCCGCCAGTTTTTTTGCATAATCCGCCAAATCTTCGGCCGTAAGCTTATTTCCCGGCAGATTGACAAGCGTCCGCGCCGAATTCGTTCCTTTGCCAAAAATATAGCCGGCCCTTAAAGCGGACTTGATTTCCTCAGCCTCCGCGCACCGACAATAGACAACCACCCCTTCCATCTGTTTGTCCGGGCCTTTCTTTTGCTTATATCCCTTAAATTCATATGTAGACAGAAGCAAAGCTTCACTTAAAGCACGGGCCGCCTCTTTGGGAGTGATATTTTCACAAACGAAACTGTCCACATACACGGCCGCTTCTTCCAAACCGGCCTTTTTCACAGCTTTAAACGCTTTGCCGAATGCTTTGCGCAGTTTTTCCACACTGGCATCCTCTTCCTTGCCCATGCCGACAAAAACGAGCCGCTTTGCCCCCGTTTTTTTAAAAGAAGGCATTTGAAACAGGCTCTTTTCTTTCGCCGAAATATCCCCTTCTTGCACCAATTCAGTCAAATAACCGGAAAAGATGTCATCCAGTTTTTGCAAATTCCCGGAAAACGGGGCCGGTTTATCGTATAATCCGACAATCAGGCACGGATGCTCTTCCCGGAAACTGATATTGTTTTGAACAACAAACATGATCTTCACCTCCGTTAAACTAATTCAATTATATCCCAATTAATGGCTCATGCCGGCAATGAGGGAGAAAGTTCATGAATATTTGGCGAACGGCTGAAAAAAACCGGGCCGACCGGCTGAAAAAATCCGCAGAGATTCGTTGTCAGAAAAAAAGAAAGAGCATCCGCAAAGCCCCTCTTGGACTTTTGGATGCCCTTTGCACCCGCCTGAAACAAGGTCTGTTTTTACTGTCGGTTCGTATCGTAAAAGCCGTTTACTCTTTTTCCGATTGAATGTATTGCGAACGGAACACTTGCATTGCTTCGTTTTCATTGAGGGCATTCAATTCCTCTTCAGTCAATGTTCCGTCTCCTTTTTTGACGATATAAACCTCCACTTTTTTCTTGCCCCAATTTTTGTAAACATCGTCCACCGTTTCAAAATATAAATCCAAGCGGTTGCCTTTGATGGCACCGCCTTTGTCCGCCACCACCCCATAGCCGTAACCCGGAATAAACAAAATCGTGCCGATTGGAAAAATATCCAAATCGGCGGCGACGGTTGAATACAAATCCCGTTTCACCCTTACGCCGGAGTAAGTGATTCCGAATTCCGGATGGCCGGGGTGTTTGCCCGTAGATTCATAACCGGCCGTATACCCGGTCGCAATCACTTCCACCTTTGGATATTGCGACCAGTCGATGGCCTCCTCCAACGTCAATTCGGAAGCGTAAGCTTTTCCGGGGACAAGAAACTCCCCGCTTGCCTGCCGGAATTTTTCAAGCGCTCCTGCAACAACGGCTTCCTTGACAGAAGACGGTTCTCCGCTTGAATGAAATATATATGATGTCAACGAACTGATGTTTAAACCGGTAATGGATTGAAAAGTGGCCATAATTGCAGAAATAAATAATAACAGCAAAAAAATCCGTTTAAAAAAATTAGCCATTTTTTTCACTCCTCCCAAAAATAGTCTTTTCCCTGCTTATCAAGGAATATTCATACAATGAACAAACCGGTTGCGGGAGGAGCGGACAACATATCGTGCGAACCGGTCCGGAAGAGAAAAAAGATTACTGGCAGAAAAACGGAGAAAGGCACAAACACCGGCTTTCATCGCGTAATTGCGGATTCCGGCGACAAAAAAACCTTCACATTCCGTGAAGGCTTAAAACATACGGTATCCTTTTTTGCGCAACAATTGGATCGCAATTCCGGCAGCAATCGCCCCCGCCATGCCGCTGCTTAAAATCATCATGTCGGCGGCGGCCAATTGTGTCAACTTTTTTCCCAAATGGTACAACGCCTCTTTGCTGTTCAAAAAATAGGAGGACAGTTTTTCCTCATTAATAAACAACAGAGCGACGACCGGATAAAGCACGGCTGCTATCCATGACATTCTCAACACCATATTTAATATAAAACCGATGCCAAAAAACAGGATAAAAAACAGCAACATCGAAATCACGAGAACAACAATCGACATTTGCTCCACATCACCCCCGGGCGTAACGATAGTTTACACAATTTGGATAATTCTGTCAATTAATGTGCCCGGCAGTGCCGGCCCTGCAGTTTTTTCTTAATGACAAAGCGGGCCATTTCCAAAATGATGTATGTTTTGCATGCAACCATCCGGCTCCATTCCTTAAACAAAAACGGAGAGGCCGCCTTTCCGGCAGCCTCCAATGGCACACAGGACGGTAAGGAAAGCTTGCTTCCGGTTTCCGGAAGGAGACGGTAAAAACGGTCTGCCGAAGCAGGATCGTTTGCTGTCATACGACCTTGAATTTCCCTTTCCGGAGCATCAGTGACAATCCGCCTATCATAAAGAGCGCTCGGTTGTCAATCACCTTTTTCATGATGGAAGCGGCCGTTCCTTTCAATTTTTTACCGAAAACGATCCCTATGGCATCATGTTCTCCCAAGGAACAGACTGTTCCTTTTATATCAGGCTTGAATGCTTTCAGTTTTCCTTTTTCTCCGCGAATCAATGCAAGAAGATTATGGGCGCAAACTTTTCCCTGCTGCATGGCGATCTGCGCCGTCGGCGGATAAGGGCGGTTTGTTTCTTCATTTATAATCAGCGCCGAATCACCGATCACAAAGACATTGTCAAATCCCGGAGCCCGTAAATCGGAATCTACTTTCACCCTTCCCCGCAGAGTTTCAAAGCCCGATTTTTCAACGACCGAATTTCCCCTGACGCCGGCAGCCCAGACGACGGTACCGGCCGGAATTTCAAAAAGAGTGTTTTCATCTTTTCCGGCTATGACGCTGTCCGGTGTCACTTCTTTGACGGCCGTTCCCGTCATGAAAGTGACTCCCTTTTCCTCCAGACGGTTAATGGCGTACTGAATCAAATCCGAATCAAATCCAGGCAGTATCGTCGGCGCCGCCTCGAGGCAAATGATTTTCACCTTTTCCCGGGGAATATGAAATTCTTCACATAAACGGGGAATCCTGTTGGCCAGTTCCCCGACAAATTCGATCCCTGTAAAACCGGCTCCGCCGACCACTATCGTCAAACGTTTTTCATCTTTTTCTTCTTCGAGGCTGTATGTGGCAAATTGCTTTTCAATATGTTCGCGTATTTTTCTTGCCGAATGGATGCTGTCAATGAAAAAGGCCTTTTCTTTCATCCCTTTGATTCCGAAAGTCTCCGGTTCGGAACCGAGGGCGACGACGAGATAATCGTAAGACATTTCGCCGCCCTCAAGAAGAACCCGGTTTTCTTTGGCAACGATTTTCTCCACTGTTCCTTGGATAAATTGGATTTTGTTTTTATCTAGAACCCCTGTTATATCGTATAATGCACGGGTATCCGGCAATGTTCCCGCCGATGCTTCGTGCAGCCAAGTCGTCTCATAATGGTAGCCGTTTCGGTTGACGATTTTTATATCCGCTTCATTTAAGCCGACCGATTTTTGCAGTTTTGCGGCCGTCATCAATCCGGCATAGCCGGCGCCCAAAATAACAATTCTCGGTTTGCTCATGAAAACCACTTCCCATCTTTATGAATTTTGCATATGATGTGCAGTTCCAACCTGCCGCCAAATATTGTGAAAAAATGTACAAACTAAGCGATAAAAAAATCCCGCAAAACTTTGTGCGCAGTTTCACATTGATATTGAAAAAATTACATCTTTATCAATTGATGTTCAAAAAGTAGCAATAAATTTGTCACAGAAAGTTAACAATTCTTTCTCTTACATCTTATTCCTTTTCCCTTTTTATTGCAAGCCCAAAGCTTCTTAATATGCATAGAAAATATTTACATCTGATAAAAACGGGTATTTTTCAGTGACATAAATCACTTGCTGCCGGCAAAGATTACACTTCCCCTTCCCCGGAACGGTAACGGAAACTAAGGCGTTTCTGCAAAAAAGCCGCCTTTTTCCGTATAATAATCTTGGACGAAAATTTTTGTTCAAAAAATCGACAAAAATAATCATTTATTTAAGTTTTTTTCTTTATTTATGGTAATATATATTCTGTGCATTATTCTGTTTGTGGGGGGATACGGAGTGAGAGAAGACCAAAAAGTTTATGACATTACCATTATTGGAGGGGGACCGGTAGGGCTTTTTACTGCCTTCTACGGTGGAATGAGACAAGCCTCCGTTAAAATTATTGAAAGCTTGCCTCAGCTTGGTGGTCAGCTGTCAGCATTATATCCGGAAAAATACATATACGATATTGCCGGATTTCCGAAAATTCGCGCTCAAGAGCTTATCGATAATTTAAAAGAACAAATGAGCAAATTTGACCCGACCATCGTGTTGGAACAAACCGTGGAAAAAGTTGAAAAACTGGAAGACGGAACCTTCAAATTAACGACCAACAAAGAAATCCACTATTCCAAAACAATCATTATCACGGCTGGAAACGGCGCATTCCAACCCCGCCGCTTGGAGTTGGATAATGCTGCGTTATATGAAGGAAAGAATCTCTACTATTTCGTAGACGACATGAAAAAATTTGCCGGAAAAAGAGTCGTCGTCTTTGGCGGCGGAGACTCTGCCGTTGACTGGGCCCTGATGCTGGAACCCATTGCCGAAAAAGTGACGATTGTTCATCGCCGCGACAAATTCCGCGCCCATGAGAGCAGTGTGGAGAACCTCATGAAATCTGCCGTTGAAATCAAAACACCTTATGTGCCCGCGGAACTGGTCGGAGACGGCGAAGGCATTACGCAAGTCAAAATCAAAGAAGTGAATACCGGGGAAATTGAAACGATTGATGTGGATGCCGTCATCTGCAACTTCGGATTCATCTCCTCTCTCGGACCGATTAAAGAATGGGGTCTGGAGATCGAGAAGAACTCCATTGTTGTCAACTCGAAACAGGAAACAAATATCCCGGGCATTTATGCGGCAGGAGACATTTGTACGTATGAAGGAAAAGTAAAATTGATTGCCGTCGGGTTCGGTGAAGCGCCGACTGCGGTCAACAACGCCAAAACGTACATGGATCCGAAAGCGAAGGCACAGCCGTTGCACAGTTCTTCCATGTTTAAATAAAAACAGAAAAAGAGAGGCTGTTCACAAAGGATTGCCCTTTGCGGACAGCCTCTTTTTTTGCCTGTCAGCATTCTTCCGGGGTTCCCGCTTCTTCGGCCGTGCGGAAAGAAGAACCGCAGCCGCAAGAAGCGATCGCATTCGGATTATCTATGGTAAATCCGCCGCCCATCAACGTTTCTTTATAATCAATCACCGTTCCCTGCAACAACGGCACGCTGTATTGATCCACAAGCACCTTAATGCCGTACTGTTCCGATTGTGCATCCCCTTCTTCCACTTCATAAGCAAATCCCATCGCATAAGTGAGACCGCTGCAGCCGCCTCCTTGAACACCGACACGGAGGTAAGCGTTTGTTTCTTCGTTTTCCTTCATTATCTCTTTAACGCGAAGAGCGGCTTTTTCAGTTAATGTGACAACATTCATAGTGACTTCTCCCTTCTAACGGATGTTAACTTTAATATACCTGACCGCTTTTAAATACACAAATTATCCGCTTGCATTATATTCCTATGCAAATTTTGTATTTCATACGGAAAAATCAGCCATATCGGAACCATTCTTTCATATCATAAATTAATAGACGGAATGCTCTTTGATAAAACGATAAATATTTTCCACCAACTCTTCCGGGGTATCTCCTTTTACGGGTTCCCCTTCCACAAATGCAAACAAGGAGAGCCCGCATTCATGGCAATAATCCAAGCAGCCGTATTCAAGGACATCCAAATCGGAATCTTTTTCCAATATTTCTTTCGCCGGCTCCGCTCCGCTTGCAACATTGCTTGCGCAAAATTCAATCAAGGGTCTCAGCACGAAGATCACCTCCGAAAATCTTTCCTGCGGCAACCACTTTATGTAACATTTTTGTGTATAAGTGTGACAAAAGAATATTTTTGTCAAATTTCTGACATTAAAACGTTGTTATTTCGTCATATTTTCGTTATACTTTGGTTAAGGAAGAAAATTCGACAAAATTCTCGGTTTATTTAGACAATAAGATTTTCCTAAATTAACAGGCCATCTGCATTATAATAATAGAGGACGATACCAACATTGCCCATATGGACACCTGACGGCATTTTTTAACGTAAAACAAAGGAGCAGTCAAAATATGAAAAATCTTGTTGTTTTAGGCGGCGGCTACGGAGGCATGAAAGTCATCTCCCTTCTGCTGGATAAGCTTCCGGAGAATGCAAAGATAACCTTGATAGATAGAATGTCTCATCATTGCCTGAAAACTAAGTTTTACTCTTTTGCAGTCGGAACAGTCACCGCCGAACAAATTCAACTCCCTTTCCCCGATCATCCGAAATTGACATTCCTGCAAGGAGAAGTCAGCCGCATTGATTTGGATAAATGCGAAGTTCATTTGTCAGACGGCAAAACCGTTTCATATGACGATCTTGTAATCGGTCTCGGACATGAAGACAATTTCCGCGATGTTCCGGGGGCTGCCGAATATACTTACAGCATTCAGACAATGGAAAAAGCGAAAAAAACGAACGAAGCGCTTAAACGTCTCCCATCCGGGTCCATTGTCAGCATTGTCGGCGCCGGACTGACCGGCGTGGAATTGGCCAGCGAACTGAGAGAATCGCGGCCCGATTTAAAAATCAAAATATATGACAGGAACGCCAATATATTGCCGTCATTTCCAAAACGTTTGAGCACATACGTGGAAAACTGGTTTGATAACCACGGTATTGATATAAACATTAATGCCAATATCACCCGGGTTGAAAAGAATACCCTTTTCGTTAATGATATGCCCGAACACAGCGATCTGATTATATGGACAGCCGGAATACAACCAAGCAAAGTTGTCAGCGATCTGGACGTTGAAAAAGACCGTCAAGGACGGATTATCGTAACCCAGTACCATAATATACCGGGCAATGAACATGTTTATGTCGTCGGGGATTGTGCAAGCCTTCCCCATTCGCCGAGCGCCCAGCTGGCGGAAGGCCAGGGAGAACAAATTGCCAAAGTGATTTTAAGCCGCTGGAACAATGAACCGCTTCCTAAAGAAATGCCGACGATCAGATTAAAAGGTGTAATCGGCGCCTTAGGGAAGAAGAGCGGATTCGGAATGTTCGACGGGCGTCCGGTTACGGGGCGGGTCGTGCGTTTATTGAAATCAGGAATTCTCTGGCTTTATAAATACCATTAATTTGGCAACCCGGATTTTCATATATACCGGTCCCCATCCAAACGGGGACCGGCTTTATTTTCGGCCGGTTCCTTCCATCGGACAAAACGGTGTTTACGGACTGTTCTTCGGTTGTTCAGGCCGGTATCCGTACTTCTCCATTTCGGAAAAAACCGCCTTTAACCGCGGATTCCCTTCGCCGACGATTTTGTTTTCAATGACGACAACAGGATAAAACATATCTTCTTTAATCACTCTTTCAGCGAATTTTCGTTTTTCTTCATCTTCCGGAGGATGGAAAATATCCACATACGTGATCTGAAAAGGCTGATTGGGAAACTTTCTGCTGACAGCCGCTTCCAGCCATTCATAAGTATCTTTTGAAGAAGGAAGATTCACGCAACTGGCGCAAATTTGTTCAGCCCCGTACACACAGATTTCCACTTCCTTTTTTTCCACGAGCGAACTCTCCTTTTATTTTTTCTCAAACTATCCCTTGCCCGGTGCGGAAAGGCGGTCACGCAAATTTTCACGTACCGGATGTCAGTGTGCAGTTTCCGCCATCTGCATCGGCGAAAATTATTTATTCAATGCGCAGGCAAAAGCTGGACGACAAACAACGTTTTAATTAAACTCATTTCATTTATTTCTCCTTTTCTCAAAAATATACCGCCAAAACTTCGTGAAGACAAAAGATTTGACTCAGGGAGAAAACAGAAAGGTTTACGGCTTTTTTTAAATAACGACGGACCATCCCAAACAAAAAAGTCCTTATATTTGCGGCTTGCAGGCGGGTTGAGATGTTTGACTATCGAGGAGACAAGGAAAGCAATACGGGGCTTGACACGCTGCGGGAAAATGGCAAGGGAAAAACACGGAGAGCAAGATGTTGGATACATGTTTCTAACCGAAAATCGGATTTTTCACGGTTTTTTATTCCCGCCCCTATTGCACAGCAAAGGATGCCAATGCAGTTATTGAGAAAATGGCCGGCTAAAAGAGAATGAATGTCCGGCACTTCCCGTGGATAAAAAAAGACAAACAGCGATATTTTGCGGATCCCATTTTTAAATATTAGCTTTTTCAGTTTAAAGACATTATAATATTGAAGTAAGAAAGGAGCGATAATATGGCAGACGAAAAAATGTATCAGCAAGTTCAAGAAGTTTTAGATAGACTGCGTCCTTTCCTCTTGCGTGACGGGGGAGACTGTGAACTTGTCGATATTGAAGACGGCATTGTAAGACTGCGTTTATTGGGCGCCTGCGGAACTTGCCCAAGTTCAACAATCACTTTAAAAGCAGGCATCGAACGGGCATTGATTGAAGAGGTACCTGGTGTCGTAGAAGTGGAACAAGTATTTTGATCATAAGGAAAAAGAAGAGGAAAGAAACAAGCGATTTCCAAAGGAAATCGCTTGTTTTTTATATATTGTAAAACCGCTTCTATTTGACCCTGCTTCTCCACTCAACTTTGCTCCCCTGTTGATCGATTTGCAACAGAACATACTCCATGTTCCGGTCAAAAGAGTGCAATTTTTCCAAAAGTGGTTTTCCCATCCCTTTTTCGCAGCAGCAAATGACCGTGGGACCGGCTCCGCTCAAAGCAACCCCAAATGCGCCGTTTGCCAACGCAAATTCTTCCAAATCAGCCATGTGGGGAACAAATTTGCGCCGGTACGGCTGGTGATACAAATCCTTTTGCATCATTTTGCCGGCCAAACGGTAATCACCGCTTAAAAGAGCGGCCACCAGAACATTTCCGACTGACCCGGCCCGGACCGCCTGCGAAAAAGATATCTTTTCCGGCAACACATTGCGGGCATTTTTGGTCAGCAATTCTTCTTTCGGAATGGCCGCAACTACTTCAAAATCGAGACCGTAATATGATATCGCATCAACTTCATCGTTATCATCCTGCGTCCCGATAAGAAGACCTCCGTACAAACATGGACCGACATTATCCGGATGACCTTCGATTTCTGCGGCAATCTTAAATTTTTCCTCCCTTGTCAACCCCAGTTCCCCAACGGCATCCGCCAGCTCGATGCCGGCAATGATGCACGCGGCACTCGAGCCCAATCCCCGGGCCGGAGGAATGTCGCTTGTCACCCGGATGCGGCACGGCGGAAGATTCTTGCCGTATCTTTCCGCCGTTTGCAAAGCAACTTTGACAATATAATTGTTCTCATCCGCGGGAAATGCTTTTAGCTCCTCAGATTGGGGGATGACTTCCCACCGTTCCGACTCTTCCGCCTCAAGCACCAAATATCTGTTTAACGCCAATCCGACAGAATCAAATCCCGGACCAAGATTTGCAGAACTGGCAGGAACCCGGATGACCAACATGTCACCCTCATTCATGAGTGGACAACTCCCTTAATATATTCCGCAACCGCTTTTTCTTCGTTTGGAAGGACTACAGGCTTGATCGGACTGAAGTCAATGGCCGTATTCGGGTCTTTCAAACCATTGCCTGTTAACACGGCAACGACGGTGCTTCCTTTGGCGATTTTTCCGTTTTGAATATCTTTATAAACGCCGGCAATGGAAGCGCAGGAGGCCGGTTCGGCAAAAACTCCTTCAGCGGCAGCCAATTTTCTGTAAGCGGCGATGATTTCATCATCGGTCACTTCATCAATTTTTCCGCCGGATTCCTCAGCCGCGGCTTTAGCCAAATGCCAGCTGGCCGGATTGCCGATGCGGATGGCCGTGGCGATCGTTTCCGGATTTTCAAACACCCTGTTGTGAGTGATGGCGGCCGCTCCGGCTGCTTCAAAACCGTGCATTTTCGGCAAACCGGTGTTTTTTGCTTCATGGTATTCTTTAAAGCCTTTCCAATAAGCGCTGATATTTCCGGCATTTCCGACCGGAATGGCCAAAACGTCCGGCGCCTTGCCGCCCAACTGGTCGCAAATTTCAAAAGCGGCTGTTTTCTGGCCTTCAAGACGGTACGGATTCACTGAATTGACCAAAGCAACCGGTTCTGTTTCGCTGATTTTGCGTACCATTTTTAAAGCGTCATCAAAATTGCCTTCGATGGCGATAATTTCCGCCCCGTACATTACCGCTTGGGCAAGCTTGCCCATGGCGATTTTTCCGTCGGGGATCACCACGATGCATTTCATGCCCGCCCTGGCCGCATAAGCGGCGGCAGAGGCGGAGGTGTTGCCGGTTGAAGCGCAAATGACCGTATGATTTCCCTCTTCTTTCGCTTTCGCTACGGCCATGACCATGCCCCGGTCTTTGAAAGAACCTGTCGGGTTTGTTCCTTCCGTTTTCACATAAAGGTCAATCCCCCACTCCTCAGAAAGACGATCGAGCCTGATGAGCGGTGTATTCCCTTCATGCAACGTCAGCATTGGAGTGTTTTCCGTGACAGGCAGGTATTCTTTATACTCCTGCAACAAACCTTTCCATCTCATCAATTGCCATTCCCTTCTACGCGATATGAACTCGTAATCTTGTACACAGCATCCAAATCCCGCAGTTTGACGAGTATTTCTTCATAATCCCGGAGAGAAGCCTGATGGGTGACAACGACAATTTCCGCCGCGCCTTTTTCCTTAACGGGAAGCTGCAGGATTTTTTCAAAACTGACGCCGTGTTGCGAAAAGATCGTTGTGATATTGGCAAAAACGCCGACCTCGTCTTTCACGAGAAGGCGGAGGAAATATTTCGAATAAATTTCATGCGGTTCTTTTAGTTTCTTTTCAAATTGCGGGGTTACGATATTTTTCCCGTTCACGCCGAGACGCATGTTTTTCATGACGGCAACAAGGTCAGAGACAATCGCCGTGGCCGTCGGCAGGCTTCCCGCCCCCGGTCCGTAAAACATCGTTTCCCCGACCGCTTCTCCGTACACGTAAACAGCGTTGAACTCATCATTTACCGAAGCGAGGGGATGGTGATCCGGAATGAGCGTCGGCTGAACGCTCACTTCCACTTTATCGCCGTCCCGCTGGGCGATGCCGATCAATTTCATGGTGTAACCGAGCCGTTTGGCGTATTGCAAGTCTTCTTCTGTGATTTCGGTAATTCCCGTCACGTTCACATCATCCAAACTCATTTCCATGGAAAAGCCGAGTGTGGCGAGAATCACCATTTTTCTTGCCGCATCCCATCCTTCGACATCGGCGCTCGGGTCAGCTTCGGCAAATCCGAGCTCCTGCGCCTTCTTCAGCGCCGTTTCATAGGCGATGCGCTCTTTTGACATCTTCGTCAATATGTAGTTCGTTGTTCCGTTGACAATTCCCATAATTTTTGTAATCCGGTCTGATGCCAATCCGTCTACCAAGCTCCTGATGATGGGAATGCCCCCGCCCACGCTGGCTTCATAGAAAAGGTCGCAGCCGTTTTCAGCTGCGACAGCCAGCAATTCCGAACCGTGCACAGCCATCAGATCCTTATTGGCGGTTACGACGTGTTTTTTATTCCGCAAAGCGGTCAAAATATATTTTTTCGTCTCTTCCACGCCGCCCATCACTTCAACCACGACATCAATGTCCGGATTTGAAACAACATCGTCCGGATTTGTGGTGAACAAGTCGCGGTCGATTTCCACCGCCCGCGGTTTATTAACATCTTTTACGAGCACTTTTTTTATTTTAACGGGACAGCCGATTTGATGCATCAGCTTATCCTGATGGTTCTCAATAATTTTTACGACACCCGAACCGACCGTTCCCAATCCCAACAAACCTACTGAAATGGACTCCAAATTTTCCCCCTCCTGCTCTCTTTTGTTCTTCTTGCGAGTACATTTGTTTTTCTATGGTAGACATTGATTCTTATAGTAGTCATTATAGTGTTATCAACGATTTTTTACAATAGGAATTTCTCATCTTTTACGATTGTAAGCGTTTTAATTTTCTGTATTTTTTGCAGAAAAGATCATTCTCGTTTTTTTGAAAAAATATACCGGTTATTCCGGGCATTTAGGGAAGCAACCGCGCTCCCGCTTCAAATTTTTACTCTTTTCAGCCACTCGGGCACCGTGATGCGCCAAGCCCGGACCGGTACTTGCAGGAGGTCAAAAAAGCTTCCGAGGAATTGTTCATGTTCTTTCGTATATTGCAAATACCGCTGGAGCCGGTCATGGCAAAGGTGTTTCTCCTGTTCGGTAGCAGCGGAATAATAATTTTCCACGCAGTCGAAAAAATGGAGCGGGAAAAGGAGTCTCGCATAGATCAACCGCCAGGAAAAAGGGGAAAGGGGGGAAAAGTTTTGATAATCGGTATAAAAACGGAGCACGTCCCGTTCATACGTTTTAATATTATGAAAGTATCTTTCTCGTGTCCATTCCGCCAAATCCCTCCCGCAATGATCAAACACCCAGTCAAACGGATTCTTAAAGTAAAAACGGCCGCCCCAGGAACCGTCGTGAAACCGGCGGTGGCAAACGGTGCCGCCGTCCGGAAAAAGGGGCTTTTCATCAATTTCCGTGTCGGTTAAATACTGAATACCGTTTTCCGCCAGCCCCAAATAATATGGAAATGACTCCAAAAACATCTTTTCAAAGTCATTTTCCGGCCCGGCGAACAACTTCTCATTCCAAAATTTTTCCATCTGCTCCAGCCTTGTTTCCCAAAATGATTTCCAGCGGCCGATTTGCACAATTTTTTTCAACGGGAAAGACACCAACCGACCCCGGTAATGAAACTTTGCCAATTTCCGGCCCAACTGTTTCACCGTTCTTACTCTATCCTTCCGTATGTGGACAACAAGCGTGCAATACCTGCTTCCGCCCCACGGGATGACCGTTTCCCCTCCGCCTGTTTTTAAAAACTGGCAAACATGGTTGTCACCGCACTTTTTATAATGGGCCGCCAATTGTTCCAGTTCCCGAATATACTCGTCTTCCAAACCGCCGGCCGGGACAAGCAGATACAAACGGTCCTTTTCAAGGCACGCCTCGTATTTCCCGATGCGGAAGCTCTCTCCGCCGTTGATGCCGTGCCTTTCCTTCAATATGCGCCGAAGCATTTCCCGCCCTCCGATTCAATGTTCCTGAATAATGTATATGAAGAAAAGAAGAAAATAAAAACTTGTTGCGGATTGCATAAGAAAAGGCATCGGGACAAAGATTAGAATAGAACGTCTTTCGTTTGCGGAACGGAAAAAATATTTGAAGAAACATTTCCCCATGACATGCATATCCTTTTATAAACTCAGCCTCATATGCGCTTCTTGTCCAGCCGGATCATGTCAAGATTAAAATGGGAAAAGGTGAAAAAAATGACCCGAAAACTAAACGGAGATCTCGTGGAAACAACAGCCCGCCTTTGGCTGAAAAAAAGAGGAGTCACCGTGGAGGAAATTGCCGAACTTGTTTATTTTCTGCAAAAAGGCTACCATCCGGACCTAAAAATGGAAACTTGCATCTATAATGTGGAAAAAGTGTTGGCAAAAAGAGAAGTGCAAAATGCAATTATCACCGGCATCCACCTCGACACGCTGGCCGAAAAAGGCATGCTCGAAGAACCGCTTCAATCGATGCTGACAACCGACGAAGGGTTATACGGCATTGATGAAGTGTTGGCGTTTTCCATTGTAAATATATACGGTTCCATTGGTTTTACAAATTACGGTTATATCGACAAAATCAAACCCGGTATTCTGGCAAGATTAAATGATAAAAAATCGGGCCAATGCCACACCTTTCTCGATGATATTATCGGCGCCATCGCCGCCGCAGCGTCAAGCCGCCTCGCCCACCAAGCAAAAAACACCGAATGAAAGACGAAATCATCGCTGAGAAAAAGATATGCATCCGCCGCAAAATGACGACAGCTTAGCGGCCGTTTGGGAAAACTTGCTCCTTCAGACTGCAAACGGCCTCCATCAAGGCGAACCGGAGAACGTAAAACCGCGCACCGTCCATGAAGAAAAATTTCCGCATCCTTGCCGGTTGAGGCACGGCTCGTTTCCGCCGGAAAACAACATCCATCGAAAAGGAAAAGGTCCCGTCTTTTTGCCTCAAAAGACAGGACCTTTTTGACGTCTTTTATAAAATCAAGGAAAATCCCACTCCGCCAATGTGTTGACGATGTAATCAGGCTGCTTTTTAACGCCTTTAAGATGCTCCCTTTTTGTCACACCCGTTAAGACAAGGAGCGTATCAAGTCCGGCGTTGATACCCGCCATAATATCAGTGTCGTAATAATCCCCTACCATGATCGTATGTTCCTTGTCCGTACCCAATACTTTCAATGCCTGTTCCATGATGATCGGCTCCGGCTTGCCGATATAAATCGGTTCCGTTTGCGTCGAAACGGCGATGACGGAAGTCAAGGAACCGTTCCCCGGCATGAATCCCCGTTCGGTGGGAAGGGCGATATCCGCATTGGTGGAAATAAATGTGGCCCCGTTGCGGACGGCCAAACAGCCGATTGCCAGTTTCTCGTAAGTAATTTGCCGGTCAAGGCCGAAAACGACATAATCGACATGTTCCGTGCCGTACCGGAATCCTTTTTCATCCAACGCCGTCTTCAGTCCTTCTTCCCCGATCATATAAACGGACGCATCCGGTTTCTTTTCATATATGTAATTGGCCGTGGCCAGGCTGGACGTAAATACTTGATCCGCTTCGGCGGGAATGGAAAAGGACCGCAGCTTTTCCGCCACTTGTTCGGGAGTGCGGGTGGAATTATTGGTGACAAATAAATACGGGATATTCAATTTGTGCAGTTTGCGGACAAATTCCGCCGCTTCGGGAATCCGTTCCGTCCCCTTGTACATCGTGCCGTCCAAATCGATTAAGTAGCCTTGATATTTTCGCAACATGATCACTCCTTTAAACAATCAGGGTAACATAACATTTTCTGTAAAACAACAAAGAAGCCAGCCCTGATTTGGCCACGAAAAATGCCGGCACAAACAGTTTGCCGGCAGGCTGCATGTTTTCGGCTAATTGCGGAAGGCCGACACCGGCCCCAATTCATTTTCCAAATAGCGCCTGACGCAGGGAGCAAATTCTTTCAAGTGCGGCAATTCGCTAACAAACGTTTTCTGCATAACCGCATGGTCGATGTTTGTATAATGTTGCACGATTTCTTTGCGGTGGTCGATCACTTTCTTTATCCCTTGGGCCATTTCTTCCGTGATCACTTTCTCATCTTCGAGTATGTCGATAATATCGTGATAACTGCCGGGATCGCGCATAATGAATCCGTCTATCATGGCATTGCCCACGTCAAGCATCGATTCGATCACCGTGTGGCAAATCCTTTCAAGAGCGGCTTTTTCCAAGTCTGATTCCCAGACAGGCGTTTGTTCGAAGAGAGCGAGTTGTTTCTCCAAAAATTGAAGTATTTCTTCAATTTTGTTTCTATCGACGAAATACAATGTTCCTTCCATCCTTTCGGCAATATGCAACAATGATTCTTGTAATATTGTACCACATTTTTTCCGGCAGTACGGCCTTCCGCCGCCGCAAAAGATATTTTCAAACAGAAGAAAGGAAGGGGCGGGCCGGTTTTGATATGATAAAGAAGATAGAAACATTTGAAGCGGTTGAAAAGGAGAGACTTTTATGGAGCGCGATTTTTTGTACGACGAATTTGAAAATTGCCGGACGCGTTTTGTCTGTTTCGCCACGGAAAACGGCCGCTACGACCTGGCCATCGTTCAATCGGAGCGGTTTTTCGGCAAACAAATTGTTCTTAACCTGCAAACCAACCGGTATGCGATCATCGGCCATGACGATTTGGATGAGCCGGGCTATTTGGAAGAAGCCTTTTCCCTCACTTCCGAAGCGGCGGCGGATTTAAGGGAGTTTTTGCGGGAAGCCCTTTAATGGAGACTTCTGCACAAATTGTTTCACGTCATGTTTCGGCGGATTTCCGGAAAAAATACTCAGAAGAACACTTCTGAGGTGATAGAAAGATGAAAAAACAAAAACCGGAAATCTATACTGATTTCTCCGCAGTGGAAATGCAGAGGAAATTTCTCGTTCCGCAAGAATTTCCCGAAGGAGCATATGGGGAACCGGCGCGAAAACATGAACCTGTTTGTAAAAAGAAGGCTCCCTCCCGCTATCCTTACGAACAACAAACCTACAGCGCCTATACTTACGAAAACCGCACGCTTCACGCCGGTCTGCCGCGGCAAATGGAGGGAGCGCACCCGACCCATGACGGCGGCGAAGACGGGGATTTGTTTACGGATTCCGCCAAAAACAACAGCTGACGGAGGCGTTAGACAAAACCCCGGACCGGGTGGTTTTTCATCAGGAAGAAATGAAAAGAAGGTGGCTCCTTTCCGGAGTCACCTTCCCCTGTAACGGTTATGCCGCACTTTTTTCAAAACAAAATACGGACATCCAAAATTGCAATATTCATAAAGATAATCAGTGAGAGTGCTGATTTTGGTGTCGTATGTCGCCCTTTGGTTGTGGTCGTCAAAAAATCCTTTCAATCGCAGCTGGCCGTATCCCCAATCTCCCACGATATAGTCATATTTGCCCAAAATCTCGCTGTATCTTTGCCGGAAAGCCTCCTCATTAAATCCGTTGCGTCTTTCCTCAATGAGTTCGTAGCAGTGATTATGGATGCAAATCAATTTCTTCACCTCTCTGTGAGGGACTCCCGACTTCATTATAACTGATTCTCTTTTAAATAACGATAATAAAAAGCACAGCGAATTGCAAAATCATACACTGTTTCGCGGCCGGGACCGTCAGGCGGAATCATCGGGCACCGATGCCGCATCAACCTTCCAAAGCCCTCCTTTGTTCGTCCAAATTGCGCACTTGTTCGTCGGCATGGTAGGATGAACGCACGAGCGGCCCTGCTTCGCAATGGCTGAAGCCTTTGGCAAGGGCCATTTTCTTCAATTCCCGGAATTCATCAGGATGATAATATTTTTCCACCGGCAAATGTTTCTTCGTCGGCTGCAAATACTGGCCGATCGTCAGGATGTCCACCTCATTTTTGCGCAGATCATCCATCGCCTCCACGATTTCTTCCTTCGTTTCCCCGAGTCCCACCATGATGCTTGATTTCGTCGGCATCTCCGGAACGATTTCCTTCGCCCATTTTAACATCCGAAGGGACCGTTCATACTGCGCCCGCGCCCTCACTTTTGGCGTAAGCCGTCTGACCGTTTCGATATTATGATTAAATATATCGGGGCGGGCCTCAAGGAGAATTCTCAAATTTTCCACGCTGCCGCCCAAGTCTGACGGGAGCACTTCGATCGTCGTCAAAGGATTTTTCCGACGCACAGCCCGTATCGTTTCCGCAAAAACGGACGCACCGCCGTCTTCCAAGTCATCCCGGGCAACGGAAGTAATGACGACGTGTTTCAAGTTCATGAGGGCGACAGAACGGGCCACCCGTTCCGGCTCCTCCCAATCCACCTCATGGGGGCGGCCCGATTTGACAGCGCAAAACCGGCAGGCCCTCGTGCAAATGTCCCCTAAAATCATAAAGGTGGCTGTTCTCCGCGCCCCCCAGCATTCATGTATATTGGGACATCTCGCTTCCTCACAAACAGTATTCAGAGCAGCCCCGCGCATTAATTTTTTTAACGATTGAAAGTTTTCATTGGTGTTCAATTTGATTTTCAACCAATCCGGCTTGCGGATATGTTCTTTTTTGTTCATCACTTTCCCTCCGTTTCCGTTCAACAATAGTATGTCTCTTTGACAGCCGGAAACTCGCACGATTTCCATTATTTGATATTCATTTATTTTTTCCGGAACAACCAAACTAATGGTGGATTGAACGTTGACGCCCATATTTTGCCAAGTTCTTCAAGAAAATTTGGCACTTCAACAATAACAGATTATCCCAAAACGCACCAGTAAAAAGCGAGGGGAGATTGTACTGTGCGGAAATTACATATGTATGTCCTGGCTTTTTTATTCTTCATCCTTTGCGGCGCTCCTGCGGGAAAAGCTGCCGAAAACAGCAATGTTTATGAACAACGGATGAAATTGTACAAACAAGTGGAAGCGGTCACCCATATTCCTTGGTATTACTTGGCCGCCATCGACCAGTATGAACGGAATGTCAGAACTTCCCGCCGGGATTTGCCTGATCCGGATGGAATCAGCGGTATTTATTTTTCCCCGGAACAATGGACGGGACTGGCAAACCCGAACCGCGATGATGAAAATCCTCTTTCGATCCGTTTTTTCGGAGGAATCGGTTTTGACGGCGACGGGGACGGCAAAGCAAGCCGAAAAAACGATTATGATGTGCTTTTTGCTTTTGCCCGCCATTTGCAAACGTACGGTACCGATCACGACAACCTGAAAATCGCCCTTTGGGATTATTATAAAAGAGACAAAGCTGTCAGCCTCATTATGGGAATGGCGAAAATCTACCGTCATTTCGGCCGGCTCGACTTGGAGGAGCATTGTTTTCCCGTTCCATTGACGAGCAATTACAGCTATAGAAGCACATGGGGACACGCGAGGGGCTGGGGCGGAAGAAGGATTCACGAAGGAACCGACATCTTTGCCGGCTATGGCGTTCCCGTCCGGGCCACTTGCTACGGGATTGTGGAAATGAAAGGATGGAACAAATACGGGGGCTGGCGCGTCGGCATCAGGGACATCCATAACAATTACCATTATTTTGCCCATTTAAGCGGATTTGCCAAAGATTTGAAAATCGGACAAGTGGTCGAACCGGGAACCTTGATCGGCGGCGTCGGCAATTCCGGCTACGGACCCCCGGGAACGTCCGGGAAATTCCCGCCCCACCTTCACTACGGAATGTACAAAGATAACGGGTATACGGAGTGGTCCTTCGATCCGTATCCGCATTTAAAGCTGTGGGAACGCCAGGAAAAACAGCGGATGCGAAAAAAATAGGGCAGCGGGTGCTGCCCTGATTTTTTGTTCTGCCTTTGCCTTTTCCCCGCCGCCCGGTTTACGTGCGCCGTTTTCTGAGAGCATGAGCCAGACTGGCGGCAAAACCTCCCCAAATGACGACCATGCCGACGACCATCATGACAATGGCGCTTGTTTCCATCATTGTGAACCCCCTTTGTTTTTCGGAAGTTCAAAATAAGCCGGATCCCATTTTTTCACATACGTAAACACAAATCCCAACATGATTGCCGCTCCGGCCACGATCCAGCCTGAATAAACATTGAACCACACCGGATACCCGCCGTAACTTTCCGCAATATCCGTTAAGAACGACTGGATCAACATATATCCGAGCACGAGCGGAGTGATCACAAGGAGGCAAGCTCTCCACCACAGTCCGAGCCGGATGTCTGACACTTGATCGGCATGGCTTTGCAAATTCCTGAGCTCCCTGGCCAGCCAGGCGACGAGCACCACTTCCATGAATCCGGCAAAAGCGACGCCGTAATGGTTAATAAAATAATCGACACTGTCCAAAATATTTAGTCCGCCTTGTGTGGCATAAAGTATGGAGATGAGCGCTGCCAATCCTCCCCCGATGGCCACGGAACGTTTCCGCGAAACTTTAAACTTCTCTTGGACGGCGGCGATATACGTTTCCGACAAGGAAATAAGCGATGTGATGCCTGCCAGCACCAAACTCAGGAAGAACAGCACGCCGAACAAGCCGTTAAAGCCGGGCAATTCATTAATAATCTGCGGAAAGACGGCAAAGGCGAGGATGACTCCTTTGCTGACCACTTCATGGACCCCGACTCCCTGCTGTGCGGCCATAAACCCGAGCGCCGCGAACACGCCGATACCGGCCAGCAGTTCAAAAGATGAATTGGCAAAACCGACAATAAATGCGTTATTCGTAATATCCGTTTTTTTGGATAAATAACTGGCATAAGTAATCATGATGGCAAAACCGATGGACAAACTGAAGAAGATTTGCGCATAGGCGGCCACCCAGACGGAACCGTCACTGAGAGCGCTCCAATCAGGCTTGAAGAAAGCATTCAGTCCGTCAACGGCCCCTTCAAGCGTCACTGCCCGGATGACGATAATTAAAAAGACAATGGCCAGTGCAGGAATAAAAATTCTGTTGGCAATCTCAATTCCCCTCTTAACGCCTTTGTAAAGGATAAAAAGAGTAATAATCCAAATAAGGACGAGAGGGAAAAAGACATTGGGAACCAAGCTGCCGATTTGACCGGCGTCAATCGCCCGCAAATACTCACCCAGCAAATATTCCTGCGGATTGCCGCCCCATTTTTGCCCGATGGAAAACCACGCATAAGAAATGGCCCAGGCGATAATCACCGCATAATAAGTGGAAATGACAAACGAGACGGCTACTTGCCACCATCCCAGCGGTTCAAACCCTTTTCTCATCCTTCCGAGGCTCAACGGCGCGGAACCGCGGTACTTATGGCCAATTGTGAATTCCAGAATGAGGAGCGGAATACCGGCGGTTAACAAAGCTATCAAATAAGGAAGGAAAAATGCACCCCCGCCGTTTTCATAGGCCACCCCGGGAAACCGCCAAATATTGCCCAAACCGATCGCCGAACCCATGGCGGCAAGAACAAATCCGGCTCTTGTTCCCCAGTTTTCCCGGAAATTCATCATAAGCCCTCCTTTTTCCATGGATGTTTACCCCGGACGAAATACAATAGGAAAGACATCCCTGTCCGGATCAACCTCAAGGTGCAACCGAAGCGCCGCCAACATAATGCGAATGATTGGAAACGTTTACGGAAACAGCCGCTGTCACCCCCTTTTTATAATTTATTTATTCAGGATGAACCGAAAAAATTTCTTTTTCTTTTCCAAAAAAAAACAGACAAGGCATTAAGAGCCTTGTCTGTTCACGTAAAACTCGTTCTCATACTGCATATTTCCCTGCGGGGCAAATACAGCAAACACGATCAACAATAGAAGCACGGCGCCGAGGGACAGGAGAATGCTCCCCGTCAAGCCGACGATTAAGAAGCCGACAACCCCCATGCCGGCGGCAACCATGGCATAAGGAAGCTGGGTCATAACATGATCCATCAGATCGCAGCCGGCGCCTGTTGACGACAGGATCGTCGTATCGGATATGGGAGAAGTGTGGTCGCCGAACACGGCACCGGCCAGGACCGCCGCCATCATCGGAAGCAGGAGCGAGATATCCGTTGCGGCGGCAATTTCTCCGGCAATCGGCAGAAGCACGCCAAACGTTCCCCAAGATGTGCCGGTGG
This sequence comes from uncultured Bacillaceae bacterium, assembly GCA_937995745.1. Classification (GTDB taxonomy): domain Bacteria; phylum Bacillota; class Bacilli; order Bacillales; family Cytobacillaceae; genus CALKIU01. The sequence continues at coordinate 50,102 of CALKIU010000006.1, read as the reverse complement.
CAAAAGCCATTAACCCGGAAATAATGAATACAATTGCAGGAAGAAAAGCAATATTCAAATCTATCTCTTGAACAATTCCGGCCAAATACGCCCCCGTTTCCAACTGCCCGATCAAATCTGTGATGCTCCAAGCGAAAATCAAAATATAAACAGCCGGAAGCATCGACTGCGCTCCCGATTTCATCCCTTTAAAAAATGCGCCGGCAGGAACGGATTTCAATACTTTTGCGTGGCGGAAAAACATCAATAAAGCAACGGTTAAACTGAACAATCCGCCCAAAAACAGCGACAGGGACACGTCTGTATGTTCGAAGATTTTTAAAATGGTCGCTTCCCCGTCAAGGGCCCGGTAGCCTGTCCAGAACATGAAACTGACCGTACCGGCCAACAAAGCAAGTATCGGAAGAAGCAAATCGGCAACGGCACCCTTTTTGCTCGATGGCAGGTCGCCTTTTAATTCGCCCGGCACCGGCTTCGACAAATCGACAACTTGCCCCGTTCCAATGGCCCGTGCCTCATGAATCTTCATCTGTCCGATGTTAATATTGCGAAAGACGACAATAAATACCATCAAAAGAGCGGCAAGAGCATAAAAATTCAACGGAATCATCTGAACGAAAGCGGAAAAAGCCGTATATTCCGTCACATGATGGGCGGCAAAAATCGGCAAGAGCAAAGAAATGATATATGCTCCCCAGCTCGAGACGGGGGAAATCACACAAATGGGTGCGGACGTGGAATCAATGATGTAGGCAAGCTTTGCCCGGGAAACTTTGTGCCGGTCCGTAATGGGGCGTGTGATCTGCCCCACTGCCAAAGCATTAAAATAATCATCGATAAAAATAATCAATCCGAGGACGGCGCCGACCAATTTTGCTCCCGCCCGCGTTTTGACTTTTTTCATCGCCCACTCTCCGAAGGCGCGGCTGCCTCCGTTCATGGAAATAAAGGCGGTGATAACGCCCAATATGAGCAGGAACAGAATCATGTACACATTCCACGTGTTTAACCCGCCATCTGCAAGAAAAATATTTTTAAAAGAGGCGAAAACAATTTTCAACGTTTCTCCAAAATGGAATTCTGCCAGAATCAATGCGGCCGAGACGATTCCGACTCCGAGCGACAAGAGCACCCTTTTCGTGGCAATTACCATGACAATGGCCAAAATTGGCGGAATGACTGATAAGATGGAATTAGTCATCGTTAATCCTCCTGATAATGAAATTGGAGAGAGCACAGGCTTCTATTGCGATGGCGCCGTTGGCACGAAAAACGTTTCCGCCAATGAAAAGCATTCCCTTTATGAGAAGCGCAGCCGGCTTTTTCCGGATCTATCCGGAAAGAACGGAATACAACGCTTTTTTTTCATTATATCCCATCCCGGTTCTTGCGCATTTTGGAAGGGCACTTTTCACCGCTCCTTTGCAAACAAAAAGAGTAATGACAGAGATCATCCCATCATTACTCTTAGTTGCAGGCAACTTGTATCTCCATCACGATCTGTAGCTCTCCATTATGGAATTCCATAATGACAGTGTTACTCTTATTCAAAGCAACACCAGCAAAATAACGCCGACCCGTTATTTTGCTTCGGCGAAATCTCCTTTCAGCAGCGATCATCGTTTGTCAGACTCCCGCGGCCTACTCTTAGATTCCGCTCCTCTACCCCATCGGAATAGCTTCAATATGAAATTATGCTTCTAGTATAACAATTGCATGAAAATTAGTCCACCGGAATTTGCAGGGAAGGAACCAATCCCCCTCCGCCTTTATTGTAAAACTGCGGCACTTCGCCCGGAAGAATTCCCACGGCAACAGGAATCTTCTGCTTGACCTCCGCTTTTTCAGATGCAAACGGAATAATGATTTGCATATGTACGGTCAAGTTGATGAAAATTTCCACGTACACGTTATTGATGCCAACCTCTTGAAATTCGGTTTCCACATCCGCTTGCAAATGGCCGACGGTGCTGAACTGTACGGGAATATGGGGACCGAGATTGCCCAACAGAGCGTTGTTTGTCACTTTTCCGAGCGGGATGGAATAAACGATGCCTTTGCCCTTGTCATTCTTATTCATGTCCATTTCCAGGATATCTTCAAGCTCTTCCAACTCTCCTTTTTCGGCCATCTTGATGTTTTTTAAAATTAATCTGGCCGTATCTCCGCGGATTTTATTAATTTTTTCCGTATCAAAGTAGATAAGGTCGCTTTCCTTATCCTTTACGATGACTTCATGAATGTCGACCGGTTCCCGCTCCATGCCTGCTTTGCTGATGGCAAGGGTGGCGATTTGCCTCGTTTGCGATTCGGCAAAAGACATCAATGTCGGCTTCAATGATTTATTAATAATCCACAGGCCCAGGGCGGTGGACAATACAAAAAATATAAAGGTGATGAAGAGAACGTATTTAAACGGCAGCGGACCTCTCACGCGCCGTTTGATTCGTGGTCTCAGCAAAAAAAATCCCCCCTTACAAGCATTTTATGCTGCAAGAGGGGGAAGTAACTCCAAATCTTTACGCGGAAGAATCTGGCCCATACCGGTTTTCCGTACCGTTCAAACCATTTTTAAAAGGGCTTCTTTTCCGATCATTCCTTTATGAATTCCCAATTTCTCCGCTTCGAAAGTTACCGACTCAAGCGGAGCCTCAAGGAGCTCGTCGATCGTCTTCACGCCGACTGCCCTCCCGGCGATCACTTTCCGGTCTTTCAGCCGTTCATTCAGAAGCCCCACATCCAACGCACCGCACATAATATATCCTTTCTCGTTTGTGACAACGAGTAAATTCGTTTTCGGCAGCTTGACAGATACGCTTAAAAACGTATGCCCCTCTATCTCTAGAGGCGAGAGTTCAATCATGAATGTATGCACCCCTTCCCTTCCACTAATAATCTATGACAAGGGCCGTCCGATTGTGACGGGCTGTTGTCATATAAGGCCGTTGGAAGCAGGGGTGGCCGAACGGGTTTTATTGCAAGGTTCAGGACAAAGCGGCGGTTTTTCAACCCGCTTTGTCTTGAAAGATGGTTTATCTTAGCGATGGCCGTTATTTTTTTGTTTGATTTTCAAAAGCAGGCATGACGGCGGCAAACCTTTTTTGCGCCTTCCTTCCTTTTCCTTTAGTTCACAGGCTCATTTACTAATTATATGAAAATATGTCAACATTCCGTTCCGGACAAAGCTTTCCCTGTAAAAGCACGGGTGCAAGGGAGCAGCAAAACGCGTCATTCTTCCCGACGCAAATTGCTTTTTTTCAAAAAGGATTTCCGGCACAGTCAAGTTGCCGCAGTCCGGTCATACCCCTTTTAGCCGACACTTTGTGTTTCAATGGCTTTTTATCAATTGCCAGAATGTCAGACGCCGATCGCTTTTAAGCACGCCTTTCGGGTATATTTTTGCCGCCAATAATGAGAACAGGGCAATGCTGGACACCATGGCGGTGATTCCAAAAGCAATTTCCAACGGTGAAATCACATCATGCAACATTCTTACCATGAGACTGATGGGAGCAGTAAATGGAACGTAAGTGGTAATCAAAGCCGTCAAACTTTCCGGATTTTCAAAAACGGCCAGAATTTCAACGGCCAAACCGGCCAATAAAATGATCATGATTGGAATCGTGCTGCTCGACAATTCTTCCGGGCGGCCCGCCACCGCTCCTGAAATGGCGTACAATGCCGCAAAAATAAAGTAACCGAGAATAAAGCACAGTAAAAAGTAAACAGTTTCCTTAAAGGTGAAAATTTCAAGCATCGTTTCGGCAATAGAATCCGGATATATTTGGAACAATCCCGATTTTGCCGTCAAGGTTATTGCCCCAAAAAAGAAAAATAACTGCGTCAGGCCCGCTAAACCAATCCCGATGATTTTACCGAACATCATCGGCACCGGAGAAATTTTCGCAATCATGACTTCCATCACTCTGGACGATTTTTCCGCGGCAATGGCCGTCGCCACTGAATATCCGTAAGTGGTGATGGCGATGTACATGATGCCCATTAATATAAAGGGAATAAGTTCAAAATTTTCATCTGTTTGACGAAGCGGCTTGAGAACAGGCTCAATTTGCATGGTTAGCTGTTCGGCTGCACGCCCGCCAATCTGATATTCTCCAATGACTTGCTGTTGATAAATCAATTGGGCAAACCTGAGCACCCCCTGAATCAAGAGGGGATCTTCTTTTTTCAAATAACAGTCCAATTGAATGGGAACGTTCCCGTCTTCTTTTTTTAAAACAAACAACCCGGCAATCTCATTTTCCAAAATTTTTTCTTTATATTCTTCTATTTTGGAAGCTTCGCCAATCAGGATATGAGCCGGCCGTTGTTCTTCATCCACTTGTATTTGCGATTCGGTAGACACAAATACATATTCTTTATCCTGCGCCTCCCCCCGTATCTTTTCCGCCAAAGAAGGAAAAGAGAAGATGAAAATTCCCAACAGAATTAAGATGATGGTCATCGAAATATATGATTTATTGCGGACGGAATCAAGGTAGGTTTGCTGCAAGACTATCCAAAAATTTCTCATCGTTTATGCCCCCGTTTTTTCTATGAATATTTGATGCAAGCTTGGTTCTCTTATCGAAACACTGCGGAGAGGACAGACTTGCTCCAGTTCTTCGAGCAATTTTACCGCCGGTTGCTCCTTGCGGATTTTCATCGTATAGATTTGCCGGACCTTTTCATACTGTATATTTTTTTCCGCCAAAAACGGGCCGATATCCTGTTCTGTTTGCACTTCCACATAACGGTATCCGTAGCTTTTCTTAATGTCTGACAAAGAACCGGAAAGGATCGCTTCTCCGTTCTTCATAATGCAAACTTGGTCGCAAAAAGTCTCGACACTGTCCATCTGATGGCTGCAAAAAATAATCGTTTTCCGTTTTTTGATTAATTCCTTGACGACGCTTTTCAACATTTCCGCATTGACCGGATCAAGCCCGCTGAATGGTTCATCGAGGATGATAAAATCCGGGTCGTGGAGTATGGCGCTAATCAACTGAATCTTTTGCTGGTTTCCTTTGGACAACTCCTCTGTTTTCTTTTTGATGGCAAAGGTCATATCCAGTCTTTCCAGCCAATAAAGTGCCTGCTTTTTGGCAATCTTTGCGGGTACGCCTTCCAAGCGGCTTAAATAGACGAGTTGTTCCAGTACATTCATTTTTGGATACAGGCCTCTTTCTTCAGGCAAATAACCAACCGATATTTCCTTTCTTGAAAAAGGCTTTCCCTTCCATAAAATGGACCCGCTGTCCGGTTTGACAATATTTAAAATCATCCGAATCGTTGTTGTTTTTCCGGCGCCGTTCCTGCCGAGAAGCCCCAATATATTCCCTTCTTCCAGGTGGATGTTCAAATTCTTGACGGCGTGCCGGGAACCGAACGTTTTGTTTAATTGGCGTATTTCAAGACCCATCGTTCAACCTTCCTTTCCATTGAAATTCCTTATGCTCCGGCTTTTGCGGCAAATTACGCGCAAATCCATTTGCCTATTTCAAGAATGTGATAATAGCAATTCCCACCGCCGTCCCTATGATGGCCAATACAATATTTTTCATCGTATTTTTCATGTAAAATTCCTCCCCTCATCTTCTTTTGGAAAATTGAAATAATTTGTCAGTGTTTTTGAAAAGTCGTGTTATGATAGTGAAAGAATATTTACTTTTATCAAACTGGGAATATTGAAAATATTGATTAAATGCGCGTTGCCGGGAAAGACAATTTTCCGACTGCCTTGTTGGGAATTTTCTGCATTGATCATAATCCAAAAGGTTGCCGTATTGGCCGCAAACCAAACAGTAGTTTCCGCAATCTTTTTTGCGGATTTCCTTGCGTATCCGCCAATGGGGGAAGGGAGAAACATGCTCTTGCAAAAAAGAAAATGGATTGCTCTCATCATTTTCGGGGTTTATGTGGCGCTTCATGCTTATTTGATCCAAACGAAGCTGCAAACATACAGCGGAATTTCGCCTGTAAGCGGGGAAAACGGAGGCATTCAAATTAAAAAAATCATGCAAAGTGATGGATGGGGACGATTTACCGACTTGGCTCCGGGCGATGTCATTCTGAAAATTGATGATGAAAAAGTAAAGAAGGAAGCAATCTTCCTTCTTCGGCAAAAGCTTTTATCCGCAGAGAAATTAACAGTTATCAAAGACGGGCAGATAAGGGAATATCGGGCCGCCGACATCTCCTTTCATGAAAACAACATGATAACGGAAATGTTCATTCCGGGGTTTTTTTCAATATTGGTTCTCTTGCTTTCTCTCATTATCTATCAAAAAAGGACAATTTCCGCTTATTACCTAATCGCATTTATGATGATGGCCGCTCTCGCTTTGTTTGCATCCAATGGCTCCGGCAGAGGGCTGCTTGGACCTGCCCTTGTTTTCACTTTATCTTTTCAGGCGGGAGCGCTGTTTATTGTCTGTTTCTTGCATTCTCTTTTTTGGGAGAAACGAATGATTGCAAGAAAATCATCGATTCTATTAAAACTCAATATCCTGCTGTGTGTTGCCGTTATTATTCTTAATATTCTTGAAGATACATTTTTTCCCGAACTGCCGTTTTTCTTGGCAGACGGACTCATGTTAGTTTATTTTATTTTAAACGTTTTCTATTCTATTGCATTGATCTTCTATTTTTACATAAAAAGGAGGAATACCCGTCATCAGCCGCTGCTGAAATGGCTGCTGGTCATTCAAATGGTTGCCTACGGCCCGTTTATCCTTTTATATGCAATTCCTCATTTATTTGGAGTTGAGTTGATCCCGGATGATTTCGCCACATTGTCCGTATACGCCCTCCCGTTTGGCTATGCTTATTTGGTCATTACGAAACAGCTGTTGGATATCAACTTTATTCTCGGTCGAATTCGTTATTATTCGCTGTTATCCTTGATGCCGACACTGTTGATTTCTGTTTTCGTCGTGGCCATTGCCAATCAGGAACAAAACGGGTTCCGCCTTTTTGGACAAATCTTTTTCTTGATCTTTGCCCTGAACATCCTTTTTTTGTTTGCAAAAGAGAAAATTGATTTTCAATTCCGCCATTATCTTTTTCAAGACCGGACGAATATGGCCCAGCGGTTCGAGCAATTCACAAAAGGATTATCATCTATCATGAAGCAAGATGAGCTGGAACAGTATTTGACTAAAGAAATTGTCTCGGCGCTCGATCCCGGTACCATCTCTCTCATTGAATATCAACCGGAACAAGGGGCTTTTCACGTAAAAACCATGTACGGCGATGAAAAATTGTTTTCGTTGGAAAAACAGATGAAGTGGATGATGCAGCATGAAACGGGGGAATTGCTCAGTTACAAAGGAAGGCTCGGGATTCGCCTTTATCAAAACGGCGGCAAGAAAACTTATTTATGGATTGGTTTAAAGAGAAACGGAACAAGTTTTAACTTGAGTGAAAAATCATGGCTGATCGGAATCGTGAAATACGTCAGGCTCGTTTTTGAAAACCTTTTTGCGATAAACGCGCTTATTGCTTCGATTGAAGAGCGAAGACTTGCAACAGAGCCGCAATCCGTCTCCTTATCGCGTTTCCTTTTTCAATTGGCGGAAAAAGAGAGAAGGCGTCTGGCCTCCGATTTACATGATTCCGCTTTGCAGGATCAAATTGTCTGGTACCGCAAACTGGAAAATTTGCTGCAGAACGGGCGGAATCTCCCGCAGCAAACACGCAAAGAACTCATGAAAATTAAGAACGGGATGCTGGATGTCATAAAACAGATACGGAACACTTGCAATGAATTAAGGCCGAATCTCCTGTCAGAAGCGGGATTGACACGGTCATTGCAGGAACTGTTCACTCAGTTTCAAGAACGGGCAAAATTCCGCCTTTATTATGATATTGAACCGATTGCGGAGGAATTTGGCGACTACAACAAAAGTCTGACCATCTATCGCATCCTTCAGGAACTGTTAAACAACGCTGACAAACATTCGGAAGCCAGCAAAGTTTCCATCCATATATGGGAAGAAAATCAAATGATCTGTATTGATTATCGGGATAACGGAATAGGGTTTGACCCCGCGGAAATCCGCAACTTGACCGGTCACATGGGGATTGCCGGTTTAAAAGAAAGGATATTCAGCTTGAATGGAAAAATTGATTTTGTAACAGGTAAAGGAAAAGGATTGCAGGTCCATATTACCATTCCGAGGTGAGAAAATTGGCACGGATTTTGATTGTCGATGATCATCAACTCGTTGGAGAAGGAACAAAAAATATGCTCGAACAAGAGCCGGATTTTGAAGTCACATATCATCTTGAAATTGAAAAAGCTCTGGAAGAAAGCAGGAAGAATCCTTTTGATGTCTATTTATTCGACATGCATATGCCGCACTATTCTGGTCTCGAACTCGCCAAAGACATTCTCGAATTTCAAGAAGATGCAAAAATTATTCTTTATACCGGTTTTGAATATACTTCAAAATTTAACTTGTTGGTCGATTTGGGAATCAGCGGCATCATTAGCAAATCGGCTTCGCGGGATGAACTTGTAATGGCTGTCCGCGCCGCCTTAAACGGTTTTGCTCTTATCCCCGTATCTTTATTAAAACAGTTGCGCCTTTCCGACATGACGATCCCAGTTCACCATGGTCCGCCATCTTCACAACCGGAAAACATTATTTCCTTCACCCAGAAAGAAATCGAAATTCTCGAAAGCCTGGCAAAAGGAGAAAGCAATAAATCCATTGCTGAACAACTTTTTATGAGCACAAGAGCGGTCGAATACAATCTGACCAAAATCTATAAAAAATTAAAAGTCCAGACACGTTCGGAAGCGGTGGCCGAAGCGTTGCGCCGGGGGATTATACACATGACGTGAAGGACAAGCTTATGGTTCCCTGCCATGGTTCGAATCCGAAAGCTTGATTTCACTATCCGGCTTCCAAGTTTAATCCGTCCCGTCCTTAAATTGACGGGCCATTCAATAGACACATGCCACCGTCTCAAGCCGCCGGCTGCAAGCGGATCAAAAAAGCCTGCCACAAACGTTGTCGTGGCAGGCTTTCTTTTATTAACCGATGCTTCCTTCCATTTCGAATTTGATCAAGCGGTTCATTTCGACGGCATATTCCATCGGCAATTCTTTTGTGAACGGCTCGATGAAGCCCATGACGATCATTTCCGTTGCTTCCTCTTCGGAAATGCCGCGGCTCATCAAATAGAAGAGCTGCTCTTCGGATACTTTGGACACTTTCGCTTCGTGCTCCAAGGAAATGTTGTCGTTCAAGATTTCGTTGTACGGAATCGTATCTGATTTTGATTTATTGTCCAAAATGAGCGTATCGCATTCGATGTTGGCGCGCGCTCCGTCCGCTTTGCGGCCGAAGTGGACGATTCCGCGGTATGTCACATTTCCGCCGTCCTTGGAGATGGACTTGGAAACGATCGTCGATGACGTGTTCGGCGCCAAGTGAATCATCTTGGAACCGGCATCTTGATGCTGTCCCTTTCCGGCAAAGGCAATGGACAGCGTCATTCCTCTTGCGCCCTCGCCTTTCAAAATGCAGGCCGGATATTTCATCGTCAGCTTGGAACCAATGTTGCCGTCGATCCATTCCATCGTTCCGTTTTCTTCAACAACCGCTCTCTTCGTAACGAGATTGTACACGTTGTTGGACCAGTTTTGAATCGTCGTATAACGGCAATACGCATTTTTCTTCACGTAAATTTCAACGACCGCACTGTGGAGAGAGCTTGTCGAATAAATCGGAGCCGTACAGCCCTCCACATAGTGGACGTGGGCGCCTTCGTCAACGATAATCAGCGTCCGTTCAAATTGTCCCATGTTTTCCGTGTTAATCCGGAAATAAGCTTGCAGCGGGGTGTCGACTTTTACGCCGGGAGGAACATAAATGAATGACCCTCCGGACCAAACAGCCGAGTTCAACGCCGCAAACTTGTTATCCGTCGGGGGAACGACTTTTGCCCAATACTTGCGGAACAAATCCTCGTGCTCTTTCAACGCGGAATCCGTATCCTTAAAGATGATTCCTTGCTTCTCGAGATCTTTTTTCATATTTTGGTAAACCACTTCTGATTCGTATTGGGCGGAAACCCCCGCCAGCCATTTTTGTTCCGCTTCGGGAATTCCGAGTCTGTCGAACGTATCTTTAATTTCCTGGGGCACTTCATCCCAGGACCGTTCTGTTCTCTCAGACGGTTTTACGTAGTAAACAATTTCATCGAAATTCAAAGCGCTCAAATCTCCGCCCCATTGCGGCATGGGCAAGCTGTAGAAAATTTCCAGGGCCTTTAAGCGGAATTCCCTCATCCACTCAGGCTCTTCCTTAATCCTGGAAATTTCCTCAACCACTTCACGCGTCAAGCCGCGTTTGGTGCGGTATACGGAAACATCCCTGTCGACAAAACCATATTTATATTCACCGATATCAGGTGCTTTTTTAGCCATTTCAGTCATCCTCCATTCTAAGAAGTCCGTAAGGCAAAGAGGCCTTACTGTTCTTCGTCCCCAGACGTTCCTTCCTTAACAGCTTTCTCCATGGCTTTCCAAGCAAGCGTGGCGCATTTGATGCGGGCCGGGAATTTGCTCACTCCCGACAACGCTTCAATATCCCCCAAGTCATAATCCGTGTCAATCTCTTTTCCCTGCACCATATCGGAGAAAATTTGCGCCAATTCCAATGCCTCTTCTACTTTTTTTCCTTTAATGAGTTCTGTCATCATGGACGCCGACGACATGGAAATGGAGCAGCCTTCTCCATCGTGTTTGGCATCCACAACAATTCCGTCTTCAATTTTCAGTGAAAGCTGGATTCTGTCCCCGCAGGTCGGGTTGTTCAAATTGACCGTGCAGCTGCTGTCTTCAAGAACGCCTTTATTGCGCGGGTTTTTGTAATGATCCATGATGACGCTCCGGTACAATGCATCGAGATTTCTAAAAGACATCGCTGAAATACTCCTTTGTCCTGATAAGCCCTTCGACAAGCTTATCAATTTCTTCTTCCGTATTGTAAAAATAGAAGCTGGCGCGGGCGGTCGCGGACACATTCAGCCATTTCATCAACGGCTGGGCGCAGTGGTGCCCGGCACGGATAGCGATTCCTTCCGCATCCAGAACGGTTGCCACATCATGCGGATGGACATCGTCCAAATTAAACGTAACAAGTCCGGCGCGTCTATCAGGATCATGCGGTCCGTAAATGGCAATACCGTCAATCTCTTTCATCTTTTCCAAAGCATAAGCGGACAGACGGTGTTCATGTTCGGCAATCGCATCGAGACCGATTTCCTCCAAAAAGTCAATCGCGGCCCCGAGGCCGATTGCCCCGGCAATGATCGGCGTGCCTCCTTCAAACTTCCAAGGAAGTTCCTTCCATGTTGAATCATACAAATTGACAAAATCGATCATTTCCCCGCCAAATTGAACCGGCTCCATATTTTCAAGAAGGTGCTTCTTCCCGTATAATACACCGATGCCTGTCGGGCCGCACATTTTATGCCCGGAAAATGCGAGGAAATCACAATCCAATTCCTGCACATCCACTTTCATATGGGGCACGCCTTGGGCGCCGTCGACAACAATGACGGCCCCGTTTTCATGGGCGATTTTGGCAATTTCTTTTACGGGGTTGATGGTGCCGAGAACATTGGAAACCAACGTAACGGCAACAATTTTTGTATTGGAAGTAACCGTTTTTTTCACATCTTCAAGAGAAATGGTGCCGTCCTCCTGAAGAGGAATGTATTTTAACGTCGCCCCTGTCCGTTTGGCCAGTTGCTGCCACGGAATGATATTGCTGTGATGTTCCATATAGGTGATGACGATTTCATCGCCTTCTTTGACGTTTGCCGGTCCGTAGCTGGCCGCAACCGTGTTGACGGCCTCCGTTGTTCCCTTAGTAAAAATAATTTCCTGAACGGATTTGGCGTTGATGAACTTTCGGACTTTTTCCCGTGCCCCTTCATATCCGTCGGTCGCTCTTGTGCCCAGTGTATGCACACCTCTGTGCACATTGGAATTATATTCACGGTAATATTGGTTTAACGCTTCAATTACTTGGACCGGCTTTTGCGATGTCGCCGCGTTGTCCAAGTAAACAAGGGGGCAGCCGTTTACTTTTTGATTCAGAATTGGAAAATAAGAACGAATTTCCTTTACATTGACCATTACCTGATTTTCCTTTCAATCACTTCTATCAATTGTCTTTTGACTCCTTCGATTGGAAGTTCGTTCACCACGGGAGCCAGGAATCCGTGAATAATCAGATTTTCAGCCTCTTTTTTCGGAATGCCCCTGCTCATTAAATAAAACATTTGAATCGGGTCGACCCGTCCGACGGAAGCGGCGTGTCCCGCCATGACATCATCTTCATCAATGAGCAGGATCGGGTTGGCGTCCCCGCGCGCATTTTCGCTTAGCATCAGTACCCGGGATTCTTGCTGGGCGTTGGACTTCGAGGCCCCGTGCTCAATTTTTCCAATCCCGTTGAAAATGGATGTGGCGCTGTCTTTCATCACACCGTGTTTCAAAATATGGCCGTCTGTATGTTTGCCGAAATGAACGACCCTGGTGGTGAAGTTCTCGGTCTGCTCTCCGCGGCCAATCACCACTGTTTTCGTATCGCCGCTCGAACCGTCCCCCATAAGATATGTCGTATTATCGGAAACGGTATCGCCGTCATTCATCATCCCGAGCGCCCATTCAATGCGGGCGTTGTTGTCTGTCACGCCGCGGCGGTTTACATAAACGGTTGTATTCTTGGCAATCGTATCTACCGCCCCGTACTGAACTTTGCTGTTCGGGCCGGCCAATACTTCGGTGACCAGGTTAAAAACGCCGTTTGACTCTTCCACGGTAGAAATATAGTTTTCCACATAGGTTACGGAGCTGTTTTCCTCTGCCACAATCAACACATGATTGAACAGATTCGCTTCCACATCGTCATGAATGAAAATCGCTTGGACAGGCGCGGCAAGCTGGACATTTTTGGGAACGTATAAAAACACTCCCCCGTTCATCAATGCGGCATGCAACGCTGTCAGTTTATGTTCATCCACTTTCACGCCGTCTTTCATAAAATACTTCCGCAGAAGATCGCCATGTTCTCTCGCCGCGGTAAAAATGTCCATGAAAATAACGCCTTGATCCTGCATCTCTTTGGAAACTTTCAGGATAGAAGGGCGATTGTTCCTCTGAATATAAAGAGATTGTTCCTCTTCCTGCAAGTTCACCAAAGATTTGATTTCTTCCGCAAGCTCATCAAGAGAGGAAATATCTTCGCTCTCGACGAGATGCTTGGAAAAATTGCTGAAATTCCAATTTGATATATCGGTTTTATCCGCTTTGGGAAGCGGGAGCTGTTCCGCCTTTTTGAGGGCCTCCGTGCGGAGATTCGTCAGCCACTCCGGTTCCCCCATTTTTTTGGAAAAAGAAGTGATATAGCCTGTATCAAATGGTAATTTAATTTCCGTTGTCATTTTGATCCTCCTAACATTACGCTTCTTGCTCAACAGTCTCGTCCACAATGCCCAACTCTTTCTTTAACTCTTCGTAACCTTCGGCTTCAAGGCGTTGGGCCAGTTCAGGACCTCCCGATTTAACAATGCGCCCCTGCATCATGACATGAACGTAGTCAGGAGTAATGTAGTTCAACAGGCGTTGATAGTGGGTGATAATCAAGCAGCCAAAGTTTTCTCCGCGCATGGCGTTGATTCCTTTGGATACAATTTTCAAAGCATCTATGTCAAGACCGGAATCAATTTCATCCAAAATGGCGATTTTCGGCTGCAACATCATCAATTGCAGAATCTCGTTGCGCTTTTTCTCACCGCCGGAAAAACCTTCATTCAGATAACGCTGGGCCATATTCGGATCCATTTCCAAGAATTCCATTTTTTCATCCAGCTGGCGGATAAATTTCATCAAGGAAATTTCATTTCCTTCTCCGCGATGCGCATTGATGGCGGTGCGCAAAAAGTCCGCATTGGTGACGCCGCTGATTTCGCTCGGATATTGCATGGCGAGGAACAATCCGGCGCGGGCGCGTTCATCCACTTCCATTTCCAGAACATTTTGGCCATCCAATTCAACCGTTCCTTTTGTTACTTCATATTTCGGATGACCCATGATCGCTTGCGCCAAGGTGGATTTACCCGTTCCGTTCGGACCCATGATGGCGTGAATCTCTCCACCTTTTATTTCAAGGTTAACCCCTTTTAAAATTTCTTTTCCTTCTACTGAAACATGAAGATCCTTAATCGTCAAAGTTGAACCTGCCATATTAAAACCTCCGTAAAAAAAATAATATTTTTTTAGCATTACCTTTGTCAGGTATTACCATTTTCATTCTCATTCTATTCTCATTACAATCTTATATCAAATGAAATTTCATATCAACTTAAACGCTATGCAAAAAAAAAAACATATCCGCGCCTGTATAAAGTTATATTTAATTTATATTCCTGATAATATAAAAAGAAAACGCTTTTATTTCCCCGCAAAGAACTTTTTCTTACCTATTATTCCCTTATCAATTAGAACTATGTATCCCTTTCTAATTGAGAATAAAAAAATGTGCTTGCCGTTTTGGAGGGCCGATTTTCATTTGTACTATAGTCCCATTGTTTCCCAAACAAACATAATACCCAAGAAATGGGGAAATACACACACATTTCTTGGGTATGATGCACAAGGGATAATATATCATAATCAGGTGCATCCCTTAAATGTCCGGATGCTCCACAGGAAAACGCCCGGGGCAGAAGCGGGGCAAAGCAAATACCATCGCAAAATGGATGATGATAATGATTCAAATCAGTGCGAAAAAACGTATGCAAACAATGCCATACTCTGCCGGATTTTGCCGGTTTTATTTATGCCGGAAATTTCTTCTGCCAATGTCGGCAATAATTTTTTGGCTCTTTTGATAATCTTTTTCTCTCCGTCTTTCCACATTCATTCTGACATCAAATTTAGTGCTGTATTCCGCGTAATTTACTTTGTGCGCGCTTTGCAAAGCCTTGGCCATTTCGGTGGTGTAATTCAAATGCAAATGCTCCATGTTTCTGTTCCCCTTCGCATTCGTGAATTCACAGTAACTGTCCTTTATAATTACATCATTTTAACAGTTTCTCTTTCATTCCTCAAGAACAAGTTGCAAGAAAAGTATATCCGATAAACTTTCCACTCATACCGGGCACCGGGACAATACAAAAAATAACAAACCGTTTCCGCCTTTTTTCTATTATTTTAATCTTTTTCCACCGCCATGAAAATATCCGGCCGGCATTTTTTTAACATAGGGACCTTCTGTCATGACAGGACCGGCGCCGTTCTTTCCCGCTGCGGCAGAACAACGTCCATTTGCCGGGAACAAGCGGGGAAAACGGGAAATTTCATTTTCCGGCAGCATGAAAAAACAGGTACCCGGACACGGGTACCTGTTTTTTGCAAGCGTTACTCTGATACCGGAACGACTGCGCCGCCGTATTCTTCAAGGATGAAATCTTGAATTTCTTTGGAGCGAAGCACTTCCACCAATGTTTTAATTTCTTCCCTGTCTTTATCCTCGCTGCGGACGGCGATGATATTGACATAAGGAGAATTTTCATCTTCAATGGCAATGCTGTCTTCAATCGGATTTAAACCGGCATCAAGGGCATAGTTGGAATTGATGACAACAAGGTCGCCTTCATTGTTGTTAAAGATTGTCGGGAGCATTTCCGGTCCGTATTCATAATTGAATTGCAGGTTCTTCGGATTCTCCACAATATCTTCCAACGTTGCCGTCACTTTATCGATGCCTTCTCTCAATTTGATTAAGCCGTTCGCCTCAAATAAAGCGAGCACACGGCCGTGGTCGGCGACACTGCTGCTCATAATTACAGTCGCGCCGTCTTCAATTTCATCAAGAGATTTGTATTTTTTTGAATAAATGCCAATCGGTTCGATATGGATTCCGCCGGCATTGACAATGTCATAACCATGCTCCTTCACTTGGTTTTCCAAGTAAGGAATATGTTGAAAATAGTTGGCGTCCAAATCTCCTTTATCGAGCGCCGGATTGACCAACTCATATTTGCTGAAAGTTTCAATTTTTAATTTAATCCCTTTTTCCTCCAACAGAGGCTTCGCTTTTTCAAGAATCTCGGCATGCGGCTTGTTCGTTGCCCCTACGACAAGGGTGTCCTCCTCCTTGCCTCCGCAAGCGGCCAGTGCGGCGACTAAAAGAACAGCAAATAATAATCCGAAAATCCTCTTCATCATCTTTCCCCCTACCTTTTATCAATTTTTTTGGTTATAGAATCTCCAATAAATTGGATGATAAACACAATCGCAAGAATGACCAATGTAGCGAAGAATGTAACATCCGTCTTTCCGCGGGCGAAACCGTCCAGATAGGCATAGTCTCCCAATCCGCCGGCGCCGATGACCCCCGCAATGGCCGTATAGCCGACAAGGGCAATGGCGGTCACGGTAATCCCGCCGACAATGGCCGGCATGGATTCTGGCAGGAGCACTTTGAAAATAATCGTGCTCGTTTTGGCGCCCATCGCTTTCGCCGCTTCAATGACACCTTTGTCAATTTCCCTCAGGCCGATTTCAACCATCCGCGCGTAAAAGGGAGCGGAACCGATCACTAAAGCCGGCAAAGCCGCCTCCTTCCCAATCATCGTGCCCACCAGGAACTTTGTAAATGGAATCAACAAAATGATTAACAAAACGAACGGGATGGCCCGGAAAATATTCACAACCGCGGCAACGAAGGTGTTCAGAACCTTGTTTTCCCACAGGTTGCCCTCTGAAGTCAGAAACAACAACAACCCGAGCAATATTCCCAAGATGATGATGAAAACGAGCGACACCCCGGTCATGTACAAGGTCTCATATGTTTTTTCCCAGGCTTTTTCCCACACCACATTGGGAAAGAGAACCTCAAGCATTGGCGATCACCTCCACTCCCACTTGGCGATCGTTTAAAAATTGAATGGCACTTTCAATTTCCGTTTCATTTCCGATTATCTGAACGGTTAGCGTGCCGTAAGCCCCGCTTTGCGTTTGCGAAACTTTTCCTTCCAAAATATTGACAGTGACATTTTTCGTTTTCAGAAGTTGTGAAATGATCGGCTGTTCGGCGACTTCTCCGACAAAAGTCAGCCTGGCGATAGCCCCGTTCGGGTATTTTTTCAACAAATGCGAAATGATTTCTTCCGAATCTTCAGGTTCCGCCACCTGCTGGACAAACCGCCTCGTAATCGGCTTTTTCGGATGTTTAAATATCTCAAGCACCGGGCCGATTTCGACAATTTCTCCTCCGTCCATCACGGCGACGCGATGGCATATTTTGCGGATGACATGCATCTCGTGGGTAATCAATACGATCGTCAGACCCAATTTTTCATTAATATCTTGAAGCAATTCCAAGATGGAATCGGTCGTTTGCGGGTCCAAAGCAGATGTCGCTTCGTCGCACAATAACACCTTGGGGTTATTGGCCAGCGCCCTGGCAATTCCCACGCGCTGCTTCTGGCCTCCGCTCAACTGGGAAGGATAAGCATCCTCTTTGCCTTTCAAACCGACAAGCTCAATCAACTCGTCGACCCGTTTTTGCCGTTCTTTTTTAGGAACGCCGGCTATCTCCAGGGGAAAGGAAATATTGCCTCTTACCGTCCTCGACCACAGCAAATTAAAATGCTGGAAAATCATCCCGATTTGCTGCCTCATTTTCCTAAGTTCGGCGCCTTTTAATTTTGTAATGTCTTTTCCGGCAATGGTAATCGCACCGCTTGTCGGTGTCTCCAATCCGTTCAACAAACGGATTAACGTGCTTTTTCCGGCTCCGCTGTAACCGATGATGCCAAATATTTCCCCTTCCTTAATGTTCAAGCTGACGTCTTTTACGGCAAGTACATCCCCGCTCTTGGAATGGAATACCTTGCGGACCCGTTCAACAGTTATCACCCGACACTCACCCCTTTTCTGCAAATATGAAGCCATATGAAATGATGACTGGCGGACTGCGCCTCTATACCGGCATAATTGCTGGCATTCCCGGAAAATTATACCGGGAAAATAATGGCAGATACCGCCGGAAGACGGATGCGGCAGTGTGATATGAAAAATGCCTTTCTGCAAAGGTGAGCAGAAAGGCATAGTCATTTTCATGTACCATGTACCTTTCTCTCATCTCTCAAAGCCGCTTGGCTTTGTGTGAATTGGCACCTTATCAACAGCTTCCCTGTTGATGGTTGCCGGGTTTCATCGGGCACATCCCTCCACCTCTCTTGATAAGAGCGTACATTCCATCTTATTATGAAATTTTTCTGCCACATTTATTATGTTACGAAAGCTATTCTAGTATGAATATGGAGCGGTGTCAATGATAAATCCTTTAAACCTTGCTGTCATTGCTTTTTTTGTCGGCAAAGCCTGTCCTTATAAAGAGGTCAGCCCGGTTGCCGCTTTTAAGCCTTGTTCCAAGTCTTCAATCAAGTCCTCAACATTTTCAATGCCGACGGACAGACGCACCAAATCTTCCGGCACTCCCGCCTGCTTGAGTCCTTCCTCATCAAGCTGCTGATGGGTGGTGCTGGCCGGATGGATGACGAGGCTCTTGGCATCCCCCACATTGGCCAGATGGGACCATAACTCAAGGCTGTTAATAAATTTAGCGCCGGCCTCCCTGCCGCCTTTTATGCCGAAAATAATGACCGAACCTGCCCCTTTCGGCAAGTATTTGTCTGCCAGTTCTTTGTCCGGATGGTCTTCATCTCCCGGATAAGACACCCAGCTGACAGCCGGATGATTTTTCAAATAGGCCACCACTTTCTTGGCATTGGCCACATGTTCTTTCATTCTTACATGAAGCGTCTCAAGGCCGAGAATGAATTGGAACGCATTATACGGGCTCATGGCCGGCCCCATATCACGCAGCAATTGCACTCTCGCCTTAATAATATAGGCCGCGGCGCCGATATCTCTGCTGTACACAATATTGTGGTAGCTTGCATCAGGCTCAGTAAATCCGGGGAATTTCGGCGAATTCCAATCAAATTTTCCTCCGTCCACAATGACGCCGCCGAGGGTTGTTCCGTTTCCAAGCAGCCATTTTGTCGCCGAGTGAACCACAATGTCTGCCCCGTAATCGATTGGCCGGCATAAATACGGCGTGGCGAATGTATTGTCGATAATCAACGGAATGCCCGCATCATGGGCAATCTTTGCCACCGCCTCAATATCGAGGATGCGCAAGCTCGGGTTTCCGATCGTTTCGGCAAAAATGGCCTTCGTCTTGTCGGTAATCGCCTGTTTGAAATTTTCCGGATTTGTCGCATCGACGAACTTCACGTGAATTCCATATTTCGGAAGGGTCACCGCAAACAAATTGTATGTACCTCCGTAAAGATTTCCGGCGGCAACAATTTCATCTCCCGCTCCGGCGATATTCAAAATGGCAAGAGTGATTGCCGACATTCCGCTTGCCACTGCCAAAGCGCCGACGCCGCCTTCCAAAAGGGAGATCCGTTCTTCAAAAACGGTAACGGTCGGATTATGAATGCGGGTATAAATGTAGCCCGGCTCTTTTAAAGCAAACAAATTGGCCGCATGTTCCGTATTTTTGAATTGATATGCATTGTTCTGGTAAATCGGCACCGCTCTTGCCCCGGTTACCGGATCAGGGCTCAACCCCCCGTGTACCCCCAATGTTTCCAACCGATAGCTTTTTTTCTTTTCCGTCATCGTCAGCTCTCCTTTTCCCCTTATTTTTCCCTGAAGAATCAAAAAACCCTCTTCTGAACATAAGAAGAGGGATTCCTATCGACTCTTCTTATCTTTCAGAGCACAAAAATCGCCCTGCTGGAATTGGCACCGTGTTCCTAGAACCGGTTGCCGGGCTTCATTGGGCCAGTCCCTCCGCCACTCTTGATAAGAACGATGAAACGAATATGAACTTTTTAGCTTATTAAGATATTAACCGAACAGATCAAATAAGTCAACTAATTTTATGCGAATTGTTCCATTTATGTATTTGCCGGAAAACGGGCCGTTTTGGCTTCTTCTCCCTTCAGGACGGGCGCGTTGCATGACTTGGGGCTCGTTGATGAATTCATCGAAAAAATGAAGTTTTTCCCATTATTAGATTTAAATTACTGCTTCAGACAATAGAAAAAGGCCAAGAGCACCCGACTCCCGGCCGGCGGGATAAAAAGCATGCACTTATATTCCCAATCCTTTCCGGACAAAAAATTTTATCGCGCCCTCCGCCCCGTCATCTATTTGAATCTGCTCATCAACGTCTTAACTTTTTCATATAAGTAAGGCACCGAACGAAAAGCGTAAATTTTCTCGCCGATTCGGCCTTTATGAAAAACCGCCAGACAAGGAACGCTTTCTATCTTCCATACTTGGGCATACTCCGGAAAAAAGTTGAGATTGCATTTCCCCACTCTCATCTCCGGCACCATTTCTTCAACAATTTCCAGCATCCTTCCGGAAACTTGGCATGTTCCGCAAAACGGGGTATATAAGTATAAGAAAAACGATTCATCGTTTTTCAAATGTTGTTCCAACTCTTGTCGCGACCATTCCTCCATCGTGTCACCCTCTATGCAAAAATTCCGTATGAACGTCAATATCAGCCGTCAGCAGCACAGATGCCAAATGCTGAACCGGGGCTGTCGCCACTTCCCGGTACATCCGGTCAATATAAAGATGTTTGGCCTCGGGAAATTCTTTTTTAAAAAGCTTCCTCAGCTTTTCCCCGGCTTTGTCCGAGTCGACTAAAATATATACCTCCTTGCCTGCAAGGGATTCAATCATTTCATCCAAACGCTCGAGACTGATCGTTCCGTTCGTGCAGATGACTTCCACTTCCTCGTTGACGATTTTTAAAATTTTTCGTTTGTCCGTTGTCCCTTCCACAACAATCACTTTTTCTGCATTTGAATGTTCCACGAGCATCACCTTAGCCGCAAGTTGATTATACCTTACACTATTCCTATTCTTCGCACAAGAAGAATGCTCCTTCTTTCCTTACAATACAAAAAAGCGCCTCTTTCACACCAAAAAGAGACGCTTCATCTTTTGATTATTCATCTTCCCGGATCATTTCTTCGTAAGCTTCCGGAGTCAACAAATTGTCCACTTCCGCAAGGTCGGACGGTTCGATGACAATCATCCACGCTTGATCATACGGCGATTCATTGACATACTCCGGATTATCTTCCAATTCCTCGTTCACTTCGATTACTTTGCCGCTGACAGGCGCGTACAGTTCGGAAACCGTTTTTACGGACTCCACGCTTCCGAAAGGCTCGCCCGCCGTTACTTCAGTGCCGACTTCCGGCAATTCGACAAAAACGATGTCCCCGAGTTCGGATTGGGCAAAATCGGTGATTCCCACACGGACCTTGCCGTCCTCGACTCGTACCCATTCATGCTCTTTGGAATAGCGTAAATCCTTTGGAACGTTCATCTTAAACCCTCCATTATATTAAACTGAACAGATTTTCATCTGTTTACAACCATGTCTTTGCAAATGTTTCCTCATTGAATCCGACCGTCACCCGTTCACCGTCGGTTACAATCGGACGTTTGATGAGCATTCCGTCACTCGAAAGCAGTTCGAGGAGTTCTTCTTCTGAAGCCGTTTTTACTTTATCTTTCAACCCGAGTTCGCGGTATTTTTTCCCGCTTGTATTAAAAAATTTTTTTATGTCAAGGCCGCTCTTTTTATACAGTTGTTCCAGTTCCCCCAAAGAGGGCGGATTGTCAACAATATGTATGGCCTCATATTCCAGTTGATGCTCATCAAGCCATTTTTTCGCTTTCCGGCACGTTCCGCATTTCGGGTACCAATAAAATTTCAGCGTCATTTATTATCACCATCCCCTTGATTTTTATCCTGAAAACAGGAATTGCCGGGAAAAATTTCAGGTTACTTATCTGAATAGTACCACAAAAAAATGAACAATTCACTACACGGCCGTTTTTCCGGACCACTTTTTTCGACAAAAAAAATCCCGCTTGTCGAGCGGGATGTATGGCAAAATCTATTTTTCAGCCTGTCCGGGGAAGCGGCTCTTCCGGTTTGCCGCCAAACAAAACAGGAACCATTAAACGACATATTTCTCTTCTTGAATCAGCTTCAAGGCTGCCTCTCTTTTTTTGCCAATGATATTCACGGTCGTATAGCGCGTCAATTTTCTCAACAGGGAAAGCATCATCAATTGATCGTCGCCAATTACCGCGGCAGCGATCGTCTCCCTGGCATGGCGTTCAATTTCGTCAAACGCTTCCTGGCAGAAAATTTCCGTGTACAAAAGTTTTTGCCTGCTTTTGTCCGGCCCTTCTTTGGCCAGCGCTTTTTCCGTCCGCACGATCACCGATTCCATCACATATACATTGGCTGCGATATCAGCAATGTTCGCCAAGATTTCTTGCTCCTGTTCGATTTCCTTGCCGAATTTTTTCACGGCAAGTCCGGCGGTAAGCAGCGCGATTTTCTTGCTGTTGGCAAGCAAATATTTTTCTTTGGCCAGCGGTTCGTTCCCCGGTTCCTCCGGCATAAACATCATCAATTCTTCCTCGAGGGCGGCCGCTTTTTCGTAGAGGGGCAGTTCGTTTTTCAACGCTTTGCGGAAGAACATTCCCGGGACCAAGAGGCGGTTGATTTCATTCGTTCCTTCAAAAATACGGTTGATGCGGGAGTCCCTGTAGGCCCTGGCAATTTCATACTCTTCCATAAATCCGTATCCGCCGTGGAGCTGGACGCCTTCATCGACAATATAATCGAGCACTTCCGTGTTGAAAAATTTTCCGATTGAACATTCAATGGCATATTCGGCAATCGCATCGGCCACCGCTTTTCCCCCGCTGATTTCCTTATCCGAAAGCCGCTTCATCCGTTCTTCAAACAATCCGACCGTCCGGTAAATGGAGCTTTCCGCCGCGTACAGCCTGGCGGCCATCGTCGCCAGCTTTTCTTTTGTCAGATTGAAAGAGGAAATGGCGCGGTTGAACTGTTTGCGCTGATTGATGTACGGAATGGTGATTTCCATGACTCTTTTGGCTCCGCCCAAAGCTCCGAGCCCCAGTTTATAGCGGCCGATATTTAAAATGTTGAAAGCGATAATATGCCCGCGGCCGATTTCTCCAAGAAGATTTTCAACGGGTACCTCGGCATTGTCAAGAAAGACGGAGCGGGTCGACGAGCCTTTAATCCCCATCTTGTCTTCCTCCGGACCGACGGAAACCCCGGGGAAATCTCTTTCCACGATGAAAGCGGAAAATTTGTCTCCGTCTACCTTCGCATAGACGACAAAAATATCCGCAAAACCGGAGTTCGTAATCCACTGTTTTTCCCCGTTTAAAATGTAATGGGTGCCCGCTTCGTTCAACACGGCCGTCGTTTTCGCCCCGAGGGCATCGGAGCCGGAACCCGGTTCCGTGAGGGCGTAAGCGGCAATTTTTTCGCCGCTCGCCAGCGCAGGCAAATATTTTTTCTTTTGCCGTTCATTGCCGAAGAGCACGATCGGCAATGAACCGATGCCGACGTGAGCTCCGTGGGAAATGGCGAATCCGCCGGCCGCTGACATTTTTTCCGCAATGATGGCCGAACTGATTTTATCAAGGCCGAGTCCGCCGTATTCCTCAGGAATGTCCGCGGCAAGGAGGCCGAGTTCGCCTGCTTTGCGCAAAAGCTTGACGGTCCTGTCAAATTCGTGCTTTTCGATGTAAGGCAACTCCGGAAATACTTCTTGAAGAACAAATTCTTCCGTCGTTTTGGCGATCATTTTTTGTTCGTCGCTGAAATCTTCCGGTGTAAAAACATCTTCACACGAAACATCTTCAATGATGAAACTGCCGCCTTTAATCAAATGTTCCGCCTGTTTTTCCACAAACATTCCTCCGTTTCCGCATATTTCACCGTACATGTCTTTCGTCCGTTTTTATGCGCCAGTTGCCGCGAATTGATTAAAAGCCGGCAGCGGCCATGCCGGTCCGCTTATTTTGATTCGGTCCGCGTACACCGTTGGCGGGATGGCAAACCGGCACGGGCCGCCCTGCCTGCTTGTTTTGTCCGTCTTGCTTCCGACGGTTGCGTCCTCGTTATTGCGGCAATAGTTCAAACACTCCGGCAGCTCCCATTCCGCCGCCGATGCACATCGTCACAACGCCAAATTGTTCGTTTCTGCGCCTCATTTCGTGAAGGAGTGTCAACGTCAGTTTTGTTCCCGTGCAGCCAAGAGGATGGCCCAAAGCAATGGCGCCGCCGTTGACATTCACTTTTTCTTCATCGAGGCCCAGTTCCCGTATAACCGCAACCGCCTGGGAGGCAAAAGCTTCATTCAACTCAAACAAACCGATGTCAGAGAGTTCCAACCCGGCCAGCTGCAACGCTTTGGGAACGGCTGCCACCGGACCGATGCCCATGATTTCCGGGGGAACTCCGGCCACCGCAAACGAGCGGAATTTGGCAAGCGGTTTGTATCCCAAAGATTCTGCTTTCTCCCGCTCCATGACCAGCACTGTCGCCGCGCCGTCACTCCGCTGGGAGGCATTTCCCGCCGTCACCGTTCCATGGACGGAAAAGGCCGGGCGGAGCGTGCCGAGCACTTCCATGTTCGTGTCCGGACGGACGCCCTCATCCATGGAAAAAAGCACTTTTTCTTCAACAAGCCGGTTGTCTTCGCCAACTTTCCTGACCGTTACTTCCACAGGCACGATTTCCTCGGTGAATTTTCCTTCGGCGATCGCCCGGGCGGCCTTTTGGTGGCTCCGGACGGCAAATGCATCCTGTTCTTCACGGGAGATGCCGTATCTTTTTGCCACTTCTTCCGCGGTATGGCCCATGCTCATGTAATATTCGGGGGCCGTTTCCGCCAAGACGGCATTGGGCCGGATGACATGGCCCATCATCGGCACCATGCTCATCGACTCGGCGCCGCCGGCAATGATCGTATCCGCATGCCCAAGCATGATCCGTTCGGCGGCATAAGCGATCGCCTGCAGGCCGGATGAGCAATAACGATTGATCGTAATGGCCGGAACATCGTACGGCAGTCCGGCCAAAGCGCTGATTTTTCGGGCCATATTCATGCCCTGCTCCGCTTCCGGCATCGCACAGCCGATAATGACATCGTCAATATTCCCTTGGTAATCTCCCGCCCGCCTGAGCGTTTCTTTGACAGCCAGCGCACCGAGATCGTCCGGGCGCATATTGGCCAATGTCCCTTTATCCGCTTTTCCAACGGGAGTACCCGCCCCCGCCACACTCCCCGCCTCTCTCTTCCTTTTCCCCCATTCCTTTCCGGAAACGTCGGCATTGTTCCCTCTTTTTCATCTGTTACGCGATGTTCCGTTTGCACCCGGTTGCCAATTTTCACAAACCTTGTCAACCGTTGAAATGAAACAATTCTCTTAAACAGGCAAACTTTTTGCCGGCAAACTAGTTTCGCAGCGGTTTTCCTTTTACGAGCATATGCTGCATGCGCTGCTGGGATTTTTGTTCCCTGACGAGACTTAAAAACGCTTCTCTCTCCAATCCGAGCAAATATTCTTCGTCCACCTCCGTGCCGTACGGAAGTTTGCCTCCGGAGAGAACATAGGCAAGTTTTTTGCCAATTTCCACATCATGCTCCGAAATATAGCCTGAACGGTACATCGATTGCGCCGCCACAAGAAGGGTCGCATAACCGGGCTCCCCGGTGACGGGCACTTTTTTCTTGATGGGCGGACGGTACCCTTGCTCATAAAGAGCGAGAACGTCTTGTTTCGCTTCATAAAGCAGGTAATCTTCATTGGCGCAGATTCCGTCGTTTCCATCGAGGAAATGGTATTTGCGCGCTTCTACGGCCGATGAAGACACTTTCGCCAAAGCGATCGTTTCAAACACTTTGTTGGCCACTTTTTGCAGGTCAAATTCGACCCCTTGGGGCAGATTTTTTAAATGTTTCATATAAAGATGCATCGTGCCGGCCCCGCCCGGGATGAGTCCGACGCCTGTTTCCACAAGCCCCATATAAGTTTCCGAACCGGCCCTGATCTTGTCCGCCGCCAGGCAGATTTCCGCGCCGCCTCCGAGGGTCATTCCGAACGGTGCGGCGACTACCGGCTTGCTGCTGTACTTGATTTTCATCACCATCTGCTGAAAACGGCGCACAAACATGTCAAGGGTAAAGACTTCTTCGTTCTGGGCTTCCATCAAAATCAAGGCGAGATTGGCTCCGACGGAAAAATTTTTTCCCCGGCTGCCGATGACAAGGCCTTTATAGTTTTTCTCCACTTCATCAATGGCGTTTTCAATCATCCGGATGACATCGGGACCGATGGCATTGTTTTTCGAATGAATTTCCAATAAAGCAACGCCGTCTCCCATATCCACCAGACTGGCGCCGGAATTGCCGAATATAAAACCGTTTTGCTTTTTTAACTTGTGAATATGGATCACTTTCGGATGCTCCCGGATCATCCGGTACTCGCCGTTATGATAGCAGGAGAGGTTGCCGGACGGATCTTCTTTGTAAAAGGAGACATGGCCCCGGGACAGCATTTCTTCCACCCAGGCCGGGACTTCCATCCCGTCCGCTTTCATCTTTTGCACCGCTTTGTCGACGCCGATGGCATCCCACAACTCAAACGGCCCCATCTCCCAGCCGAATCCCCACTTCATCGCCCGGTCGATGGAATCAATCGTATCGGCAATCACTCCCAACAGGTTGGCCGCATAGACCAACACAGGACTCGTAATCTTCCACAGCAATTTTCCGGCGCGGTCATTGGCATACAGCAGCGTCTGCAGCTTGGCCGCCCTTCCTTTTGCCTGCTTGGCCAGTTCAATGGACGGGGCCTGCAGTTTCCTGCGGGGAACGTAATCCATTGTCACCGGATCGAGTTCCAGGATGGCACCGTCTTTTTTCTGATAAAACCCTCTTCCCGTTTTACTGCCGAGCCATCCTTTTTCCAGCATTTCTTCCATAAAAGAAGGAATTTTAAAAACTTCCCGTTCTTTTCCTTCCGTCCGATCATACATATTGCGGATCACATGGACAAATGTGTCCAAACCGACGACATCGAGGGTGCGAAACGTGGCGCTTTTCGGCCTGCCGATTAAAGGGCCGGTCACCGAATCAATTTCCCCGACGCCGTATCGGCCTTCAAGCATTTCCCTGACCGTGATCATCAATCCGTATGTACCGATGCGGTTGGCGATAAAATTGGGCGTGTCCTTGGCTTCCACGACCCCCTTGCCAAGCCTGTCCGCGGCAAAAGATTTTACAAATTCCACCACGTCCCGCCGGGTATGTTGCGTCGGGATCACTTCGAGAAGTTTTAAATAGCGGGGAGGATTGAAAAAGTGGACTCCGAGAAAATGCTTTTTAAAATCTTCCGACCTTCCTTCAGCCATGGCTTCCACACTGAGTCCGGAAGTGTTGGAACTGACGATGCTGCCCGGTTTCCGGTATTGATCCACCCGGGCGAACAACGCTTTTTTCACCGGCAAGTTTTCCACAACAGCTTCGATGATCCAATCCACATCTTTCAATTTATGCAAATCATCTTCAACATTTCCGGCTTCAATCAACATGAGGTTTTCTGGTGCGGTCAATGGAGTGGGTTTTTGTTTCAAAAGATTTTTGCGCGAGGTTTCGGCAATGCGATTTCGTTCCCGAATGTTTTTCGGCGTCAAACCGCTTTCATCCCCGGTCAGGCCGCCGGGAACCATATCAAGCAATAACGTGGGAATTCCCGCGTTTGCCAGTACGGCGGCAATGCCGGAACCCATCACACCCGCGCCGAGAACGGCCGCTTTTTTGATTTGCCGCGTCAACCGGATTCCCTCCTGTTCAATGTGATTTGTCTTTTTCCGCTGAAAAAACATTGTGACTACTTTAACTATAAAGGATTTTGAAAATTCTGGCAATAAAAATGCCCAATTTTTGTAAAACACTTTTTCACGATTAGTTCACGCTTCTTTGGAGAGAGTACATACAGGAGGTGGCAAGTGTGGCAAAATTAAAGAAAAACCCTTCCAAAGCGGGAGTAAGCGCCGCCAGCGTCCAAGGAAACGCGGGACCGGGCGTTGAGCGGGCAAGAAAAGACAAAAAGAACAGCCAAAATAATCAATACAAACAATAAACGGTTCACCCTCAACCTCTCAAAAA
Organism: uncultured Bacillaceae bacterium; assembly: GCA_937995745.1. GTDB lineage: Bacteria > Bacillota > Bacilli > Bacillales > Cytobacillaceae > CALKIU01. The sequence continues at coordinate 21,944 of CALKIU010000006.1, read as the reverse complement.
CCGGCATCATTGCCGGCTTTTTTTCTGTTCAACCGTTCGGGGCGTTCCCGTTCAACCTTCCTCTCTCCGCCGGCGGGGCGGCGTCCCGAGATAGCCGCGTATATGTCCGATTTTAAAAAAATGGTCAGCCAACGGGCCGGCTGTTTTCTTTCGGCATTTAAGAGAAGCGTTTTTCCCGAAGTGCGTCCGGTCCGTCGGCCGGAATAATTCAATGTCAAACGGTAAAAATAACAACGATTTCCAAATAAGAGATTTTTTTCAATTACTGTTTTTTACAAACAGGAATGGGCTACAGAAAATGCGGAAAAAGGACAACCGCCCGCGTCCGCCTGCTTTCCCCTTTTGCAATGCGAGTCCCGCGGATTGTGAGGAGAATGCTTGATGAAACTGGGCTGGAAAAGAAAAAAACAAATAATGGGCGAGGATTTAAAGGAAATACTGGAAAAATCAGAAGATTTTCAAGCGGTTTCCTATCAAAATAAAAAAACAAAAACGCGTTTTACCTTGTTCTATATCACTTCCCTTGTCGATGAAAGAATCCTCCACGAAATCGCCCTGCCCAAACTGCTCAACGGTGACTTTAAAAAGCTGGGCGATGCCAAAAAAATACTTCCGTTGGCTGAAGTTGACATAAGCAGAAACAAAAACGAAATTGAACAAAAACTGTTTAACGGTGCGGTTTTGCTGACGGTGGAGGGAGAAAAAGGGGTCTGCTGCTTTTTTTCCGCACAAAAAGAAAATGTCAGAAACATCAGCCTCCCGGAAATCGAATTCAGCGTTCTCGGGCCGAAAGAAACTTTTGTTGAATCGCTCAAACAAAACTTGAATTTAATCAGAAAAAGAATTCCGGTAAAAGAATTGATTGTCGAGGAAATCATCGTCGGCAGATATTCGAAAACGAGAGTGGCGATTCTTTATATTGAAGGGCTCACCAATGAGGAAAATGTCAATACCGTGCGCCAGCGCGTGGAGGGCATTGAATACGACGAAATAACGGACAGTTCGTATGTGATGCAGTTGATTTCCGACAACACCAATTCGCCGTTCCCGCAAATGTTGGATACGGAACGGCCCGACCGCGTGGCGGCGGCCCTTACCGAAGGAAAAGTCGTCTTGTTGGTGGACGGTTCTCCCCACGCTGTGATTGCCCCTACGACGCTGGTGGAATTTTTCAACTCTTATGAAGACTATTTGCTCGATTGGATACTGGCATCATTCATCCGTTTCATCCGGTTTTTTGCGATTGCTTTTTCCGTCCTGGCCACGCCCGCCTATGTCGCCATCTTATCGTATCATTATCAATTAATACCTGTAGACCTGTTAAATACCCTTGTTGCTTCACGACGAATGATTCCTTTTCCGCCGGTCTTGGAAGCTTTTTTTCTCGAAATCACGATTGAACTTTTAAGGGAGGCGGGCGCCCGTCTGCCTACAAAGGTCGGCCAGACCATCGGCATCGTCGGCGGGATTGTGATTGGAACGGCCAGTGTGGAAGCGGGTTTGACAAGTAATGTTCTTCTCATTATCGTCGCTCTTTCCGCATTGGCATCCTTTACTACGCCGGTTTACCGGATCGGAAACACGATCCGTCTCCTCCGCTTTCCATTTTTAATATTTGCGGAATTATGGGGGCTTCTCGGGATCGTTGTTTGTCTCTGCTTTGTCACCACCCACCTGCTCCGGCTGACTTCCTTGGGAAGGCCCTATTTGGAGCCCATCTATCCGCCGCGGCTGCATGACTTAAAAGAAGCGTTCGTGCGTCCGCCTTTGTCGACGCTGCGTGAACGCCCGCAATATTTGCGGACGAAAAAACCGGCCCGCTTCAGCCGGAAAGCCGCCAAGGAGAAAAAAGACATCGACGAATAGTGAGGTACAGGTATGAACATGCAGATTCCGGAAAACCGCAAGATCTCGCCGTTTTTTGCCTTTATTCTCATTTATGCCAATCAAATCGGGATCGGCATTCTCACCTTTCAAAGGCTGATCTCAAAAGAAGCAGGCTATGACGCCTGGATTTCCGTTCTTATGACAGGCGTATGCGCCCACTTCATCGTGTGGATGATTGTAAAAATGCTCGGCACCGTCGAAGGGGATATTCTTTCCGTCCATGAATTTGTCTTCGGCAAATGGGCCGCCAAAATTGCAGGCATCGTTTTTATCATCTATTTGGGCTTGGGGATGATCACCGTATTACGGAGTTATATTGAAATTGTGCAAGTATGGATGTTTCCCCGCCTGCAAACATTCTGGTTCGCCCTTGTTTTTCTCTTTCTTGTCCTCTACGTCGTGACGGGCGGGTTTCGGGTATTAACCGGAATGGCCTTCATTTCTTCCGTTTTGTCTGTTTATGTGTTTTTCATTTTTTTATTCGCGCTTCCTTATGCCAATTTTGCGAATTTGCTCCCCATCCTTGACCATTCGTTCACGGACTTACTTAAAGGAAGCCGCACCATGGCATTTTCGTTTACCGGTTTTGAACTCATTCTGTTTTATTATCCTTTTCTCAAAAAGCCGGAAAAAGTGCAAAAATGGGCCCAGCTGGCCATCGCGGTTTGCACCGTCCTTTATTTGTATTTGACGGTGATCACCTTCGCTTACTTTCCGGAAGCGCAAATTCAAAAAAATATCTGGCCTTCGTTGACAATATGGAAAATTATTGAAATGCCTTTTTTGGAACGGTTTGAATATATCGGAGTCGCCACCTGGTGTTTAGTCATCCTGCCCAATGTCTGCATTCCGTTGTGGGCCGCAAGCCGGCTGGCCAAGCACGTTTTCTCAATTAGGCAAAGAACCGCCGTTCCTGTCTTCGCCTTGCTCTGTTTAATTGCCGTTTCCATGATTTCAACGAGAAAACAGATCAATTTTCTTGCCTCCATAACCGGAACAATGGGTTTTTATATTGATTTCGTCTATCTTCCCCTTATATTCCTGGCGACCTTGTTGGCAAAGAAGGTGAAAAAAAGTGGGCCGTCTTCTTAAATTTTTCATTATGGCCGTTTTGGCGGCGGCTGCCCTGTCCGGTTGCGTGGAAAAAAATATCCTCGATGACATTTCACTCGTAAACGGGATTGGTTTTGATTATTACGACGAAACAAAAATCCGGGGAACGGTTATTTATCCATATTACCTTCCCGAAAAGGATCCGGAAGACAAAACATTTACCGCCGTATCGGAAATTAAAAAAACCATTCTCGATGACATCGGCCGGCAAACCGCCGATCCGGTGGTGACGGGAAGTCTCAACATCATCCTGTTCGGCGAGGAATTGGCGGAAAGAAAAGGGATCCTTGAATTGGTGGATGCTTTTCAGCGTGATCCGGGCGTCGGTTCAACCCTGTATTTGGCAGTTGTGGAAGGAACAGCCAGAGAGTTTCTCGAAGAAAACTATCGTTACCGGAGCACGGTCGAGCTCGTTTCCCGCATCATCCAACACAACATTGACAGGGGGGACCTGCCCAAAACCAACCTGCAACGTTTCCTTTTTGATTATTATCAACGGGGAAAGACCCCGTTCATGCCCCGCCTGAAAAGAAAGCCGGGTAAAATCGTCGATTTGGACGGGATCAACCTTTTCTGCAAAGGAAAAATCGTGGATTATCTGCCTCCGGACAAAATGTTCTTTTTCAAGCTTCTTGTCGATGAATACAGCGAAGGGCTGTACCTTGTGGAAATTGATGAAGGCAAAGCGTCGGTGCACAGCATTCGTTCCAAACGCAAATTTAGATTAATGGAAAAAGATCCTTATAAAATCCGGGTGGAAATAGACGTGAACGGGGTTATTGACGAATTTACCGGCAATGAACTGAAACCGGCAACCATGAAGAAATTGGAACATGAGTTTGAGAACATGATAAAAGAAGAATGCACAAAATTGATTCGCCGTTTCAAAGAAAAAGAAGTCGACCCGGCCGGTTTCGGCCACTTCGTCAAAACGAAAATAAGAAACTTTGACATAGAAAAATGGCGAAACACAGATTATAAAGATTTAACAGTGGAAATAAAGCCAACCGTAAAAATCACCCAATCCGGGGTCATCGAATAAGCGGGAGAACGCAAGGACGGTCCGGGCAACAGAGTTGAACAACTGAACGGCGCCGGAAATCTTTTCCGCAAAACCGTAAACGGCCGGAGGAACGCGGCCCCGTTCCGTCCGGCCTGACAAGAAGACAAACAACAGGACCTTCCCGCTCCCGTCCCCTTCCGCAAGCAAACGCAATACCTCCTGGTAAACAAGAGAAGACAACCGGCAAAATCGCCGCCGTGCGCAATAAAATAATACTTTTCCAACAGCGATTTGAACAAATTATTTTTGAAACCGCATCCGGTCATTTAAACGTGATTATTTAAAATATTTTTCGATGATAGCTTTTCTGATCCAATGCAGATTGCTGGGGATTTGCGGAATGGAATAGCCGATATATAACGGCGTCGTTACAAAGCGGGGCATAATTTTTACGTAAATCGACGTTCCCAAATTGTAAAAAAACAAATTATAGCTGTTACATTTAAACGGGAAATGATTCAAAATGTAATGAACGGCCGTTTGCACATATTTTGCAAAGACAGGTAACTGTTCCGGCTTCGTCATCCGGACATTGAATTCATAAAACCCGACCCGCGGTTTTTCCGACAAGTTGAAAAGAACACCGTCCTGTTCATCGATGGGAAGGCCCTCAAAGGAGGAAACTGCCACATTTTCCATATAATTAATATCGTTTAGACCGATAATTTGCATATGGGGATGGGCAATGGAGCCTCCTGACAGAGGACCGTGGTTTTTAAAGAAAATGACAGATTTAAATTTGCCGCTCTCCTGATAAGCAAACCAATGCTTGAGAGCAAAGGAAAAAAGCCGCACCAAATGCTCCTCGGAATATAACGAAAGTTCGCTTGAACATTCATCCGTCTCGATAATAACCGTCTGAAAAGCGTTCTCCAAGACAGGGTATTTATTTTTTAAAAGAATGATCGGCCCATCCGTATCAATGATATCTGTGAGTTTATCCCGCTCGCAAAACGGGCAGCTTTGATTTTTGTTGCGGATGTTTTCAGGTTTTTTCACCCCGATCTCCGTGTTAAAAAATAAATGTGTCGCTGCCAATCCATTCACCTACTTACATAGTGATGAAAGAAAAAAATTATCTTTCGGAAGGTTCTTTTTATTCCTACTATTATTGTATTGGATTTTTTTGCTTTTAGCGAGCAGATTCATGGCAAATTCAGCACAAACTGTTTTTAAATGGCGGTTTCAGAACATAACCGAAAAACCATAATTGTAAACTTTATGTGAACACCGAAAAATAATTTTAAACAAAACTAAACAAACCACAAAAATGTCACAGATATTTTACATATTTTTTGATATCTTTAAGTTATGGTCCAGGGGGTGAAGAAACAAATTGGATGAGGAAATGTATACTCCGGATGAGATAGCCCGGTTATTCCGGATCTCAAAGCATACCGTTTATGAATTAATTAAGCGGGGAGAACTGAATGCCATCAAAGTCGGAAATAAAATGCGCATTGAAAAATCGGAATTGGAAAGGTATAAAGCTCTCCGTTCAACCATGCCGGGCAGAAAAGAAGAGATTGTGGCCGAACAATGGAACGAATCGCTTCATATTGCCGGAAGCCATGACTTTTTAGTGGAGCACCTGATTAAATACATTGCCGGCCAGTCCGATTTTCTGACGGTGCGTCCTTTGTTCGTCGGAAGCCTGGAAGGATTGTTGATGCTCTACCGGGGACAATGCGACGTGGCATGCATGCACTTGTTCGATCCGTCCACAGGCGAATATAACCTCCCCTTCATTAAAATGTTTTTTGTATTGGAACCGCTGACCGTTGTAAGATTGGCCGGACGGGAACAAGGGCTGATCATTGCCAAAGGCAATCCGAAAGAAATAAAAGGACTTCATGACTTGACCAGGGACGACATTACGATTGTCAACCGGCAAAGGGGCTCGGGAACCCGGTTTCTTCTCGATTCTTTCTTGGCCCGGGAAAAGATTTCTCCGTCCGATATAAAGGGCTACGAGAACGAAGAGTGGAATCACTTATCCGTTGCCGCACAGATCAGCAACGGGAAAGCCGATTGCGCCCTCGGGATCCGGTCAGCTGCCGAACAGCTGAATCTTGACTTCATACCGATAACGAAAGAAAACTTTGATCTCGTCCTTCATTGGACGCCAAAAAACGAACAAGCTTTGAAAGTTTTGTTGGATATCATCCAACTCACCTCTTTCAAGGAAACGGTCGCCACACTGGAAGGGTATGATTTTGAGGAATTCGGCAAAATTATTTATAGTAATAGACAGGAGGAATAGAACATGAAGTTGAGAAAACTTCTATTTTTCAGCTTGATTGCGTTTGCCTTCCTTTTCCTCGGCGCATGCGGCAACACCGATGACGAAGCGGACAAAAGTGCCGACAAAACCGGCAAAGAGGAAACGGAAGTAACCGATTTAATTTTAGCGACGACGACAAGCACCCATGACAGCGGGCTGCTGGAAGAACTGCTTGTCCCGATGTTCGAAGAAAAATATCCGTACAATGTGCAAATCATTGCCGTCGGAACGGGACAAGCCCTTGAAATGGGAAAACGCGGAGAAGCTGACGTACTCCTCACCCATGCTCCGGAATCCGAAAAAGAACTCGTCGATAACGGCGATGTCATCAACTACAAACGGGTCATGTATAATGACTATGTTATCGCCGGTCCTGCTGATGATCCGGCCGGCATTAAAGGAAAAAGCGTTGAAGAAGCATTCAAAATCATCCATGAAAACAAAGTGGCATTTGCATCGAGGGCTGACGATTCCGGAACTCATAAAAAAGAAATGGCCATCTGGAATGCTCTCGGCATCGACCCGACAGAAAATAACAATTATCTGGAAACAGGACAAGGAATGGGGAACACCCTTCGGATCGCTTCAGAGAAGAACGCTTATGTGTTAACGGACAGAGGCACTTACTTGGCACAGAAAGAAAATTATCCGGATATGGAAATTATCGTTGAAGGCGACGAACAGCTCTTAAATATTTACCATGTCATGCAAGTAAATCCGGAGAAAAGTGATAAAATCAACAAAGAAGGGGCCAAAGCCTGGGTTGAATTTATGATTGACGATGAAGTCCAAGATGCCATTGAAGAATTCGGAAAGGATAAATACGGTCAATCCTTGTTCTTCAAATACGCTGAATAGCAAGGATTCGCTGCCGCAAAGCCCGGTAGACATATTCTCATGCTCTTACCGGGCTTTGTGGTGAATTTTTTGGCGCAAAAAAATTTCCGGGTCCCACCCGGGAACGAGGAGAGCTGAAGAAATTTGGATCTGCTAGTCGAAGGTTTAATAAAAGCTTTTGAAATGCTTATCAAGGGCGATCCCGAAGTATTTGAAATCGCCTTCCGGACAATCAGGGTCTCCGTGACGGCCGTCATCATCAGCACGATCCTCGGCATTCCTTGCGGAGTATTCCTCGGATTAAAAAGATTCAGAGGCAGAAAGTTTATTTTGACGATTATCAATATATTGATGGGTCTGCCTCCGGTCGTGGCCGGTTTATGGGTCACCATCTTCTTATGGCGCTCCGGCCCATTGGGGAATCTTTCCCTTTTGTTTACGCCGACCGCGATTGTAATTGCGCAAGTGCTGGTCTCGTTCCCGATTATTACCGGTCTGACGGCGAGCGCTTTTCAGCAAATCGATGAAAAAATGCTGCTGCAAATAAAAGCTCTGGGTCCGACAAAAGCGCAGACGTTGAAAATTTTATTGCTGGAAACAAGAGTTTCGATCCTCGCGGCCATCATCGCCGGATTTGGAAGAGTCATCGCCGAGGTGGGAGCCGCCCAAATGGTTGGCGGAAACTTGCGGGGAGAAACAAGGATTTTAACAACGGCGATTGTGATGGAAGTATCCAAAGGCAATTTTGATATCGCCTTTGCCTTATCATTCGTTCTCATGGGAATCGCTTTTCTCATTACTTTCCTGTTAACGCACATGCAGCAAAGGAGCAAAAAGGCATGAACCCGTTATTGAAAATGCACAATGTCGTCTATAAGATTAATCAAAGAACAATTCTCAATATTCCGGAATTTGCCGTGGAAGAAAATGAAATCATGGGAATTATGGGGCCGAACGGGGCGGGTAAAAGCACGCTGCTGAAACTGTTGGCATTCCTTGATTTTCCAAGCGAAGGAAACATTGAATATAAACAAAAAAAGATCAGGAAAGACAATATCACACTCGATGTCCGCAGAAAATTTGCCATCGCCATGCAGCAGGCTTCCCTGTTGAATACGACCGTATATCAAAATGTCGCCATCGGTCTGAAAATCCGCAAACTGCCCAAAAAAGAGATAAAAGAAAAGGTGGAACATTGGCTTGACATTTTTAATATTACCCATCTCGCCAAAAAACATGCCCATCAATTATCCGGAGGAGAGGCACAGAGGGTGAATCTTGCCCGGGCGATGGTTCTTGAACCGGAAGTACTGTTTTTGGACGAGCCTTTTGCTTCTTTGGATTTTCCCACAAAAATCCAACTTCTCAGAGAATTGAAGGAGATCTTGAAAAAGACAAACACGACGACGGTGTTTGTCAGCCATGATCTTTTGGAAGTAAAGTATTTGACGGACAAACTGGCCATTTTAATGGACGGAAAAATCCGCCAAGTGGGTGAAACACCGAAAGTCATCCAAGCCCCCAATGAGACAACGGCGCCGTTTATCAATGAGTGGAGTTCTTTTATCAAATAACGCCAAAAAAGCTGTCTGACCTATCGCTGCGTTTTTTTGGGGCTGCCCGTTATGGTTGGGCAGCTTTCTTACATTTCGTTTAAGAGGAGCAATTTCTGTCCTGCATATATGGCACAGGCTTGAAAAATCGGCACGCTTGGTTGACATCACGCCTGTTTGAGGACCAACTCATTGAAAACCTTATCGCTTTGTCCTGTGCCCGGAAAAAACTCAATGGAGCGAAAGGCTTGGAAGGCCTGGCCCAAAAAATTTTTAAAAAGGGGTTGTATGAAAATTCGAGTCATTTTCCATGCCCGCCGGACTTTGTTCAGCATGCACTTCGACCATTTTCCGGGAAATAGATCTATTTTTTCACCAACAGTGCGTCCCGTTGTCAGTCGAAGCAAAAGAATTGGCTGCCCTAAAAGCGTTATTTTCATATTTTACAAGCCACATTTTTGGACGATGACGCTTTTGGACAGCCCCTTTTATATTGCTTTATAAAAATATTAGCAAATTCTCGGCAGCATCATCCCGGACAGCCGGTGCAGCCTTCTCGTGCTGCCCAAAGCCGTTCTTAAATGAAGCTGCCCTTTTTCCCGGTTGGCCACCCGTCCGATGACGGCGGCATTTTTCCCGAGCTCATGCTTCCGCAACAATTGAAGAACCCGTTCTTCCTCTCCTTTTTTGACAATAAAAATCACTTTTCCCTCATTGGCCAAATAAAGAGGATCATAGCCGAGGATGTCGCACGCCCCCTGCACTTCCGGACGGACGGGGACGAGTTCCTCTTCAATTTCCAACGTCGCCTTGAAATCTTCGGCAATTTCAACGAGCGTCGTCGCCAAACCTCCCCGCGTCGGATCGCGCATAATTCTTACTCCGTCCGTTTCTGACAGCACGCTTTGAATTAAGCCGTTTAGAGACGCGCAGTCGCTCGGCAACTCGGTCGTAATGCCCAATTCGCCCCGGGCTGCCAGAACGGCGACTCCGTGATCGCCGATTGTGCCGTTCACGATGATGGCGTCACCGGGCTCCATTTCCGCGGGATTGACCGGCAGTTTCCCGTCCGCATAATAACCGACGCCGGTGGTATTGATGTAAATGCCGTCGATGCTCCCTTTCTCCACGACTTTCGTATCCCCGGCAATGATGCGCACATTCGCTTTCTCCGCTTCGGCGGCCATCGTTTGCACAATTTCTTTCAAGTCCTTGATTTTAAAACCTTCTTCAATCATAAATCCGGCAGTCAAATACAGGGGAACAGCGCCGCTGACCGCCAAATCGTTGACGGTGCCGGCAACGGCCAGTTTCCCGATGTTTCCGCCGGGAAAAAAGGCCGGTTTGACAACGAAGCTGTCCGTCGTCACCGCAATTTTTCCTGAAGGTACGGAACACAGGGCGGCATCAAACCGTGCCTCTTCTGTATGACCGAAAGCGCGGACAAACACATCGGCAATCAAACGGTGGGCGAGCTCCCCGCCGTCTCCATGGGCCAGACTGATTCTTTCCGCCATTCGTTAATCCTCCCTCATGTATTGATAGTGGGCGGCGCAAGTCCCTTCTGCCGAGACCATACACGGTCCGATCGGTTTAAGCGGTGTGCACGCCTTCCCAAACAAAGGACATTCTTCCGGAGTTACCAGGCCGCGGATAATTTCACCGCAGCGGCATTTCGTTTTCCGCGGTTCTCCGACAGTGATTTGGAACCGTTTTTTCGCATTAAACCGGGCATATTCATCCTTGATATCCATGCCGCTTTTCGGAATGACGCCGATACCCCGCCACGGCTCGTCCACAGGCTCGAAAAATTTTTCAATCAGCGCCTTGGCTACGGGATTTCCTTCGTCCGTCACCACAAAGGAATAATCGTTTTCAATCTCCGCCCGTCCTTCAAGCAGCTGCCTAATCAATTTATAAATGGAACTGAGCATTTCCACCGACTCAAAGCCGGCGATCACTCCGGGAATACGGTACTCTTCCGCCAAATACCGATACCCGTTTTTGCCGAGAACGATGGAAACGTGTCCCGGCAGAAGAAATCCGTCAATGTTCGTTTCCTTCGCATCAAGCAATGCCCGCAAAATCGGTTCGACCAGTTTCGTCGTCATCCACATCGAGAAGTTCCCTACATCTTGTTGCAATGCTTCCTGGAGGGCAACCGCCAAAATGGGGATGGTCGTCTCAAACCCGATTCCGAGAAAAATGACTTCCTTTTCCGGGTTTTCCCGGGCAATTTTGACGGCATCCGTCGGAGTGTAAACGATGCGGATGTCTTTCCCTTCCGTCTTGGCCTCCAGCAAGCTTCTCTCCGTTCCCGGGACGCGCACCATATCGCCGAACGTGCAGATAATCCGGTCCGGTCCGTCCGCCAGTTTGATCATGGCATCAATCGATTTTTGGTCGGTCACGCAAACCGGACAGCCCGGCCCGGAAATCAAGTTGACATCATCTTTCAAAACCTTTTTGATGCCCGTTTCGGCCAAAGCATGGGTGTGGGAACCGCAAACTTCCATAATGGCCGGTCTCCGGCCGTATCTTTTTTTAAACTCCGCCGCGCTTTCCTGTACTTTGGCGAGCAATTTTTTTCCCAACTGCGGATTGGAACATTCATTGAGAAGTTCTTGCATCGGCAAGGCGCCTCCATTCCTCTATGCTCAGCTTTGCGTTCTCCTCGTCTATAATCGACATCGCCTGACCCGCGTGAACAATAACGTAATCGCCCACTTCCACCTCCGGAACAAAGATGATTCCCACCGTTATTTGTGAACCCATGACATCGACCACTGCAGAATATTCGTGTTTCTCAATTACTTTTGCCGGCACACCAACGCACATGTTTATTCCCCCTTAAGACGATGATTTTCCGGGCAAAAGGTTTTCATGACGTGCCCGGACTTGATGTCGCGATAATACATCCGCTTCTCCGTGCGGTTTTCATTTGAGAACCCCCGCAAACTGACGGCGGAATTTAAGTGTTTTTCTTATTGGCCGCAACGATGAGTTGTCCAAGCGAAATGCCTCCGTCGCCGCACGGCACTTTTCCGTGCGTGTAAACAGTAAATCCGCACTCCCGCAGGCGGCGCGATATTTCCACGGTTAAAAAGGGATTATGAAAGCTCCCTCCCGACAGAACCGCCTTTTTGTTCATCTCCTCATGTTTTGCGGTCCATTTTCTGACGCAGCGGACGCAAGCTTCCGCCACGGTTTCATGGAAACGGTGAACAATCGTTTTTGTATCCGTACCGGACAGGCGCTCCTCAACAATTTCCCGCAAAGCGGGAGAAAAATCGATCGTGTCGGCTTCCCCTTCGCCGTCAATAATCGTGAACGGATACGGAGATTGCCGGTCGCCGCGGCACTCCGTCATTATTTCCGACAAGCGGATGGCCGCTTCCCCGTCGTAAGTGGATATTTCACACACACCCAAAATGGCGCTGACCGCATCAAACAGACGGCCGCATGTCCCCGCCAGCGGACTGTTGATTCCTTTCTTTACCATGTTGGCAATGATGGAAATTTCCGTTTCCCGGGCGCCAAAAAGCGTGCGGGCATATTCCAGCCCTTCTTCCCCGAAATAATCAATCAGCATGGCAACGGCGTTGCGCCACGGTTCGCGGACCGCCTTCTCTCCTCCGGGCAGGTGGGTATATGCGAGATGGGCGAGCCGCTTATACCTTTTCTCGTCACCGTACAAAATTTCAAATCCCCAAATATTCCCGTCTTCTCCGTAGCCGGTACCGTCCAAAATAATCCCGAAAACGGGACCGGAGATTTGATTGTCCTCCATACAAGAAACCAGATGGGCATGATGGTGCTGGACCGGAACCACGTCGGCGTCCATTTCCTCCGCCATCAGCGTCGTGGTATATTGGGGATGCATATCCACGGCGACGGTTGCCCCCGAAGTTCCCATCCATTTCATCAGGTGGGAAAATTCTTTTTTAAAATGCTCCGCTACCTCGAGATGCTCCATATCCCCGATATGGGGGCCGACAAAAATTTGTCCGTGCCGCCCGATGGCAAAGGTGTTTTTTTGCTGGGGGCCGAGGGCGACGATGTTGTGGACAGGATGGCGCGTCTCCAGCGGATCGGGAACAAAACCGCGGGCCCGGCGGTGAAACATAAGCTTTCCGTCGACTACTTGCACGACCGAATCATCGATCGGATGGAGAATTTCTCTGTTATTGGAAAGGACATAATCTGCGATGCCGTGCAAATAAGAAAGAGCTTCTTCGTCTTTATAAAGCATCGGCAGTCCGGACGGGTTGGCGCTTGTCATCACAAGGACCGGCACGGCCCCATGGTCAAAAAGCAGATGATGGACAGGGGTATACGGGAGCATGACCCCGATCGTCCCCATTCCGGGAGCAACGCTTTCCGCCAGTCCTCCGGATGCTTTTTTCCGCAAGATGACAATCGGCGCTTCCGGCGATGCGAGAATGTCCTTTTCTTTAGATGACGCATAACAAATCCGTTCCACGGCTTCCAGATGGGCCGCCATAACAGCCAACGGGCGCTGCGGCCGTTTTTTCCGCTGCCGGAGAGATTTGACCGTTTCCTCATTAAAGGCGTCACAAGCAAGGTGGTATCCGCCGATTCCTTTGACGGCGACAATTTTTCCTTCGTTAAGCAGCGCGGCCGTTTTTTCTAAGGCGGCATCCCCCTCGGCCACCGTTTTCCCCGTCATGTCTAGAAGCGATACTGCGGGGCCGCACGTCCAACAGGCGATCGGCTGGGCATGATGGCGCCGGTTGGACGGATCGTGATACTCATCGCTGCATTTCTCGCACATCGCAAATTCTTTCATGGAAGTATACGGACGGTCATAAGGCAGAGCGTCGATGATCGTGTAGCGGGGACCGCACTGGGTACAATTGATTAAAGGATAATGGTAGCGAAAATTTTCCGGATCCCGCATTTCCGCAAGACATTCGTCGCATACGGCCGAATCGACGGGAATGACGAGAGACGACTTGCCTTCCTTGTCGCTTTCAATGATTTGAAACCCGCGAAATCCGCGCGGTTCCGTTTTTTCCACGATCACGTCGTCGATTCTCGCCAACCGGGGCGCTTTTCTTCCAATGGCTGAGACAAAGCCCCGAAGACGTTCCTCATCCCCCTCGGCATGAATCCTGACCCCGTCCATATTGTTTTGTACCGTTCCTGAAACGGCGAACTCTCCGGCCAATTGAAAAATAAAGGGACGGAATCCAACACCCTGAACCCGTCCTTTTACGGTCACGCTCACTGCTCCTGAAGATTTTGATAGGCATCCTTGACCCATTTCAGCCATTCGTCCATTCCTTCTCCCGTTCTTGCTGACAAAGGAATCAGTCTTGATTCCGGGTTAATCCCTTTTAAATCCTCGGCAGCCATTTCCAAATCAAATTCCACATACGGCAAGAGGTCGATTTTGTTCAAAACGACAAGTTCGGTGCGACGGAACATAACCGGATATTTCGGGATTTTATCATTACCTTCAGGAACACTGAGAATCGCCACTTTATGATTCTGCCCCAAATCATACCCGGAAGGGCAGACAAGATTTCCGACATTTTCTATAAAAAGAATATCGATTTCCCCGAGATCTAATTCAGGAAGGACTTTGGCGATCATCCGGGCGTCCAAATGGCAGCCGCCATGTGTATTGATTTGCACTGCTTTTGCCCCCAAGGCGCGAATGCGCTCGGCATCTTTCTCAGTCGCCAAGTCTCCTTCTATAACGCCAATCGTGTAATCTTTCCCTAAAGCGGCAATCGTCTTCTCAAGCAAAGTTGTTTTCCCCGCCCCCGGGGAACTCATCAAATTAATGACAAGCGTTTTATTTTCTTTGAACAGATTTCTGTTAAATTCAGCGGCTGCATTGTTGTCAGACAGAACTTCCGCATCCAGGTTGATTTTCATATCTTTTAACTCCCTTCATATGACTGAACTTTAAATGTTTCCCCGGCAATGATTTTTCCGCCCGGCATGGAACAATCGGGACAGATGCTCAACCGATGTCCGGGCGTATACTCGCATCCGCACACCACACACTTTGCCCGCGCCTCCTCTCGGTGAATGACAAGGCGGGCGTTTTCGGACAACATGCCCAATCCCCTTGCCTTAAAAACATCAAAAGCCATTTCGAGGGCATCAGGCATCGCATTGCTTAAATCACCGACAATCAATTCAATTTGTTTAATTTGCCGCAAATTGCGGCTGCGGGCGTCTTCTTCAACTAGCCGGAGAATATCCCCCATTAATGCCATTTCATGCATCGCTATCTTCCTTGCCTCAAGAATTTTCCTTAAAAACCCCGACCAGGACGTTGTCTCCCTCAATTTTTACCGGACAGCGCCGCAATTTTAAGTCACCGCCCCTGCTCTCCAGGAAAAACTCCTTCTCACAGGAAAGACATTTCAACTTTTTTTCGTACGGAATCCATTGCGGCATCATTCGGCAGGAAAGACAGAGTTTCCTGTATGCGGCAAACTCTTTTTCCCGTCTGAAAAGAATGACCGATTGACCGCCGAGAAACAAGTCATGGACTTCACCGGCGGCAAACAATTCTTTGTTTCCGGCAATGTGCCACGTCACTCCTGCCATTTTGTCCGCCAATGCGTCCATCTTTTCCAATTCTTCTTCAAGGAATGGGGAAGAAATTTCTTTAATCGTCTTTAACAGTCCCTTCCCCATTTCCCGGAAAAATTCAGCGCGATTCATGGAGGCCACTCCATTGTTGAACTTGTTCCACGACCAAAGAAACTACTTCAGGGATTTTCTTCCGGACGACATCGGATAAGCCGACGTTCAAATCCAAACTGTACGGCTGAATGCCGAACAAGACCATTTCCTCGGGCAGTTTTTCACGCAAATGGGCTGCAAACAGAACCTCTTGAAAGCCGATTTGGTGAACCGACATTTTTACGCCGTAATATTTGGGTATTTCCTCCTGTCGTAAGATGATCAGTTCCCCGCCGGGTTTTCCGGCATTTACCGCATCTACGACAATAAGATAGTCCGCTTCTTCCACCGGTTCCAAGAGCCGCATGGCATCTGTGGCACCGTCGATGATTTCCACATCGTCATAATCTTTCAATGCTTCCTCAAGATAAGGAATAATATGGACGCCAACACCCTCATCAGTATAGAGGGTGTTGCCGATCCCGATGATTTTGATTCTTTTCTTGGCCGACATTGTTTCAGTCACGTTTGTCACCTTTTTTGTTCTTCTTCGTTGTTTTCTTTATCTACTTTGTAGCCGGTGAAGATGGAAGAAATCGTTCCGTTTCTTTTCAACCAGTCTTCACGGATGGCCATGTACACATGAACCACCATGAAGATGATGAAGAACCAGGCCACAATGTGGTGGAACGAACGGACTGAAAAGCTGTCGCCGCCGAAAAGGGCTCCCAGTTTGGCCACTGCAATGGACTCAAACTGAGGTTCGAAGTATAAATAGATTCCGGTCAAAATCATAATCAGCGAACCCACGCCGATAAAAATGAGATAGAACAGCTGGGCCAGCGAGTTATGACCGACCGTATGCTTTTTCTTGTTCTTCAAGAACAAGTAAAATTTGGTCGTTTCCCAAACGTCCTGCCAATACGCTTTTTTGAACGGATTTGTTTTGGCGTATTTGTTGCCTTTAAAGAACCAATACACCCTTAAAATGATGTTGGCCGTAAACACGAAGGCCGCAAAGAAGTGGATGTATCTGGACCATCCCATCACATTCGAATAATAGGCTTCCTCAGGGACGGACGAGCCTATAAACGGATTGCCGATATAGATTCCCGTCAGGAACAATGCCAGAATACAAAGGACGTTCACCCAGTGAAAGACACGAACGGGCAGCTCCCAGACATACACCTTTTTTACGGGTTCTTTCCGAAGATCGATTCCGGATGCTTGGGTTTCGAGCCCGGTGTTAGGATGAGTCATTCATACCGCCTCCTAACCTAGCATGATTTTCGTTGTCTCTTTGTTCTCCAAATCTGTCAAATGGACGGCGCAGGATAAGCACGGGTCATAGGAGTGGACAATTCTCAAAATCTCCAGCGGTCTCTTCGGATCCGCAATCGGAGTGCCTTTTATGGATGCTTCGAGCGGACCGATATTTCCGTTATTGTCGGCCGGAGATGCGTTCCAGGTCGTCGGTACGACCGCTTGATAGTTATGAATCTTACCGTCGACAATGTGCGTCCAGTGACCCAGTGAACCCCGCGGCGCTTCCATCCACCCAATTCCGGATGTATTCTTCGGCCATGTTTTCGGATCCCATTTGGAGCGGTCAAATGTTGTCTGGTCGCCGTTCTTAATGTTGTTGAGCAATTCGTCCATATCGTTACGCAGCCATTCGGCAACAATCTTCGTTTCCAATCCGCGGGCAATCATGCGGCCAATGGCGGAATGGAGGGCTTCCACCGGAACATCCAATGTTTGCAATGCTTCATTAACGGTTTCAACATAGTCTTCGCGTCCGGAAGCGTATCCGACAAGAACGCGGGCCAGAGGACCGGTTTCCATCGGCTTGTTCTTCCAGCGCGGCGCTTTAACCCAGCTGTATTTTTTGTCCACATCCAGATAATCGTAAGGAAGATTCGGACCTGAATATTTAAGATTGGTTTCTCCTTCGGACGGGTGTCTGCCGCCGCTGTCTTTTCCGTCGTTATAAACATAATAAGAGCGATCAATGAATTCCTGAATTTGGTTCTTGTCGGCGAGGTCGAAATCATAAACTTTCGATAAATCACCGTCAAGGATGATGCCCCGCGGAGCCCTGTATGTCTCAACATCGCGGATATCCCCGGTCGGGAAGTCTCCGTACACAATGTAGTTCTTCTGACTGTCGCCGTGCAGCCAGTCTTTGTAGTAAGAACCGATGGCAAGCAAGTCAGGAATGTAAACTTTGTTTACAAACTCTCTTGCCTGGTCGATGATTTTGGAAATGTGCATGAGCCGCTCCGCATGGATGGCATTGTCGCTGTTAATATCGATCGGTGTTGCCATACCGCCTACGACATAGTGCGGATGCGGGTTCTTTCCGCCGAGAATCGTATGAATTTTGACAAATTCCTTCTGCCAGTCAAGAGCTTCCAAATAGTGGGCAACGGCCAGCAAGTTTACCTCCGGAGGCAATTTATACAACGGGTGTCCCCAGTAGCCGTTGGCAAAAATACCTAATTGGCCGCTTTCAACAACTTTTTTCACTTTATTTTGCACATCTTTGAAATAGCCCGGTGATGAATTCGGCCAATCGGAAATCGACTGGGCAATCCTGCTCGTTTCATTCGGGTCTGCATCCAGCGCAGAGACGACATCCACCCAGTCAAGGGCATGGAGATGGTAAAAATGAACCGTATGGTCATGTAAAAATTGCGCTTCGTTCATAATATTGCGGATTAAGTTGGCGTTTTTCGGAATCTTGATATCAAGAGCATGTTCCACTGCCCGAACAGAGCAAAGCGCATGAGTAGTTGTACATACGCCGCAAATACGCTGTGTAAAGGCCCAAACGTCACGGGGGTCGCGGCCTTCCAAAATCAGTTCGATTCCACGTACCGAAGTGCCCGAACTGTATGCTTCTGCAATTTTTCCGTCTTTAACCTCCGCTTCCACACGCAAATGTCCTTCAATCCGTGCTATCGGGTCAACTACAATGCGATTTGCCATCATTATTCACTCCGTTCTTCCGATGATTTTTCATCTATTTTCTTTTTCACAGCAGTGGCTGCTGCGTGGGCTGCCACCCCGGCAAGCGCAACTCCTGTCAAGGCAAAGCCAACTTTGTCAGGATTAATCGTTGTTTGCGTTCCCGGAATTTTCGCCCTTCTCTCAAAGAACGGGCCGTTATCCCAGAAGTCTTTCTCCGTACAACCGATACATGGATTTCCGGACTGGATCGGATAGCTAGTTCCCCCGTTCCAACGCATTTCTGCACAAGACGCATAAGTTGTGGGTCCTTTACAGCCCAGCTTGTAGAGGCAGTATCCTTGTTTTGCCCCGATGTCATCGAAGCTTTCGGCAAATAGTCCGGCGTCGAAATATGCACGGCGGTTGCATTTGTCATGGATCCGGTGACGGTAGAACGCTTTCGGTCTTCCGTGCTGGTCAAGCTCCGGCAGCTTACCGAATGTAATGACGTGTGCGATCACTCCGGTCATCACTTCGGCGATCGGCGGACATCCGGGCACACGAACAATTTGCTTGTTCTTGACGATATCCTTGATCGGTCGTGCGTTTGTCGGATTCGGTTTGGCAGCCTGAATGCCTCCCCAAGAAGCGCAGCTTCCGAAAGTGATGATAAACTTGGCATCTTTGGCCGCTTCTTTCAGAACTTCTTGCGCTCCCTTTCCGCCCAGCTGACAGTAAGTATCATCCGGAACGGCTCCTTCGCAGACGAGCACATATTCACCGGCGTATTCTCTGATGACATTTTGCATAGCCTCTTCAAGGGCTTCGCCGGACGCCGCGGAAAGCACGTCACTGAACTCCAGGGAAATCATGTCCAATAAAACGCTTTCAACCTTCGGATGTGACGCGCGGATGAATGATTCTGTGCACCCGGTGCAAGCTTGGAATTGAAGCCAAAGCACAGGTACCCGTTTGGCCGTTTCCATTGCTTGAACCACTTTTTCCGACTCCTTGAAGGTGAGGCCCATTGTTGCTGCAAGAGCGGTGCACATTTTCAGAAAATCGCGGCGGGTGAATCCTCTTGCAAGGACCTCATCATAAATGGTGTTCCGTTTCTTTGTTTGCAGCATTTCATAATCCCCCCTAACCCTGATTACACTCAACTGGAACGGGCATTTGCCATTCCAAACGGGAAGAGTTATTTGTCTATTCAGAATTGGGTGAATAGACAAAACACCCGTCACTATTAAAAAATACCACTTCTGTGACGACAAATCGTCCGTTTTTTGAAGATTTTCTAAAAATGACAAAAATTCTTGTATTTTTCATGAAAAAAGCCTTAACGGGAAATCATTTTCACATATTCTTTACTTTTTGTTTACACAAACTTTACTATAATTTCACTTTTTTCTTATTTCTGTACCTAAGGTCTTAAACCAATAGACATCTAATATTTCCCATGAATAGACAAAAACCGACTTTTTCGCTCGTTTTTTTCCATCTTTTTTCTCATTTTTTATCTTTTCAATAGTGTTTTACTTATTTGGGTCTAGTAAGGTTAACAATATTTAAATATTTAAAACGGTTAATTATAAATGTTTGAGTTCAATTTCTTAAAATTCGGATGATGGACCGAATCTTTATCCCTATACAGATGTTTAAATCCGTCTTTTCTCCCTCCATAGCCCGAGTCTTTTTTAAGAAGCCAAAACGAAAGAATAAAAGAAAAGGCAATTCTTTTTTTATACTGGTTTTACAGTAATTATGTTTATTGCCGACTGTTGCCAGCGATTTCAGTTCATTATTTCCCAACGTAGCACGATTGCTTCCGCTAATCCGGGTCTTTCGGCGAATAACAGGAAAAGGGCTGCCGATTGGTTTCGGGCGGCAATCCCTGGAGATTCGCCGCATGTCGGTTACAGCCGCAAGTTGGCGTTCCTGAACATTTGATTGTGATCCGGCATTTTTGCCCAGACCCCCGGGGGAACGATATTAAGCAAAAAAAAAGCAGCGGGGCGGGCACCCTATGCTGCACCGGCATATATATAAACAGGAGGCTGGGTTGGGAAAAATCAATGTGATTAGAAAACTTCGAAAAGAATGAGCAATGCCAAAAGAAGCTGCAACATCAATTGAACGGAAACGGCAACATCGGTATCAGTCATCGATACATCGACTTTCCGGCAGTTTTTAATGATGACACTTTGCTTGTTCACTTGCTGGATTCTTGACAGTTGAAGCAAATCTTGGGTGATCTGCTCGGCCAATTCATCATCGGCAATGGAAATATTGACTACTAACGCGATGGCCAATTGCAATGCTGCCTGCAAAGAAGCAGCCACTTGGGTTTCGGTGGATCTCACCTTGATATCAAGGCTGTCCTTTATGATGATCATTTCCCGTGAACGTTGCTCAATATTGGACAACTCGTCCGCCTCTTGAAGGATCGCCGAATCATGTTCTGACAACGGAAATCTGCTGTCGGGGTCAAGGGCATTCCATCTGGCTTCACTGCGCCTTGCCCCGGACGCGCCGCAGGCCGCTCTTCCGCTTAACACGTACTTCTCCCCTTTCACTTTATTGCTATTCTCTTCTTTTCCGGACCATATCCTTGGTCCGGGATGCCCGGTCTTCTGCTTCCTCTTCTCCGCTGTTTAAAACTTGATTGACGAATGCGTTCACTTGCTCCTCCAGTTCGAAATAGAGGTTTCTCAGTCTTTCTTTTTCTTTGTCAGACAGTTCCCTCATTTGAATCCGTCTGTTATTGTCTTTGGAATATTTGTTCATCACTTGCCTCACATATAGTTCCATGACGGTTTTGGAAATGTCGCTCATTTTATCCCTAAGTTCTCCCAATTTGTCACCTCCTTTGCCGGCTCTTTCAATGGAAGGGGGGAGGAGCATTTTGATGCGTCGGGCTTTGCCTTGTCCATTAGGAAGGATGTTTCCGGCAATGTTGGCGCGTATCTGTTTCCCAATATATGTAATTCCCGCCGGACAAGCACGGGCTTATCCCCCGGTTTTTTGTAAAAAGGGCGGTTGCCGAACATGCCAGAAGACGCGCAATCCGGAAAGCGGTACCAATTTTCTCTTTCCGTAAAGCCTGCCAAATGCGGACCGGAATCAGCGCTTAAAAGCCGCTATCAGAAAACAGATGATCCGGACCGAAAGCCGCACTGGGCCTGACGGAAGAAAGGGGGCTCGGCACTTAACGAGACTGCGAGACTGTTCAATATGCGGTTTTCTAACAGTTTTTAAGGAAAATCTTGAAAAAAAAGAAGGCCTTTTGCCGGGAAGGTATTTTCCGGCGCATATTTGCGGAGAGCAATGGCAAAAATCAAACAAGATGGGGAAGACTATATTTCATCAAACCGTCGAAAAGGAGGATTACATTGACAAAGAAGTTCAACAAAGGCAGCCGCAATCAAGGCTCCCCGGAAATGGGCAACATCATGGGCGGGGCTGCGGAAGACATTAAAAGCGGAGATGACAGCAAAGGAAACAAGCGGAACAAAGATCAGCGCGCAAAAACAATCGAGTAGGAGGGAGTGATTAACTCCCGTCCTCTCACACCACCGTACGTACG
>CALKIU010000005.1 GCA_937995745.1 uncultured Bacillaceae bacterium | reverse complement strand
TTATTTTGCTCCGCCAATGCTTTTCCAGCCAGCTTGGCTGTTCTTTGTTGCATCCGTGAACACTGTCCTGTTTTTACCGCCGAAAATTTTTCGTCCGATGACATCACCGATTGCTCCATTTACGGCGGTAATGCCAATGACCAAAATGGCAACAATAACCAAGTCTATGATGTAATTGGCCATGAGACATTCCCCCTTTGTTTGCGTTCAACAAAAAATGTGATTTTTCTCCCTTATTCTATTATAAGGGAATTTCTCCTGTATTAAAAGGAAAAAAACCGTTTTGTTAAAAGAGTGGATTGCGGGTGGAGCACTCAAAGTATAATTTTCGGAAAAGTTGTTACGGTTTTTTGACAAATTTTTGTCGGAATTTTAGCTTCTTCTTTGAAGAAAAGATTATGAAAACAACTTTATTTTCATTTTCATAATTTAATTGAGAAAAATTAAGAGGACTTTCTGCATTAGATTAAGTTAAAAAATGTAATAAAATGAAAAATATTGTATTTTTTCATCAGTTTTTCGCGAACATAAAAAGCAGAAAAGGGCCTTGAAAATGAAACGTTTTTCTTGCTCATACGTCTAAAATCATTGAGAAAGCGTTTTTAAAAAGAAATTGTCCGCCTTTTTTGAGAAACACAAAAAAATGTTTGTTTTTTAAAAAAAGATATACCCTTTTTGGGCAATGTCGTGTATAATAATTAATAGAAATTACTTAATTAAATTAATTTTAAATTACATTGATTTTTCTTAAAGAATTTACAAATGTTATCCGTTGTGGCGGAAATTCATATACAGGAGTGTGGTACATATGGTAACACTGTACACTTCACCGAGCTGCACATCTTGTCGAAAAGCAAAAGCATGGCTGGAGGAGCATGGTATCCCGTACAAGGAGCGGAACATTTTTTCTGAGCCGTTGACGATTGAAGAAATAAAAGAAATCCTCCGTATGACCGAGGACGGTACGGATGAAATCATTTCCACGAGGTCGAAAACATATCAAACCCTCAAAGTGGATATCGATACATTGCCTTTGAGAGAACTATACCAATTGATCAGGGATAATCCCGGATTGCTCCGCCGTCCGATTATCATTGATGAAAAACGCCTCCAGGTCGGATATAACGAGGATGAAATCAGACGGTTCTTGCCCAGAAAAGTCCGCACATATCAGCTTCTTGAAGCCCAGCGCCTCGTCAATTAACACTGTCTGTTCAGACCCTTTAATATTAACGGAAGGGTCTTTTTTCTTTTTTAAAAATCCTGCACGGATGGGGGCAGTGTGCCGGCAATGGCACTGGTACATTTTAAAACGGAATCTCCGGATTGAATGGCCGCGGGAAATCACGCCTCAATGTGTGAAAAGATGTGACTTTTCTTACGGCAAATTTATTGTATAAGCGGAAAAAATATAGTAATCTAGACATAAATACAGTTAAATGTCTCACTTTTGGCGCGGGTTGTTTTTGTTCCGTGATGACTTTTAAAATAAGGTTCAATAGGCATATAATGGTTTTTTTCAAAACGGCAATTTCCGTTTCCCTTTATTTCTTTTTTGTCATAAAATATAAGTACAAGGTAACATTACATTTATAAGACACATCACATGGTTTGCCATCAAAATGTCTTGTGCATAAGGGTATTGGTCCCTTCCATTATGTGCCTGAAGGGAGAGTTGTTTGATGGATATTGAACGCATCAATGAACACACAGTCAAGTTTTATATTTCTTATGTTGATATAGAAGAACGCGGCTTTGACCGGGAAGAGATCTGGTACAATCGTGAACGGAGCGAAGAACTTTTCTGGGAGATGATGGATGAAATCCATCAAGAGGAAGACTTTTTAATTGACGGTCCATTATGGATCCAAGTCCAAGCATTGGACAAAGGGTTGGAAGTTCTCGTTACGAAAGCGCAAATTTCCAAAGATGGCCAGAAGTTTGAATTGCCGATTCCTGATGGAAAATTCAGGGAGCCGTCTCAGGAATATAAAATCGGCGATTTCTTCGCCGACCATTTTGGCATTACGAGCGCAGCTTTGCCGGAATACAAAAGCAATCTCGATTTTCTGATCGCTTTTAACGATTTTGAAGACATTATCTCCCTTGCCAAAGAAAAGGTATTAGATTCTTTAGAAACGAAATTGTACCATTTTGAAAACCGTTATTATCTGTATGTGGTCTTTCCGGAAGACCAATATACAGAAGAAGAAATTGATAATTATTTGAGCATTTTGCTTGAATACGGAAATGAAACCCAAGTGACCATACACCGGGTTGAAGAATATGGAAAAGAGATTTTGTCGGAGAATGTGTTTGAACAAATAAGGACATATTTTCAATAAATGAACACCGATTCCTGTCCGGAAATCGGTGTTCTGTTTTTTTCTGGCCTTTTTTTTGGAAATGTTAGTTCATGAAATACAGTTTGACGGCCGCTGATGAATGGGTGATCTTTTTAAAGAGTGATTAAAAAATATGATTGCAAACAGGATTTTTTGTCCCCTCCGGCGAAAATTATAGTAAAAAAATGAAAGGAGATGATGTTTTGCTGACGGCCAGGTTAAGTGACGGCACTGTAATCTCCGTTGCCGGACGGGGCAATCTATCCTATTTGAAATGGCTCCGGAGCCGGGAATCATTCTATTGCCGGCTTTGCGGAGAGAGGGTCATCTTGAAAGTGGGAACAAAAAGAATTCCCCATTTTGCACATGAAAGGGGAAGTTTCTGCACTGATTCTTTTGAGCCGGAATCGGAATATCATCTGCAGGGAAAACTGCAACTTTTTGAATGGCTGCAAAGGGAAAATTTATCACCGCGGCTGGAAGTCTATTTTCCACGCATCCGGCGGAGAGCGGATATCGTTTTCGAATTCGGCGGAAAAACGTATTGCCTGGAATTTCAATGTGCAGTTTTGCCGGAGGAGGAATTCATCCAACGAACAAAAGGATATCGCAGTTTGTCTCTCGAACCATTATGGATTCTGGGAGGAAAGAACATTCAGCGTAAAAGCAGCCAAAAGTTTTCCATATCCGGTTTTCAATATTTGTTTTTGCAAATGACGGCCGGAAATCACTTGTATTTGCCGGCATATTGTCCGGAAACAAAGAAATTTATCTTTTTAACCAATATCTTCCCCGTATCGGTTAGAAGCGCTCTGGCCGGCTTGACGGCAAAACCGTTGCAGGCGGCCCGCATCGATGATTTGTTCTGTCCTACTTCCGCAACCCAGCTTTCTGTCGGGAAGTGGCGGGAAGAGATGGAACGGTTTAAAACAACGTTTCTCCGAAATAGAAACCTTTTCAACAGTGATTTTGTCAAAGAATTGTATTCACTGTCTGTACATCCCCTCTTATTGCCTCCATATGTCGGTATTCCCCTTTCGTTAAATCCGGTCATAGAAGAATCTCCCTTTATTTGGCAAGGGTATGTTTTTCTGGATTGTTTGTTCGGCAAGAAACAAGGAGAGTGTTTTTCATTTGCCGGCGCCTATCTTTCTTTGTTAAAAAGAATTGAAAAAAAGCAACTTCGCTCAAGGCAGCTGCCCAACATCAACAAAACACTGCTTCCTTTTCTGTTATTCGAATATTTGCAGGTTTTAACGCATCAAGGAATATTGCACAAGGCGGGAAAGGACGTGTTTTACATTTCGAATGATATTGTTCTCTTTCGCACCGCGGCGGAATCGGCAAGGGAAGAGGCCCGTTTTTACAGTCAATTTTCAATTCGGCAATGTTTTGACGGAAGGGATGTTTTTAACACCTAATCAACATGCGTTTTGTTTGATGTCCGGCATGTTTTTTGAAGGAAGGTTTTTCTTCATGTACAATGGATTTGAGCGTTTTCGAGTTTCTTAAATGATTAATTGGAGGGAAAATGGGTGAACGAAAAGACGAATGTGAAACAGCTTCCTGCGAGAAGTGAGATAAACGTTGAAGATACATGGCGGTTGGAAGATATTTTTGCAACGGATGACGATTGGGAGAAAGAATTTGCCGCGGTGCAGGAGATGATTCCAGGAATAGAAAAATTCAAGGGAAGGCTCGGAGAAAGCGCGGACACTTTTTATGAAGCGCTTCAATATGAAGACCAACTGTTGGAACGGATGGGCAAACTGTATACTTATGCCCACATGCGCTACGACCAGGACACGACCAATTCATTTTATCAGGCCATGGATGCCCGCAGCAAAAGTTTGTACGCCCAAGTGGCAAGCGCCCTTTCTTTTATTGTGCCGGAAATTCTCTCCATCGACGAAGAAAAAATTCGTCTATTTTTACGGGAAAAGAAAGAACTGCAATTATATGAACATGCCCTCGATGAAATCAATATGCAAAGACCCCATGTTTTGCCGGCGGAACAGGAAGCACTCCTTGCCGCAGCGTCTGAGGTCATGAACGCATCCAGCAACACGTACGGAATGCTTAATAATGCTGATTTGCGTTTTCCGCCCATCAAAGATGAAAACGGCGACGAGGTAGAAGTGACGCACGGCCGGTATATCCGTTTTATGGAGAGCCCCGACAGACGGGTGCGTCGGGATGCCTTTAAGGCGGTGTACGACACGTATGCCAAATTCAAAAACACTTTTGCCAGCACGTTGAGCGGCCAGGTCAAAAGGGACAATTTTTATGCGAAAGTCCGCAAATACCGCTCGGCAAGACATGCGGCACTGGCAGCCAACAATATACCGGAAAAGGTTTACGATCAACTCGTTGAAACAGTCAATAAACATTTACACCTTCTTCATCGTTACGTGGCTTTGAGGAAAAAAGTGCTGGGTGTCGATGAACTGCATATGTATGACCTGTATACACCGCTTGTAAAAGATGTGAAAATGGAAATAACGTTTGAAGAAGCGAAGGATATCATTTTGAAAGGCTTGGCTCCCCTGGGCGACAAATATATGGATGTTGTCAAAAAAGCTTTTGAAGAACGCTGGATAGATGTCAGGGAAAACAGGGGCAAACGGAGCGGGGCTTATTCCTCCGGAACGTACGGAACAAATCCGTATATCCTGTTGAACTGGCAAGACGATGTGAACAATTTGTTTACTTTGGTCCATGAACTGGGGCATTCTGTCCATAGTTATTTTACATGGAAAACCCAGCCGTTCCCTTACGGAAATTATTCCATTTTTGTCGCTGAAGTGGCTTCCACTTGCAACGAAGCGTTATTAAATGATTATTTGTTGAAAACGATCGATGACGAGCAAAAACGACTGTATCTGCTGAATCACTATTTGGAAGGATTCAGAGGAACCGTTTTCAGGCAAACGATGTTTGCAGAGTTTGAACATTTAATCCACCAGAAAGCGCAAAATAATGAGGCGTTGACTGCCGAGCTTTTGACGGAAGAGTATTATGAGCTCAACAAAAAATATTTTGGGGAAAAGGATATTGTGATCGACGAGGAAATCGGTCTTGAGTGGGCGAGAATACCCCATTTTTACTACAATTATTATGTGTATCAATACGCGACCGGATTTAGCGCCGCCACCGCGTTGAGCG
Organism: uncultured Bacillaceae bacterium; assembly: GCA_937995745.1. Classification (GTDB taxonomy): domain Bacteria; phylum Bacillota; class Bacilli; order Bacillales; family Cytobacillaceae; genus CALKIU01. Next base: position 20,809 of record CALKIU010000005.1, on the reverse strand, counting down.
AGCAAATTTTGACGGAAGGGCAGCCGGCCGTGGATCGTTACCTTGAATTCCTGAGCGCAGGAAGTTCAGATTACCCGATTGAAGTATTGAAAAAAGCGGGTGTCGACATGACAAGTCCGGAACCGATCGAAAAAGCGTTAAAAGTTTTTGAAGAGAAATTGAATGAACTTGAAGCGATGCTGTCGTAAACCGAAATCCGAATCAATTCAGACATATATGAAAAAATCCAAATGATAAAGATGGACCGGCAACTCGGTCCATCTGCCGTTTTGAGGCCCTTTCCCTTTGGCCCGGTTCTTTTCTGTTTATCCATGGCTGCTTGAAAGATAGTTGCCGCTTTGAATCACCATGATTGTTTCCCGGCGGATGTTCATATGAAAGAACTCAGTCTTTAAATCCTTTAAATCGGTTGCGATCATTCATATAACTGATAAAAACAAAAAGGGAAAAAAATAATAGCGGAGCGGTGATAAAAACAGAAACCAAATGCATCAGGCCAAGGATGTTTAAAAAGAAGGAAAAAAGGATAAATAACAGCATCAACGTGATATGCAATTTTTTCACAGAGAATTCCCCATTTCCGATAATGTCTAATCAGAGTTTATTCCATTTTTTTAAAAAATTTCCTTTTTCTATTCTATGAGGGATCGCAAAAGGGAGGAAAAAACGTAAATCGATAGTCCTCTCAACAAGACTTTATGACAATAATGTGAAATCGGTTGTAGAAGCTTGTAGATTTTTGCGGTTCATGTTATATTAATAGCGTGAAGTTGATCACAAGCAAACATATACCCCTTTGTTTGACCGTGAAAAATTTCTCCCATCCCCTTTGTTCGTATTAATTCAGAAAAAGACCCTGAAACTTCAGGGTCTTTTTCTGTAGCTTTGTTTTCCGGACTGCCATTTGCGACGGCAGTCCGTTTTTTATTTAAAAATAATGAATCAATCCGTTTCTTGGCAGTGTGTAAAAACAATACCGATTTATGATTTAATATATTTCCAAAATGTCCCGTATTTCGCGTATACTGGTTCAACAATTTGTTTTAATTGTAATTTTTTCATTTCTTTTTCCACTTCATTAATCGGCATGTCATAAACAACGGCAATTTCTTTGGAGGCGACGAAATCAAAATGTTTCAGAAATATTTCCAATGGAGGGGGTTCAGCCCGAACCGGTTCAAAGGAAAGCATTTCCCGCAAGATCTGTTCATATACATGGTAGGGGTAATAGCCGGAGATTTTTACCCCTTCTTCTTCAATATTTTCATTAAAGAACACTAAAGAAGGAATTTCGTTGATTTCCATTTCGTTGGTGATTTTAATGTCGCATTGAAATGCTTTGGCAGCACTCTCCGAATGAAGATCGGATTTAAATTCATTTACGTCCAGTCCGGCATTTTCGGCACATTGGATGAGCACATCCGGGTCGGAGACATTTTGTTTTTTCAGAAACAACGCTTCCTGAATTTTGCGCAGGAATTTGAAGCCCGCTTTTCTCCCTTGCAATTCCGCGGCTTTTACCGCTACGAAAACGATATGAGGGGCTGAGACAGGATTTTCCATCCAGAGACTTCCATCGCAAGACATCCCGGTTCTGGCGGCGGTTTTTTCCCAAATTTCAGCCAGATTTTCGTATTTTTGTTCTTTTCTGTTGGTCAAGACCGGCAGCCGGCCGCCCAGCACATGTTTTAGTGAAATATAGCGCCCGTATTCAATCATCAGTTTTTTTATCGTCGGTTCCAGCGCCCAGCATTGCGGACACAAGGGATCGATGAACATATATATCTCAATCGGTTTTTTTGCTTTTCCATTGCAATCATGGCAGCCGCACACATTCATATTTTTCTCCTGCACTCTATCTCATCCTTTTGGATTTCTTTCTGTTGTTCTCATGGAGTGGGAATAGGGATCTCTTTCAAACATAAAAATAACGGGGCGGATGAACGTCATCTTATTGTGGTTTTAATCACATCATTGTCTTTATTGTAGCAATGGCAAAAAGATATCTCAAACAATCGGCTCTGCACCTGATAGTAAATACCATTATTTTGCAATTTTTATCGCTTACCCGCTTATTTTTTTCTTCGATTGTCATCTTTCATTTGCGGAGGGACAGAATCGTGCGTAAAAAGGAAAAACGCCTGATTTTTCAAATCAGACGTTTGCCAGGTCGTTCATGATTTTTCTGACATATTCCCGTGTTTCTTTAAACGGGGGGATTCCTCCGTATTTATCGACATTTCCCGGTCCGGCGTTATAAGCGGCGAGAGCGAGTGCCAAATTGCCGTTATATCTGTCGAGCATTTGCCGCAAATATTTGCAACCGCCAAAAATATTCTCTTCCGGATCAAAGATATTTTTTACGCCAAGTCCCGCTGCCGTACTGGGCATCAGCTGCATGAGTCCGGAAGCTCCGGCCCTGCTGACGGCATTCGGATTAAAATTGGATTCGCGGCGAATGACTGCTTTTATTAATTGCACCGGAAGGCCGTACTTTTTGGCCGCCCTAGAAATGATAGGGTCATAATCTGTCGGTGCGCCATCCGCGCTCATGTTTTGCGGGAAATGATGCAATCTTACCGGAGGATGTTCGAAAGAGGCGGTTTTTGTCTTCTCCATATGAAAATTTTCCCCGGCCTGAAAAGCTTCGGTGAGAAAACTCAGGAAAATTTCCTTGAATAAAGAACCGGTTCCGGCCGAACCGGCTGATGATGATGCGCCGCCGCGAAAATCCCTGATCGCGCCTATTTGCATCAAAATTTTCAATTGTTCCGTATTCATGTTTATTCTCCTTACATGTTCTGAAAAAAATTTTATATTTTGCCTTTCGTTTGGCGCATTTTTTCTTCATAAAAACGGCGGATTTTATTGGCTGTTTTTCGTACCGGTATGTTTTCCGCCTGCAGCAATTCGTGAAAGATTTTTTGTCCCGTCTTGCTGTCTTGCGTTTCATATTCGATTTCGTAATCGTGCTTGTTTAAATATGAGCTGTAGTCTAAAACAACGGTTCCGCCTCTGTACGGCTTTTCCGCCCGCTCGGTTGCCAATGTGCCGAAACAAGAGAGTTTTTCCAAAGGAAATTGCTGTTTTATCAGCTGCTCTTTTACGGGACCTTCAGGGAGCGTTCCCCCTATTAACATCGTCTCTTTTTCCTTTTTGTTTAGGATTTGCGTTGTTTCCAAGAGGCCTTCGCCGGCCGGTTCTTTGAGAGTCAATTCAAATTTCCCGTCTTTTTCACGCACCCTTAAAGCCGAGCCGCGGCTCTTTAACAAAAAATCCTCGGTGTCGAAATAATAATTCACTTGTTTAAAGAAGTCCGCCTCCGTGATTTGCAATCTTTTTTGCAAACGAATAAATTCTTCTTTTGTCAACAAATTTTTAAATTCGATTTCAATTTCCTGTGTCACATTGATCCCTGCTTTCTAATTATTCATTGAGAAAATTTTACCTGTTCATGTTGATTCTGTGAAGGCGAAGACAATTCCGGAAACGTTGATACGGGCTCTTCATCCGTTCCGACCGGTCCCGCTCCCGCCTTTTTTGGGGCAAATTGCATTATAGATATATGATTGAGATGTGTTAAAATAAATGATGTCCGGCCTTGCGTTGCGGCCGGTTTGGAATGGCAATTTTCCGTATAGTGTGAAAAATATATTTTGCCGGTGTTCCGGTTCCTCTTGCTGCCTGTTTTTATGTGGTGCTCCGAGAAATGCCGGTGTCGTCTATTTGTAGTATAGCATGTGGGGTGAGCGGACAGGTGAACCATTGGGATACATTTTTGCTGCCATATAAACAGGCGGTTGAAGAATTAAAAGTAAAGCTGAGAGGGTTGCGAACCCAATTTGAACTTCAGCAAAAGCATTCTCCGATTGAATTTGTGACAGGGAGAGTAAAACCTGTCGCCAGCATTTTGGATAAAGCAAATAAGAAAGGCATACCATTGGACCGCTTGGAAACGGAAATGCAGGATATTGCCGGCCTTAGGATAATGTGCCAATTTGTCGACGATATCGAAGTGGTCGTCGATTTGCTCAGAAAGAGAAATGATTTTGAAATCGTAGAAGAGCGGAATTACATATCGCATAAAAAGGCAAGCGGTTACCGTTCTTACCACGTTGTTATCCGCTATCCGGTGCAAACGATTACCGGCGAGAAAAAGATATTGGTTGAAATCCAAATCCGCACTTTGGCCATGAATTTTTGGGCAACCATTGAGCATTCGCTAAGTTATAAATATGACGGCATGATTCCTGAGGATATCCAGATTCGATTGCAAAGAGCGGCTGAAGCGGCCTTCCGGCTTGATGAAGAAATGTCGTTAATAAGGGACGAAATTCGCGAAGCCCAAGCGTTCTTTTCGCAGAAAAAAGAATTGCAGCAAAGCGGCAAATAAGTTTTGGCAGTACCGGTTTATGAAATAAAAGGGGTAAGCTTCATATCCGGAAGAAGGGCCGGAAAGAAAGTTTGCGGTAAATGCCGGATATGAAGCTGAATTTATTATAATTTTAGGATATATTTTTTATAAGGACAGTCATTTTTTTCAGATAATGATGCAACGATGTTTGTCGAAAAAATGCTAACCGTTTTCAGTACGATACAGAGGAGCAGAAGAAATGAAATTTTCCATCATTTCCAAAGGAGATTGTAAATCGGAATCAATCAAAAACAAAATGACGTCATACTTGTTGGATTTTGATCTCGTATATGATGAAGAAGAGCCGGATATCGTCATTTCTGTCGGCGGCGACGGCACACTGTTGCATGCGTTTCATCGTTATACATACCGGCTCGATAAAACCGCTTTTGTCGGTGTACATACGGGTCATCTCGGTTTTTACGCGGATTGGGTGCCGGAAGAGCTTGAAAAACTGGTCATTGCCATTGCGAAAACGCCTTTTCAAATTGTGGAATATCCCCTTTTGGAGGTGATTGTCCGCTATACGCACGGAGGCAAGGAATCGCTTTATTTGGCTTTGAATGAAGCCACGGTAAAAAGCGTCGGGTCAACTTTTGTCATGGACGTGATCATTCGCGGCCAGCATTTTGAAAGATTCCGGGGAGACGGTCTGTGCGTGTCAACGCCTTCCGGAAGCACCGCATACAGCAAATCATTGGGCGGGGCGATTCTTCATCCGTCTATCCAGGCAATTCAATTATCAGAAATTGCTTCCATTAATAACCGGGTGTTCCGGACGATCGGCTCTCCTCTTGTTTTGCCGGCCCATCACACGTTATTGTTAAAACCGGTCAACAGCCCGGATTTTCAACTAACCGTGGATCATTTAACATTTTTCCATAAAGATGTAAAGTCCATTCAATTCCGCGTCGCTGATGAAATTATCCGTTTTGTCCGCTTCAGACCTTTCCCGTTCTGGAAAAGAGTACGGGAATCATTTATCGGAGAGGATGTTCCTGAATAATTTTTTCCGATTCGCCGGAAGTTAAAGGACGATGGCAATGACAGACAAACGGTTCAGACTCTGTTTTCGCATTACGGAAGAAGACGAAGGGAAGACGGTGCGGGAATTTTTACGGGCCAAAAATATTTCCAGGGCGGCGCTGACAGACATCAAATTTAGAGGCGGAAATCTTTCTGTCAACGGGCAAGACGTGACGGTCCGCAAAATCCTTCAGGCGGGAGAATGTCTTGCCGTCACTTTTCCCGAGGAAAAGCCCAGCGGGGAAATGGCTGCTGAAGACATTCCGCTTCCTATTCTTTATGAGGATGATTATGTTCTTGTTGTAAACAAGCCGGCAGGAATGAATACGATTCCCTCAAGAGAGCATCCGCGGGGAAGTTTGGCAAATGCCGTTTCCGGATACTACAGGAAAACCGGCCTTTCCTCCGCAGTACATATTGTCACAAGATTGGACCGGAATACTTCGGGCATTGTTTTGATTGCTAAATACCGGCATATCCATCATCTTTTCAGTCAACAGCAGCGGGAAGGACGGATCATCAGAACGTATGAAGCCTTGGCTGAAGGCGTTTTTTCGGAAAGCCGCGGCTGGATTGAAGAACCAATTGCCAGAAAAAGCGACAGCATTATTGAAAGGGAAGTGAATCCAAACGGACAATATGCCTGCACTTATTTTGAGCTCGTCCGGCAGTACCGTTCCTATGCCCATGTGCGTATTCGTCCAAAAACCGGCAGAACCCATCAAATTCGGGTTCATCTCGCTCATCTCGGCCATCCGCTTTTAGGGGATGATTTGTACGGAGGCAGTTTAAAGCTTATCAACAGGCAGGCATTGCATTGCTCCGCCATTAAATTTTTCCATCCGGTTTTGGAGAAGGAACTGGAATTTTTGGCTTCGCTGCCTGATGACATGAAAAAGCTGACAGACATTGATAAAGAATAAAAAAATCGGCCGCCAGGGCCGATTTTTTTATTCTGCGTCTGTTTTACCTGTCATCACTTGTAAAGTACCTGAATTTTTCTTCCACATAGGGCATGGAGGAGGGAACAGACACAAATTCCATTTCCGGAAAGCGGAGAGCGGTCAGCTTTCCCCCGAACACGGCGCCTGTATCGATATTGTAAGTATTGCCGACAACTCTCGGTTTTTTTACAGGAGTATGTCCGTAAACAATTGTGTACCGTCCCTGATAATGTTTGGCCCAGTCAAGACGGACCGGCGTACCGTCACGGTTTTTTTCGCCCGTAATATCCCCGTAAAGGACGAAAGTTTTCACTTTTTGATTGTTTTTTCCAATTAAATCTTCCCGAATGCCCGCATGGCAAATAATCAATTTGTCTTCTTCAAAGAGATGATAAAGAGGGCTCTGCTCATACAAGCTGATAAATTTTTTCCTGATTATTTTTTGCTCTTCGCCGGAAAGCTTATGAAATTCCGCAACCGTTGTTTCCAAACCGTGGGCAATTTTTACTCTGTTGCCCAAAAAGTAGCGGTACAATTTATTGCAATGGTTCCCGGGGGTATAAAAGGCTTGTTTTTTATCAACAACGAGAGTCCAGACGACTTCAACGACCCGGAGTGAATTCGGCCCCCGATCCGTCAAATCTCCGACGAAGGCAAGTTTTCTCCGTTCCGGATGGACGGGAAAGCCTGGACTCCAATCATAACCAAGTTTGAGCGTCAGTTCTTTCAATTCCCGGAAACAGCCGTGAATATCACCGATAATGTCCAAATCCATTCGGGATTTCTCCTTTGCAATGGCCGGTCTTTATGTGTATTATTTAACAGGCAATCCTTTTTTAAACAGGACGATGTTTCCTTCCGGGAGGCATACCGGAAATGGCGTGTGCAAGAATGGGAAAGTTCCGGAAGATAGATAATATTTAGAGAAGGAGGGACATCATGGAAGGAGGCAGCTCACTTTTTTCATTAGTCATAGTACTCGTTGTCGCTTTTTTAACTCCTTTCATACTTCACAGATTCCGCATGAATGTCATACCTGTCGTCGTTGCGGAAATTATTATGGGATTAATCATCGGGAAAAGCGGTTTTAATATCGTTCAGGAAGATATTTGGCTGGAGACTTTGTCTTCCCTCGGATTTATATTTCTTATGTTTTTGAGCGGGTTGGAAATTGATTTTTCAGCATTTAAAGGGAAGAATAAACCGAAATCAAGAGCGAAAAAGGAACCCAATCATTTTGTCGTTGCGACCGTTGTTTTTTGTGGCATTTTTGCCGTATCTTTTGGTCTTTCTTATCTTTTTGTGGCAGCAGGGTTTATTGAAAATGTGTTTTTAATGACTTTAATCATTTCGACTGTTTCCCTGGGTGTTGTCGTTCCGACATTGAAAGAGACAAACTTGATGAAAACAAAAATCGGTCAAATTATTTTGCTTGTGGCCGTAATTGCCGACTTGGCCACCATGATCCTCTTGGCGGTGTTTGCTTCGCTTTATGACAGCGGGGAAGGAAGCACCTGGCTTTTATTGGTATTATTTGCAGCCGGCGTTGTTTTTTATTTTTTGGCTAAATTGTATCGCAACCATAAGGTTGTTGAAACAATGTCCTCCGGGACCGTCCAAATCGGGACCAGGGCCGTGTTTACATTAATCATTGTACTTGTAGCCTTGTCGGAGACGGTAGGCGCCGAGAACATTCTTGGGGCTTTTCTGGCCGGTGTGCTCGTGTCTTTGTTGGCCCCTGATCAAGAACTTATCCATAAACTTGATTCCTTCGGATACGGTTTTCTCATTCCGATATTTTTTGTGAAGGTCGGAGTTGAATTGGATATTTGGGCTCTTTTGAGTGATAAGAAAATGCTTCTGTTGATACCGTTGCTGCTTGGAGCTTTATTGATTTCCAAGGTCGTTCCGGCACTTATTTTGCGGATATGGTTTGACCGAAGGACAGCGGTGGCATCAGGCGTTTTGTTAACGTCAACCCTCTCATTGGTTATCGCAGCAACCGCCATCGGGGAAAAGATGGGACTTCTCACTCCGGAAATGAGCGGCACGCTTATTTTGGTTGCCATTCTCACTTGTCTGATTACACCGGTTGTATTTAAGAAGCTCATTCCTCCCGGCGCGGTTCAACTGGAGCCTGTCCGCGTTTCTTTCATCGGCGCCAATCAGCTGACACTATCGGTGTCGCAGGTTTTGGAGGAACCTTTATACGAGACCGCCGTGTATCATAAGAGACAGGCAAAAGCGGAAACAAACATATCCGATTCTCTATTTAAAATCGTTGAATTGGAAGAATTATCTATAGATTGCTTGCGGAAAACAGACATATTTTCATCTGACATTGTGGTTGTTTCCACCGGGAATGAAGAACAGAATGCAACGCTTGCCATTGGCATGAAAGAATATCATGTGGACAGGGTTATTGCGCGGATAGAAAGCGCTGATTTGGAAGAGACATTGAGGGAGAAAAATATCGAGGTATTCTCCGATTTCCGGGCCTCCAAATCCCTTCTCCGCTCTTTGATTGAATCACCGAATGTTGTACATCTGTTAACGAATCAAGATCAAGCCCTCTACGAGATTCGTCTTTTAAACAGCCGCTATGAAGGCATGACATTGAGGGAGTTTCCGTTTACGGGAGATGTCCTTTTCGTCCGTATTTTCCGCGGGAACGATTCAATTGTTCCGCATGGCGATACGGAACTTTTGCTCCATGATCGCCTGATTGTTACCGGAAGCAAAAAATATGCGATGGAACTAAAACGGGAATTGGAATTTGGCCGGTGATTTTTTTTAAAATCATCATCTGTTGTTCTTTTCTTTTCCGGAGACATCTTGTATGATTAGTACTAGGTACTAATAACTTGTATTAATAACAACGGAGGGAAAGATATGTCTCTTTCTTTGGAAGGAAAAAACATTGTTGTGATGGGAGTAGCCAACAAACGGAGCATTGCTTGGGGGATTGCCCGTTCTCTCCATAAAGCTGGAGCGCGCCTGATATTTACTTATGCAACTGAGCGATTGGAGAAAAGCGTCCGCGAGCTTGTCGAAACGTTGGAGGATGAGCGGTCATTGGTTCTGCCTTGCGATGTCAGTTCGGACGAAGATATTGCCAAATGCTTTGCGGCGATCAAGGAAGAAGTCGGAGTCATCCACGGTGTGGCCCATTGCATCGCTTTCGCCAACAAAGAAGAGCTGAAAGGGGAATACATGAATACGAGCCGCGACGGGTTTCTCCTCGCCCATAACATCAGCGCTTATTCTTTAACGGCTGTTGCCAAAGAAGCAAAACCGCTGATGGCGGAAGGCGGCAGCATTGTTACCTTGACTTATATCGGCGCTGAAAGAGTGATTCCCAACTATAACGTCATGGGTGTGGCCAAAGCCTCCTTGGAGGCGAGTGTGCGTTATTTGGCGAATGACCTCGGTCCTTACGGCATTCGCGTCAATTCCATTTCTGCCGGTCCGATTCGCACTCTTTCTTCCAAGGTGATCGGCGAATTTAACACGATTTTGAATGAAATTGAGGAAAAAGCGCCGCTACGCCGGAATGTCACTCCGGAGGAAATCGGCGATGCGGCGTTGTTTTTGTTCAGCGATTTATCAAGGGGAATTACAGGGGAAAACATTCATGTAGATTCCGGGTTTCATATTTTATAAACTTTACGGGCCCTTTTTTCGGGGCCCTTTTTATATTGGCCGCCGGCACCGCTTTTAGTCATGGCCTTTTTCAGGCGGCGGAGGCGGTTGGGTATTACTTTCCTGCCCGGCAACCGGCCATTTCATCGTCCATAAACAATTAGGCTGCGTCCTGCATATCTATAGGTAGAAACCTTTAGATACAGGCGGAGGTGTAAAGATGAGGGACAGATATACAAGTAAAGAGCCGTTAATGTATATTGCCCAATCCCCCAAAATCCATCCTCCAAAAGTGGATATGCAGGCTGTATATTCCATAAAAAAAGAGAAAAGAAAATCGGAGCAGGCCGAAGAAACGGAACGGGAAATAACAGCAAGCGGACAAGATGGCAGGAAGGCGCTGGAAATCAAAAAAACGAAAAAGAAAAAAATTCATTATTTGGATGATTTCCAACATGACACCGGCGTTTTCGGCAAGCCGCTGAATAAAGAAAAAGACCAGGAAACAGAGAAAAAGAGCGAAGAACGGAAAGAAGATCAAACTATGAACCCGCCCGGGCCCTACTTGAAGAAAGTCAAGTCTTTCCGGGAAATGGATACGCTTGAAAGACTCGAATATTTGCTTCATTTTCCAAAACAACTGCCTCCGGTACCTTGTTTGTTTCAGACGAAAAATCAGTCGATCAGGGGCTATGTAAAGGGAAAAACAGAGGATGGGCAAATTGAAGTGCTGCTTTTTAATAAAAATGTAAAAACCCTCCCTGTCGAGGACATTCAATCGGTGAGAATCATCGGGATGAGATGAAGGTTTTGCCGGAGAGGGTGTTTTGTTGCGCTTAATCTCAGCATCCATATGAATGAATAGGAAAAAAGAAATGGCCAGTCGGTTTTCCGACTGGCGTTCGCTCTCTTATTCCGCGTAATGATCAGTCTTCGCAAATATCCAAGTCCACATCGGCAATGCATTGAATGCCGCAGAAGCAGCTCAGATCCACTGTCACACAATCGTTTGTCGCTTCAAATCCTTCCACTTCGCATACGGCTTTCAAATCGATGCAGCAACCGTCCGCCAAATTCACTGATTCGTTTCCGTTTTTAACGGGTCGGATGACACGCAATGTGGCGCAGCAGTTGTCAAATACTTCTTCCACACGGAAGAAGATGGATACGCAAGCGCAGTCATCCCCCCTGAAGAATGCGTGAAAAGGGGAACCGTCGGCCGTTTTTAAGATGAATACCCTCGTATCGGCGGCCTGTCTTCTTCCGGGAGCGATGAGCGAACCCAATGGTTCTTGGAAGCAATTGGCCGGGCAATCGCATATATCCTCTGCAGCATCTTGAATGTCTTTGATCGCGCGGACCACTTCACAGATGCAGTTTTTCTCTTTGTGTTGGTCATCTTTTCTTCCGCAACCCATGTTGATTCCTCCTAATTATTTCATGGTAAAACATTACACTATAACATATTGTTTGTATGGGTTTTGGGTAACGGACATTAGCCTTGTTTCCGCCAAAATAGGCGTTTTTCCCGGATTTGCTCCGGGCAATTTGAAAGTCTTTGGGGAGTGACCGTTCTTGGAAATCACCTGGATTGAATTTTTCATGTTTTCTTTGGCAAGTTTCCGCTTAACGAGATTGATTGTTTTTGACAAAATTACTGAATTTTTAAGGGCACCTTTTTTACAGGAAGAGGTCATTGTTAATGAAGACGGCGAAAAAGAAGTCTATTATGTGCCGAAAAAGGGTGTCATTAGAAACTTTATCGGGGAGTTGATCAGCTGTACATGGTGCACGGGAATTTGGGCTTCAGCCGCTCTCTACTTGTGTTATTTGTTTTACCCGGCGTTTGCCGCACCGGTCATTGTGATTTTGGCCATTGCCGGTTCGGCCCAAGTAGTGGAAACAGCGGTACAGTTGCTTAGCGGAGAATAGGTTTCCGTTTCATTCGGCGAACCAATATATGCCTGCAAATTTATTAGAATATTCGGTTTTCGGCTCGATTGATCAGGTTGATTCTTTTGTCTTCCCATGAAATTTTTCTGTCTTTGAGTAGGGAATTTCAACATTCGGCTGCCTTGTCCGTCAGAATGGCAAAGGCAGCTTTTTCATTTGGAAACATTAGTTATTCATATTTTTGGAGATGTTGAAAAAAATACTAAAAGGTATCCAAGTTTTGCAAGGAAGGGAAGTTTATGAACAGAAAATGGATCAAATGGCGTCCGGCCGTTCTTTTGATTCTTATCAGTTTTGTGGCGGCGGCATGTGCGAATGAGTCCTCGGGAAAAGCGGGATGGTCATTGATTCGGACAACAAATCCGGAGCCGGTTGCGATATACGACGGGGACGCCGCTCTCATTCGGAACATTAAAAAGGACCTGGAACAGTTTGATGAGCTTTATGATATCGCCGTCATAAAGGGCAAAGAGGATATTTTGGTTGCTTATAAAGTCAGGCATATGAAACGGTTCCGGATGAAAAAGATTGAAAAAAATATAAAAAAGTTGCTGAACAAAAAATATCCGGATGAAAAATTTACTATTTCCAGCGATTACAAAATTTTTCTGGAAGCGGTCGAATTAAAGGAGAAACTGAAAAATCCCCATTATTCTCGGGATCAAGCGGAAAAGCAGCTGAAAAAAATCATTAAATTAAAAAATGAAATGACATAAGGGGGGCGATGGACAAATGGCGGATGTAAGCGAAAAAGAAAAAGAGCAGTATCAGGGCTTGCAAAAAAGATATGAAACGAAACGGCCCGTATTGAAAAATTGCCTGAAAGCTTTTTTTGTCGGAGGCTTGTTTTGTGTTATCGGGCAGGCCATTACATATTTTTACATCTATTTCTTCAATTTCACTGAACAAACGGCTGGCAACCCGACAGTGGCTACGATGGTCTTTATCTCCATGCTGCTGACAGGCTTCGGGGTATACGACCGGATCGGGCAGTTTGCCGGTGCCGGAAGCGCAGTGCCTGTCACCGGGTTTGGAAATGCCGTCATTTCAGCGGCCATTGAACATCGCACGGAAGGATTTGTGCTCGGTGTCGGGGGAAATATGTTTAAACTGGCGGGCTCCGTTATTCTTTTCGGGGTTTTCTCGGCTTTTCTCATTGCTTTGATAAAAACATTGCTCATCAACTGGGGGATTATTTAAATGCAAACAGGAAAACAATCATGGGTGTTTGAAAACAAACCGGTCATTTTGTCCGCGGGAACGTCCGGGGGACCAGATGAAGGAAAGGGCAATCTGGCCGGAGATATTGATGTTCTCCATGATGATTTATGGATGGGAGAAGATTCTTACGAAAAGGCGCACCGGGTTTTAATGGAAGAAGCTGTGGAAGCGGCGCTCGATAAGGTGAATGTGGATAAGGAACAAGTGCGGTTTTTTATCGCCGGCGATTTAATCAATCAAATTACGCCGACAACGATGGCGGCAAGAACATTGGGACTCCCTTATTTCGGAATCTTTGGCGCCTGTTCCACTTCTATGGAAGGGTTGGCGTTGGCTTCTTTCATCATTAACAACAACGGTGCGGACTATATTTTAACCGGCACGGCCAGCCATAACGGTGCTTCGGAAAGGCAATACCGCTATCCGACAGAGTACGGCGGGCAAAAACCTCCCACTGCCCAATGGACGGTCACCGGAGCGGGTGTGGTGCTCATGAAAAAAAATGCCGGCGAGAAAAATGTGCCCGTCACCACTGCCGCCACGATTGGAAAAGTGGTAGACATGGGGATGACCGACCCGTTTAACATGGGAGGTGCGATGGCGCCGGCAGCGGCCGATACGATCCTGGCACATTTTGAAGATTTGGGCCGCGATCCCTCTTATTATGACTTGATTGTTACCGGCGATCTGGCAAAGGTCGGCCGGGATGCCTGCTACGCTCTTTTGGAAGAAAAAGGTGTTCACATAGGGAGGGAAAAATTCCTGGATTGCGGGTTGATGATATATAAGGACGAACAGCCCGTGCATGCGGGAGGGAGCGGCTCTGCCTGCTGCGCGGTCGTTACTTACGGACATCTATTGAAAAAGATGCATGAAGGCGTTTACAGAAGAATTTTGGTTGTGGCCACCGGCGCTTTGATGTCTCCTTTAACTTATCAGCAAAAAGAAACCATTCCGTGCATTGCCCATGCCGTCTCCATTGAATGGATCTGAAGAATACGTTTCAAGAACCGAAAGGGGGAATGAAAATGCTGCCAATGTTTTTCTGGGCTTTTGTTGTCGGCGGACTGATTTGTGTCATCGGACAACTTTTAATGGACGTGGCGAAATTGCCGCCGGGACACATGCTCACTTTGTTGGTGGTTTTCGGCGCCATTTTGGAAGGGTTTGGTCTCTATGAACCATTGATCGATTTTGCCGGGGCCGGGGCCACCGTTCCCATTATGAACTTCGGCAACACGCTCGTACACGGCGCTATGCAGGAGGCTCAAAAGCACGGATTGGTCGGTGTTTTGACCGGAATGTTTGAAGTAACGAGCGCCGGAATTTCCGCTGCCATTGTATTTGCTTTTATCGGTGCGCTTTTGTTTAAAGCGAAAGGTTGATAAAACACGAAATATCCCGGATGAGCATGGACAAAGTCTGCACCAAAAATGGAGCTTTTACATATTTTAGTAGTAACCTTGAATAAGTGAGGTGACAGGCATGGGCTTCTTCGGTTACGGCGGTTACGGTTACGGCTACGGTTACGGCGGCTATGGCGGCAACTATTTTGTTTTAATTGTGGTATTGTTCATTTTGTTAATCATAGTAGGGGCCAGCTTTTACAATTAACGAAAACATATAGTTTAAAAAGTTGCCGACAAAAAATAACAAGCAAGTGGGGAAAGAAAAAGCGTTGCCCCACTTGTTATTTTTTTCAGAAAACAACAGGAGTCGCTGGTTTCGGAATGTTTTTTCAAATTGTATAAATGACAAATTATGGAAGGAATTTCCAAAAATGTGGCGAATATAAATAAGAACTCTTTACTTACTGGATAAAACGGAGGTGAGACACAGACCAACCAAATGTTCTAAAAGAGAAGCGCTGCTGGATGGCGGATTGCGAACGGATGCACCGATAAACCGCGTTTTAAATAATTGTAAATTTTAATGGTCATATTTGCATCGGTTTTTTCATATATATAACCGTCGGGACGCCGCCCGGCCGGCCCAAAGAGTCATAACAAGATTTAAGGCAAAATATCTAAAAACACGGCAACCGGGGTTTTCCAAGCAAATGGAATCTGCTTCTCGGGTTCTGTATGTGGAAAATTATTTTGTGTGGGGTGGTTAAATGAGATTTTCACAACAGATTGCTTTAATTACAGGAGCCGGGAGCGGAATTGGAAAAGCGACGGCTATCCGTCTGGCCGATGAGGGAGCTAAAGTCATTTTGGTGGGAAGAACGAGGGCAAAATTGTTGGAAACAGCTTATGAAATTAATGAAACGAAAAGAATCCCCATGGCGGAAGTATTTCCTGCCGACGTGACTGACCGGGAAGATATTTTGGAACTGGCCGACTATATGCAAACCCATTACGGTGATTTGCACATTTTAGTGAACAATGCAGGGGCGTCCGCAAGATCAAAGCTTTTGGAAACGTCTGAAGAGGACTGGGACGATATACACGACGTTAATTTAAAAAGCGTATTTCTGGTCACGAAGGCACTTGCTCCCCTTATGATTCGCGGGGCGGAACAAGATCATGTCCGGCAAAACCGGGCGATTGTCAATGTTGCTTCATTGTCCGGCCATCAGGCCGGGGCGCAAATTCCCCATTACAGTGCGGCAAAGGCCGGTGTGATTAATTTAACGAAAGCCTTTGCACTGGAACTTGCTCCTTATGGAATAAGAGTCAATTCCGTTTCTCCGGGGTTTGTGGAATCTCCACTCATTGAAGATGACTTGCAAAATCCGAAATTCCTCAAAATGATTGAACGGCACACAGCTTTGAAACGGATCGGTAAACCTGAAGAAATAGCCAACGTAATTGTCTTTGCCGCTTCCGAAGACGCTTCGTATATGACCGGATCTGATATTCTCGTGGACGGGGGATGGTTAATTAAATAAGTAAGCCGTTTTGTTTGTCCGCCGGCAAACCGTCGCATCTTAGGCGCACCTTTTCAACTTCCCGTCATATGATAGGGTAGGTTGAAAAGGAGGCGTGGCATTTACGATCATGAACAACGATTTTTTTAAAAATGTTGAAAAGAAGACCGGAGTAAATATGAAAGATATTTTTGATTTGGCCAATTCCCTGCAGGGAGCCAATTTCCAAGATGAAAGAACGATTCGCAACGTAATAAAAAAGGTTTCCCGTCTGGCCAATAAACCGGTTTCCAAACAGTTGGAAGACAAAATTGTGCAATCCATTATTCAAAACGGGCAAAATTTAGATTTTAATACGATCGCTAAAATGTTAAATAAAAAGTAAATTTTTTATATATACCTCCGCATGCCGGAGGAATTTTTGTGCAAAGTTCTAAAACCCGGCTATTCCAGGCTATTATGTCAGTATAAAAACGAAGTTAATGGATATATTTTCAAAGCAATTTGTTTGTTCAGAAAAATCTTTATGATAAGTGCGGAATGTACGATAAAATAAATATAGAGGGTATTTTGGCTGTAAAATATACAATAGTGGTTTGTGACAATTGAGGATGACGGAGAAACAGTGCCATTAAAGATTCATAATTTGTTTTCTCTTAACACAGTTCTGGTTTAAGCTGCGTTCGGCGCAAAATCCGTGAATGTTAAAAAGTATATTTTCCGGAAGAGCAGTTTTTTACGGGAGAAGGGCAGGGGAAGAAAAATGGTTGTTGTTGATTCCGTGCCAAATATCCAATATACACAATATGCCGACAGGGATGTCAGACTCAAAGGAAACGCCAGGCAAGCACAGCCGGTGAACGCTGCAAAGCCGTTGCGCAATCCTCCCGAGTTCCGTTTGCAAGGTAAGGAAAGAGCGGGGGGAAAACATCTGCGGGTGGAAAGAATCGCTTTGGAAAAAGCGAAAATAAGAAATGGTAAAGTGATGGAAAAAATTCGCCAAGAACTGACCGGTAAGGGAATTTATATTGATGTGAAGATCTAGCCTGCCAATTTTTTCAGCAAAGAGCCCCGGCATGTAAATCGCAAATGCTAATATGATTGGGGCTCGGCCATTTTGAATAATTTAATATGTTTGAATGTGCAAAGCTTCTCCTTCCTTCCATTCGGCATATAAAACATCCTCCGGGGATTTGATTCCGAGGGCTTTAATTTCCTTGAGCAGTTTTCTCTTATCCCATTGGATTTTCCGCAAATTTTCGTGTTCAATTTTTCCGTCTTGAATGAGCGGATAAGGAATGTTTCCGGGTTTTGCAGATATTCTTAAATCTGTTTTTGTGACCGTTTCATATTGAGGTTTTTTTATCACACTAATCGTTCCGTCTGTTTCAAGGATGGCATATTCGCATTCCCGTATGGAAAAGACATCCTTTTTTCTCAGCAAATGCAAAAGTTGATCCAAATCGAGGTGATTCCTTTTTAACGCTTGGTAATTGATTTTTCCTTTACTGATTACGATATCAGGCTCTCCCTCAAAAAATTTTCGGAAAGAAACTTTTTTTTGTGTGGCTATTTCTGTGGAATAAATTAACAATCCCCATAAAGCAATAGTAAACAAAATTTTTCCGAAATGAATTTTTTCATCGTACAAAGCATTTCCGACCAGTTCTCCGAGCACGAGAGCAGAAATGAAGTCGAAGGCGGTCAATTGTGTAATCGTTGTTTTTCCGACCAATTTAGTTAATATGAGCAAGCCGAAAAATCCGACGATTACTTCGATAAGAATCTGCAAATAGTCCAATTTCACACCCCCCAATTTCTTCGCGACCCGTCCGTATTAGTTTGCCTCAATTCCCATAAAACTTATGCTTTTCTAATGCAAAGAAGGATGGTTCTTTTTTTTTTCAGCCCTTTTCGTGAAAGGAATTTGTGTTGAAAACCGGTATCCGGGCCGCCAAAAGCCATGTTTTTGTTTGTGCCGATCTTTGGGTTGTGACATCTCGAAAATTTTCCGTTTTGTTTTTAAGAAAAAAATAAAGGCCAGCATGGATTATCCCGGTTAAAACAATCTGTCTTCGGAAAATAAAAAAAGAGCGTAAACGCTCTTTTTGCAAATGTCATTCCAGTTCTTTTACCATTGTTTTATGGGGAATTCCCGCATCGAGAAATACCTCTCCCGTTTCTTCTCTGTAGCCGATTCGCAAATAAAAGGGGATCGCTTGCAGCTGGGCATTCAACTTCAATTTGGGAACGCCGTGTTCTTTGGCGTATTGCTCTATTTTTTCCATCATGATTTTTCCGTATCCATGATTCCGTTTTTCTTTTAAGACACAAATTCTTTCCACTTTGCCCACATTTCCGATGGTGCGGAACCGGCCCGCACCGACAGGTTCCCCGTTTTCATAAAGGACGAAGTGGGCGGATTCTGATTCATATTCATCTTGCTCCCGTTCGGTTGGAACGTTTTGTTCTTCCACGAATACTGTTTTTCTGACATAAAAAGCGTCCTGTAATTCTTTTTCGTTTGTTGCTACTTTTACTACAAGTTCCATGGCTGTTATTCCTTTCCTAATCTGAATGTTTCGTAAACCGTCCAAGTTTGGTTTTCCAATTGATATATTAAGTGAAAACGATCAACTTTTTCTTCATGGTCCACTCTTTGCATTCTTAAAGAACCGTAAATATCTGAATGTTCGTCTTCCGACAATTTTTGCCCGATAGTAATATGCGGAACGAAGGGGCAAGTAACATTTTGACGGGGAAAAAGGGTACGCAGTTTTTCCTGCAGTTCCATAATTTTTACGGTCGGTTCCACTTTCATATAAATAACATTCTTCACCGGTTTAAAGGAACTGAATTTAGGGATTTTTATTTGAAAAGGGGCTATTTTTCCGGCTGTTTCCCGGAGTTTTGCGGCAATTTTTTCCGCATCTTTTTCCGTTCCTTCAAAAGGTTCAACCAGGGGCAGATGGGGAGGGACCAAACTGTAAGCCGGGTCGTACCTTTTGCGGTAAGAATTTGCCAAGTCTTGCAATTTTTTCGATGGAAAAATAACTATCCCATACTTCATGAACAAAACCTCCGTTCAGGGGGATGCCGAAATAACGCTTCCATCGTTCAATTATATGGCTTAACCGCTAAAAATGACCTTCCGGGCTCCGGAAAACAGGCAAAAACCTATGCTATCATTATATATCTTATTTTTTAAAAAATCACCGGTTCTTTTAAACTTCTTCCTTGCCCCGATTTATGCCAATCTTTGCCTTGTTTCAAATTACTGCTTTAACCATGAATGAAATGGTATAATATGATTATTCGTTGATATAAATGGATTGGTTGGTTTCGTCCATTTCCGGGGTTTGTCACCCTGTCGTGATAAGTATATGTCGCAATTTTTAGGCGGTTGTAAATTAGACTGCAGACAGGAAAGGTGGTAGGGACTTATGAAGCGGCTTCACAGTCAAGAAGTGACGGAGGCGGCAAAAAAAGCATTGATTGAACGGGGTGTAACGATCGAAGACATTGCAGAAATCGTTTATGAAATGCAGGGGCCTTACAACCATAGTTTAACCATTGATGATTGCATCGATAGTGTTAACATGGTACTTTTGAAAAGGGAAATTCAGCATGCCATTTTAGTGGCTGTTGAGCTGGATAAACTGGCAGAAGAAAAAAAGCTTTCCGAGCCTTTGCAATCCCTGATTGATTCTGATGAAGGCTTGTTCGGCATTGATGAAACGATTGCAATTGGTGCTTCCCTCGGTTACGGGAGTATTGCCGTAACAACATTTGGACATTTGGACAAAAACAAGATTGGTATTATTAAAGAATTGGATACGAAAAAAGGAGTCAAGGTTAACACTTTTCTCGATGATATGGTGGCCGCGATTGCCGCCACAGCTGCGGCAAGGGTGGCGCACAAAATGCGGGACAAAGAAGAGAGCGTGCCGTTTAAGAATCATAAAATTAAAGAAGAGTGGTAACCGGGTTGAAACATTTGGAAGTTCTATACAGGACTTCTTTTTTTGTTTTTCTCGTTTTTTCCGTAATTAATGATTATCGGGTGTTCAAAAGAACAGCAGAAACGGCAAAGAAAAACGAGCGGGATGTATTCATCTCCGGCAAAATTGAAGCCGTGTTTTCCGCACGCGCCGTTTATTTTCAGCCCGGAAGTTTGTATTTTTGTTTTGGAGGCATGGCGGAAAGAATGTTATGAATGAGAAAATAACGCATTTGTTTGCGTAAAAAACAGTAGGCCCGTATTGTTGCGCGGTTGATTTCTTTAATGATAATCGTGCGTTGGGTAATTTGACCTTTTGTTGAGAGATAAATGATTTCCAAAGGGAGATTTTCAGACATCGCGCGGTAGAGCATCCGGTTCATGACCCTCACCTTTTGTTGATCTTTTACTTATATTATAACCGAACAACTGTTCTTTATTTAAGAAATATACGAATGTATGTTCTTGTTTGGTTGCCCGTAACGGTCATTCGCAACAGCGAACAAAAAATGGAATTTATTTTTTAATTTTATTGTTGACTTTTTTTTCACCATTGGTATAATACTAAATGTAAACAAGATAACGATCTGTTAGCTCAGCTGGGAGAGCACCACCTTGACAGGGTGGGGGTCGCAGGTTCAAGTCCTGCACAGGTCACTATAACGAAAAAGCCTTGATAATGATTGCATTATCAAGGCTTTTTTATTGTGCGCCCGGCATGGGTGTAATCTCTAGGG
>CALKIU010000004.1 GCA_937995745.1 uncultured Bacillaceae bacterium | reverse complement strand
ACTGAAAGTAGAATTGAAGATTCTCAATCCTGAAATAAACAAGAACGACTTTACAAAGCTGCCTGCGGGCGGCTTTATTTTTTTGTCCAAAACAGGATGGGGGTTAGCCGCAAATTTCCGCTTGATTTTGCAATTTTTGCAAACTTATAGGAATATTTACTTTCGACAGAATCTTTGCATTTGAAACAAAATTGTAATATTCAGTTAACACTCTTGTTATCACTGAATGTTATAGTCCTAATTAGGACTGTTCTTGTTAGATTATTGACGATTTTGTAAATAAGACACGAATCATGACGATGAAATCCGTCCTTACAATACAAAGATTTCGGCAGAGGGTGGAAAAAATTGTTCAAGAAGAAATGGTTAATCCTGAATGCCGCACTAATGCTTGGATTAAGCAGCGCAATCACTGTGCCGGCTGTCTATGCGGAAACAACGAGCCAAAAAATTCAGCAGGCAAATGAAAACATTCGCAAAGTAGACCAAGAATTATCCCAGCTGGAACGGCACATCAAACGCGTGGAAGAAGCCATGCGGGAAAATGCGAGACTGCTTGCCAAAAATGAGCAAGAAATAAAAAAAGTGGAACAACAAGTGGAACAACTGGAGAAAGATATAGAAGAGTTGAAACAATCGATTGAAAAGAGAAAAGACATTTTGGCCAAACGGGCTGTCGCTTTGCAGGAGTCCGGAGGCAAAGTTGATTACATAGAGGTGCTTGCCGGCGCGAAAAGCTTCAGCGATTTTGTTGACCGCGTATACGCCGTGAGCCAGATTGCTTCGGCCGATAAGGAACTAATCGAACAATTTGAAAAAGAAAAGAAAGCGTTGGAAGAGAAAAAAGCGGCCGTGAAGAAAAAGCTCGGGGAATTAACGGCCATGAAAGCCGAGCTCGAGGAAATGAAAGCAGTCATTCAACAGCAAAAGGAAGAAAATGAGCGGTTGAAAGCCGGATTGCTGAAGGAGAGACAAAAGAATATTAACTGGGTGAATGAACTGCAAGCCCAGCAGAGACAAGTCCGGGAAGCGGTCAAAAACTTGACCGGAGGAAATGCCGCTAAACAAAACAACAATAGCAGCGCTTCCAAAGGAACAACAGCACCGGCAGCCAATAAAGGTTCTATAGAGACCGTGATCACTGCCGGATACAAATACATAGGAAACTCGGCGTATAAGTTCGGCGGCGGCCGTACCGCTTACGATATTGCCAATGGGTTCTTCGACTGTTCCGGTTTTGTCCATTGGGCGTTCAAACAAGCCGGATATAATGTGGGGGCTTCCACTGATGTATTGGCTCGCCAAGGCGTCCGTGTCCCTGTGCAAAACATGCAGCCCGGCGACCTCGTGTTCTTTGATACATACAAGAAAAACGGTCATGTGGGAATTTACTTGGGCAACGGCAAGTTCATCGGTTCGCAAAACAATACGGGGGTCGCTATCGCGGACATGACGCAAGGATACTGGAAAGCCAAGTTTAACGGCCATGTAAGAAGAATTATTTACTAAAAAGACAACAAGCGGGGGAATGCACATTTCGGCAGCATCCCCTTTTTTTGGCGGCATTTGACAACGGCCGTCCGTTCCGGTGGCAAAACGGTTCCAATCTTTTATATAATGAAATTTGGAGGTGAAAAACATGAAAGTAACCTATCCTTTAAAGAAAGAAATGGATATTAAAGAAATCAAAGCGGAATTGAAGCCTTTTGGCGGACGGTGCGCAAAAATTGTCGACGGAAAACTTGAATATCAAATAAAAGAAGAAAAAGAGAAAGAAGCTTATGAGCATTTGAAAGAAAAGGGTATCGTTGAATAAAAGGTGTACGGCCGGGATTTCTCCCGGTTTTTTTCTTGGATTTGCAGATGAAAATCGGCTGTACGGCATCTTTTCCTCCGCGGGGCGGGCGCGCACATCCCTGCCTCTCCTGCACCTCCCGTTTGGCTCCTTTACTGTCTAAAGCCGTGAGGGATTGTCCGTCACCAGCGCTTATAAAAATTTTCCCTCATTTCGTTTTATGGCACTTCTTTTCAATTCCTTTCCTGCGATAACAAAAATTTCCCGAACCGATGACAAATAACTTCCTGCTCCGGGGACATAATGAGACTGACAACAAAAAAGCGAGGCTGGAAAAAAGTGAAAAATATTTTATTGTTTTTCTGGAGTCTCATTGACCCGTTATATTTCTATTTTTCCCGGCTGACCTATCCCCCCTGTGTAGAGAAAGAGGAAAATATCCTCCGCATCCGGCTGACGAAATATAAAGGACGGAACGTCACACTGTCCGACGGGACGACGATAGAGAAAAATGATCTGCTCGTGAAAATCCATCTCCACAATGTCCGGCTCTTAAAAGAATTAAGACACTTCAAAAGCGAACTGAAAAAAGTAAAAATCATTCTTGAGTATGTGCAGAAATCTTTGCCCGGAGTGGAAGCTTTTATCCGGATGAATCCGCACGCCGAAAAAATCAAAGGAATTATTGGGATCACTTCGAGAACAAAAGGAAGCGAACGGCTCGGCTTTGAGGTATTCGAAATCATTCATCCCGTATATAGATATTTTAAGACCTTATCCTTCCTTCCCATCCACTTTATCTCAAGCCGATGCAGCCTGAAGGACTTATTGGTTGACTTCCAGCCGAAATATTT
The DNA here is from genome assembly GCA_937995745.1 of uncultured Bacillaceae bacterium. Lineage (GTDB taxonomy): Bacteria > Bacillota > Bacilli > Bacillales > Cytobacillaceae > CALKIU01. The sequence continues at coordinate 23,737 of CALKIU010000004.1, read as the reverse complement.
ATTTATGTCTGTTCAGCAGTTATCGTCCCTGTACGGCAAGACGCACCCCCAAATAAACACGAACACTTCCATTCAGACAGGGTGCAGGGAACTGAACGAAGCGTGAAAAAAGAAAGCGGGATGTTTTATGAAGAAAAAATCCGTTCTTTTCATGCCTTTTTTGCAAATCCCGTCCGGCCACCACCAAGTCGCAGATTGTTTAATGGAAGAACTTGAGTCGTCATTGGATGTGCGGTGTGAAAAAGTCGATATTCTTGCATATGGATACGGAAAAATCGAATCGTTTGTTTCCGGATTTTATTTGAAATGGATTGCCGGTTTGCCCGGTCTGTACAATGTTGTTTACCGTTTCACCGTTTGCCGGGCACCGGATCAAATGAAACGGTACCGGCTGTATGAATGGCTTTTCCTTTATTTTATGAAAAGATTGCTCAAAGAAAAGACCCCCGATGTTCTTGTGTGCACCCACGCCCTGCCGGCTTATCTGGCCAATGTTCTCAAGGAGAGAAAACAATTAACGGTTCCTGTCATTAATGTCTATACAGACTTTTTTATCCACAATTTGTGGGGAATTAAACACATTGATTACCATTTTGTATCAACTGTCGAGATGAGGGAAATGTTAAGGAAAAAAGGAGTTCCCGCGGAAAGAATATTTCTCACGGGAATTCCCGTCCACCGTCATTTCAAAAATAAGGAAAAAGAACCGCCGCAATACGGGAACCGGACGGCGAAAGTGCTCATTTGCGGGGGAAATCTCGGTGTCGGCGGTCTGGAAAAATTGATGGCGGAAATAAAAGACACCGGCGAAGAGAAAAACATAAAATTTTATATTTTGTGCGGAAAAAATAAAAGTCTTTTTGACAAGCTGAAAGCGATGAATCGGCAACATATCATTCCCTTTTCTTATATTCATTGCCGGAAAGAAATGAACCGTTTGTATGAAGAGGCGGATGCCATCATAACAAAGCCGGGCGGGGTGACGATCAGCGAAAGTTTAGTAAAACGAAAACCCATATTTATTTATGAAGCACTGCCCGGACAGGAGCGGATCAATTTCCGCCGGCTGCTGGAACTAGGCGTCGTTTTTCCCCTGCGGAGAGGAAACATTTGTGAAGACATTTTAACGACACTGGCCGACCGGGCAAAAATGGAAAACTACTATCGGCTGGTGGACCGTTATCATTCTTATAAAACGAAGGAAGAACCGCTCCAATTGATAGCGGACATATTGCAAAGGACCGGGACGGACGGTGCACAGGAAAGGAGAGAAGCCTTCTTCTGTCCGGAACAAGCCGTCAAAGCCCCTTGAACTGTGGCGTGTGTGGTTTTTTTTAAAAAAAGGCCATATTCCCGAAAGCATGCCGCAAATGTGAAGTTTTGCCATCCCCAAGGATATGTTATGAATGAAATCTTTCAAATCAGGAACATTAAAAAATGCAAAAAGGTGATAGAGCAATGAACAGCGGAAATTCTTCCCCGTATGAACCGGGGGATATTGTCTATGTTTTTTACCGCAATCCGCATACGCAGGATGTCGCCCAAATCCAAGAGGCGGCAGTCGTCAAGCATCCGGAAAATCCCGGGGACTTGGCGTTGTTTTTATATGAAACCTACTATCCTCTCACCGATGACCTGGCGGTGTTTTCCAGTAAAGAGGAAGCGGAACAGACGTACCGGGAATATTTTGGACAACCGTAAAGGGTGAAAGCGAAATGAAGCCATTCGTCCCACAACTCGTCTATTTTGAACCGGCGGCGCTGGAGTATCCGCTGGGGGTAAAACTGAAGAAAAAATTTGAAAAGATGAATATTGAAATCCGCTATACCACATCCCACAACCAGGTGCGGAACCTGCCGGGCAAAAATGATTTGCAAAAATACCGGATGGCGAAATCGACCTTGGTGGTGGGGGTCAGAAAAACATTGAAATTTGATACGTCCAAGCCGTCGGCGGAATACGCCATCCCTCTTGCAACCGGATGCATGGGCCACTGCCATTATTGCTATTTGCAGACAACGATGGGCAGCAAACCGTATATCCGCACCTATGTCAACGTTGATGAAATTTTGGAAGCGGCCGACCGGTATATGGAGGAGAGGGCGCCGGAAGTGACCCGATTTGAAGCTTCCTGCACGTCTGACGTGGTCGGAATTGATCATCTCACCCACAGTTTAAAACGGGCGATTGAGCATTTCGGAAAATCGAAGACGGGACTGCTGCGGTTTGTGACCAAATTTCATCATGTGGATCACTTACTGGATGCGGAACATAACGGAAAAACCCGGTTCCGTTTCAGCATTAATGCCAATTATGTGATCAAAAATTTTGAACCCGGAACTTCTCCGCTGGAAAAAAGAATCGAAGCGGCCGCCAAGGTGGCCGGGGCCGGTTACCCCCTCGGCTTTATCGTGGCGCCCATTTACCTTCATGAAGGCTGGAAAGAAGGGTATTACCGGATGTTTGAAAAGTTGAATGATGAACTGCCAAAAGAAGCCAGGAAGGACATCACGTTTGAATTCATTCAGCACCGCTTCACAAAGCCGGCCAAACGGGTGATCGAAAAAAATTACCCGATGACGAAACTCGAACTGAAAGAAGAAGCGAGAAGGTATAAATGGGGCCGTTACGGCATCGGCAAATACGTTTATAAAAAGGAACAAGAGGAAGAGATGAAACGCCATCTTGCCGACTGTTTGGAGAAATTTTTTCCGGAAGCAAAGTTGGAGTATTTTACATAATATCCTGCTGTCCGCGGCCCATTTGATGGTTTTGTCTTTTTGTCTGTTAAATATTCCGTTTGAGGTGGTGGACCATGTATAAAAAACAGGAAACGCTTCTTATCCGTCTTGCTTTTGGAATTGCCGCAATCCTTGGATTATCCCTCATAGGAAGAATATTTGCAGGTTAAAAGGATGATATCGGTATGAATAATGAATTTTCTTTGTTTTACAGCAGAATATTGACGGAGTTGACCCTTTCCGTTCACATTGTTTTTGCCACCATCGGCGTCGGCGTTCCCCTTGTGATTATGATTGCCCAATGGCTGGGGATTCGAAAACAGGATGAGCACTATATTTTAATGGCCCGCCGCTGGACGAGAGGCTATGCGGTGACGGTCGCCGTCGGCGTCGTTACGGGAACGATCATCGGGCTGCAGTTATCTTTGCTCTGGCCGCGGTTTATGCAGGCGGCCGGACAGGTGATTGCCCTGCCTTTGTTTATGGAAACGTTTGCGTTCTTTTTGGAGGCCATTTTTCTGGGAATCTATTTGTACACTTGGGACCGGTTTCAAAATCAGCGGAAGCATCTTCTTTTATTGGCGCCTGTTGCGATTGGGGCGGCTTTATCCGCCGTTTTTATTACCATCGTCAATGCGTTTATGAACAGCCCCCGCGGTTTTGCCGTCTCCGGCGGGAAACTGATCCATGTGAATCCGCTTCACGCAATGTTCAATCCGGCCGTCCCGACAAAAGTGTCCCATGTTCTTTTGACAGCTTTTATGACGGCGTCTTTTATTCTTGCTTCCATTGCCGCCTGGCATCTGCTCCGCGGTTCCAATCATGTTTACCATAAAAAAGCGCTGTTGCTGACGATGAAACTCGGGGCTGTATTTGCCGTCGCTTCAGCGATTTTAGGCGATTTTTCCGGGAAATTTTTGGCCGAATACCAGCCCGAAAAGTTGGCGGCGGCGGAGTGGCATTTTGAAACAACAAGCGAAGCGCCGCTCGTGCTTTATGGGGTTCTTGATGAGGAGGGCCAAATAAGAGGGGCGCTTAAGATTCCGTTTGCCCTAAGCGTCCTTGCTTTTGGAAATCCCGGAGCGGTGGTGCCGGGATTGAATCAATTTCCCGAAGCGGAACGTCCGCCTTTATACATCCATTATTTGTTTGACTCGATGGTCACGATCGGAGTGTTCCTTATCGTTCTGTCCCTCACTTACTTGGTCGGAAAGCGCCTGCGGTGGAAAATGGTATCGCGCAAATGGTTTTTGGGGTTGATCGTCCTTGGCGGGCCCTTGGCCATGGCTGCCATTGAAGCGGGGTGGTGGTTCACGGAAGTGGGCCGGCAGCCGTGGGTGCTGCGCGGGGTGCTGAAGACGGCCGAGTCGGCGACGATAAGCGGGAATGTTGATTTAATGCTCTATTTATTTGCTTTTCTATATGTTTTTCTTTCAGTCGGTTGCGTTGCGGTTCTCATCCGGATGTTCAGAAACAATACGATTGAGAAAGAATTGGCCGACCGGGCCCTGGCGGCGGAAGGGAGAGTGGGCAAATGAGCATGGAAGTGCTCGGGGCGCTTGTCTTGTGGTTGTTTCTGTTCGGGTATATTTTCCTCGGAGCGGTTGAATTCGGAGCCGGCTTTTATAATGCATACGGAAAGATGACGGGGAGAGAGAAACTGCTGGAGAGGGTTATCCAACGGTATTTGTCTCCCGTGTGGGAAGTGACCAATGTCTTTTTAGTGTTTTTCTTCGTCGGGATTGTCGGCTTTTTCCCGGACACTGCTTATTATTACGGGACAACGCTTCTTGTTCCCGTCAGCTTGGCGTTGATTCTTCTCGCCGTCCGGGGAGCCTATTATGCCTTTGCCACATATGGCCTCAATCATCCCGGTTTTACGTATATTTACGGCTTGACCGGACTCCTGCTTCCGGCGTCGTTGTCGATTGTTTTGGTCATTTCAACCGGCGGCTTTGTGGAAGTTGGCGGGAGCGGCCCCGTTCTCCTTTATTGGGAATTATTTACGAGCATTCCCGGCTGGCTTGTTGTTCTATTGAGCCTTGCGTCTGTTCTCTATATTTCGGCTGTTTTCTTAACCTGGTATGCTTCCTATGCCAAGGACAAAGAGGCGGAACATTTGTTGCGCAAATATGCGCTCGTTTCCGCTTTTCCGGCCATTCTGACAGGTGTCGGCTATTTGGCGACTCTCGGCTGGTACAACCGGGACTTTGTTACAGAACTGGCCGGTTATTGGTGGATTTTCCTGCTGTCTTTCTTTTTCTTCCTCGGGACTGTATATTTGATTTGGAAGCGACGCGGCTACGGGCTGGCTGTCGGTTTTTCCGCCCTGCAATATTTCTTTGCCTTTATGGGCTACGGGTTGGCCCATTATCCGTATTTGCTTTATCCGCATTTAACTTTGCATGATAGTTTTACGAATCAGGCGATGGCGGTATCTTTGATCGTTGCCTTTGTTCTCGGTTTGTTTCTTTTGATCCCGTCTCTGTATCTCTTGTTGCGCCTGTTTTTGTTTGACAAAGAATATGTGGCGGGAAGGCGGCTCAATAAAGCGTAAAAAAGGGAGGATGAGCATGAATCAATTTTTGATTTTGTACGCGCCGTTCATGGTGGTGATTTTAGCGGTAGCCTCCGCTTTTTGGATCGCTTTGAAAGGGAAAGTGACGGATGAATAATCAGTTGAAAGGTCTTCCCGCGGACAGGTGAAGGCAAGGGGATGGGAACATGAAGGGGGAGAGAAACGTTGACATTGATTGAAAAAGCGATTGTTTTTGCGGCCGTTGCCCATGAAGGACAAAAGCGGAAGTCTTCTCATATTCCTTATATCACCCATCCGTATGCGGTCGGCATGCTGCTGTTGAAGGAAAATTGTTCGGAAGAAACGGTGGCGGCGGGAATTCTTCATGATACGTTGGAAGATACGGACGTCACATATGAAGAAATAGAAAAGGAATTTGGCGAAAAAGTGGCCAAATTGGTACTGGCCGTGTCCGAGCCGGATAAGAGTTTGCCGTGGGAAAAAAGAAAGGAACACACGATTCGGAAATTGAAGCAAGCGGGTTTGGAGGAAGTGCAGATCATTGCCGCGGACAAGCTGCACAATTTGCGCTCCATCCGGTATGAACTTGAAAAAAACGGGGAGGAAGTCTGGAACCGTTTTAACAGGGGCAAAGAAAAACAGCGATGGTATTATACAAAAATGATGGAAGTGTTGTCCGAGAAAAAGGAACAGTCTCCTTTGATCCGCGAATTGGAAGAGGAAGTCCGCAAAGTGTTCGGTGATGAACTTGTTCAAAGAGAATAGCGTGTGCAAATTGTTCCCAGATAATCAGGTTTGGAAAACGGCGGTCAAAAGTTTGCCGGAAAAGGTGAAGCCGTGCCTATCCGCCGCTTTTCTAGTTTATTGACTTCTCTTTTTCCGGCACCGAGAGCCCCATCCGTTGCAAGTGTTTGCGAATTCCGCTTCGTTCCCAAACCCGGTAAAGGGGTTCTTTTTCCAAAATATGTTTTGGATAAAAAATTCCCACATTGGCCAACTCTTCAAACGTCAAGCCCATGCGGACATGTTTTTCGATCTTCTCTTCCCGTTTGTCGATTACCGCCAGATACTTTTTCATCGCTTCGGCAAATTCATTTTTCGACAGAATTCCTTTATGGTGGCCCGTGATATACGTGTCAGCATCCAATTCGAGCAGCATAAGTCCGGATTTAATGAATTGGTCAATATCTCCGTCGGTGCCGTTGTACCACGGTCCGAAAGAAGACATATCGTAATCGACGGTAAAGACGACGCCTTCTTCGGGAAAATACGGACAAGCCAACCCCTTTGTATGACCGGGCGTATGAAGAAAGATGACTTTTACACCGCCGAAGGAATATTCTTTGTTATATTCATAGGCACCGGAAATTTGTTGCAATGACTGTTCCCATCGGGAAGGGACGGTATCGAGCCATTTTTGGTATGCTTTTTGATCCAATTCTTGCAAGATGCCGTATTCGTTGGCCACGTTTTTCATGGATCTTGCTGTTTCAAATTCGACAGGATTAATCCGTTTTTCCGCATCCGGAAATAAGTACCCGTATTGTGTATGGTCTGGGTGATAATGGGTGTTCATGATCAGCCCGATGCCAAATTCTTTGTCAATTTCCAACAGGGCTTCCGGTTTTGCCCCCGAATCGATCAATACACCCTCAGGGCTGTCGATAAAAAGGCTGCGGGAGTAAGGAACTTTTGAATTTTGCGGGCTTTCTATCACAATTAAATTTCCTATCCGCTTCATTTGTTCACCTCATTATGACGCCTTTGGTTTCAGAGCGGAAAGACGTGAGTTTTAAAAAAATTTCAGCCGGTGATCTAAACCAATGAAGTAGGTCTGAAATTTTAACCGGGCGGCCGATGTCCTTTTAATATTTACTTGAATATTTATTTATTTTATCATATTTTCAAAAAATACAAAATATTTCGCCCCGCTCCCGGCTTAGGCAAAACGGACTACGGCAGGGCGCAGATAAAATGGGGCGGAAGCGCACCACGGTTGACCGATGTTAACACATCGCTGCCATCGTTAAAAAGCGCTATTGTTAAAAGAAAGGCTTTTAGATGAAAAGGCGGGAAATGCGGTTTCGGCATGTTTTGTCATCCGGTATTTTCCTGTTTGCAAAAATGTTACAGAGATTTAATAGTTTTTCCCTTGATATAGGACAAAAAAAGATATACCCTTAGGGTATACGCGTGCAATGCCACAGAGGCTTTTGCTGACTGCCGGCCGGAAAAATCTTGGCATGCAGTATTTTTTATTTTTCGAGGCATTCGCCTGCGGATATGTATTCTTTTTCATAAATTTGACGTATACAGAAAGATGAGGAGGAACAAGAATGGGCAGAAAAGTGTTAATCGTCGGCGGTGTTGCGGGAGGAGCTTCCGTTGCCGCAAGAGTGAGAAGGCTGGATGAACATGCGGAAATCATCATGTTTGAAAAAGGTCCTCATGTCTCTTTTTCGAACTGCGCCTTGCCGTATCATTTAAGCGGAATGATTGAAGACAGCGATTCCCTTGTATTAATGCAGCCGGAAACGTTTAAGAAACGTTTTAACATTGAAGCCCGGGTCAATCACGAAGTCATCAAGATTAACCGGGATAAGAAAACAGTTTCCGTTAAAAATCTTCTGACGGGAGAAGTGTATGAAGAACCGTACGACAAACTTGTATTGTCACCGGGAGCGAAGCCGATTGTACCCAAATTGGAAGGCGTCGATAAGGAACATGTCTTTACCGTCCGCAATGTGGTCGATATTTCCCGGTTAAAAGAATATGTCGATCAGGAACATGTCAAAGATGTGGCCGTCATCGGCGGCGGTTTTATCGGGGTGGAAGTCGCGGAAAATCTCCGTCTTGCCGGACTGAATGTTACGCTGGTGGAATTTGCTCCGCAAATCTTGGCACCTTTTGATTATGATATGGCGCAAATTCTTCATAAAGAAATGCTGGATAAAGGCGTCCGCCTGGTTGTCAACGACGGGTTGGCGAAAATCGGCGATGATTATATAGAGACCCAATCGGGGAAAAAGTTTTCCGCCCAAGCGGTTGTGATGGCCATCGGCGTCCGTCCGGAAACAACGTTGGCCGAAGAAGCCGGGCTTGAAATTGGTGAAACCGGTGCCATCAAAGTGGATCATAATTATGTAACCAGTGATAAAGACATATACGCCGTCGGGGATGCCATCGAAGTTTACCACCGCCTGACCCATAAGCCGACACGGCTGGCATTGGCAGGACCGGCGCAAAGGCAAGCCCGCGCGGCCGCGGATCATATGTACGGTATTCCGCACCGCAATAACGGCGTCATCGGTTCGTCTTGCGTGAAGGTATTCGATTTAAATGCCGCTTCCACCGGTTTAAATGAAAAACAAGCGCAAGCGGCCGGAATCAATTATGATTTTGTATATATCATTCCGTCAGACAAAGTAGGCATTATGCCGGACAGCAGCCCGATGCATTTCAAGCTCCTTTATGAATATCCGACAGGAAAAATTTTGGGGGCACAAGCAATCGGCAAAGGAAATGTCGATAAACGGATCGATGTAATCGCCTCAATGATTTTAATGGGCGGAACGTTGGAAGATTTGAAAGAGCTGGAGTTGTGCTATGCCCCTGTCTTCGGCACGGCCAAAGATGTGGTCAACATGGCGGCCCTTGTCGGCTTGAATCTTTTAAACGGAGTGTATAAACAAGTTCCGGTCACGAAAGTGCGGGAATTGGTTGAAAACAACGCCTGCATTATCGATGTCCGCGAAAAGAGGGAATTTGAAGCAGGCCATTTAATTAACGCGAAAAATATTCCGTTCAGCGAATTCAGGCAGCGTCTGGATGAAATTCCGAAAGATAGGCCGGTGTACGTCCACTGCCGCTCCGGACAAAGAAGCTACAATGTCGTTGTCGCCTTGCAACAGCTCGGCTATGACAATGTTTACAATGTGTCCGGTTCTTTCTTGGGCATTTGTCTGTACGAATATTTCAATGATGTGACCACCGGCAGGGAAAAGATTGTGACGAAGTACAATTTTAGATAACGATTTATAACTATTTAGGAATGATCTGTAAAACAATTGAATGCATTTTGCGGGAAAAGCTTCTGCCCGGCCATAATTTGCCGGGCGGAAGCTTTTTTTGTGAACTTTTTTCCACAAACTCGGGAACGGCCTTAGAAAAAACTTCTTCATTTCCTTCTCATCAAGAAACAGATTTTTTGCATTTTGACATAGTTGTGAACTTGTTTCCGCCCCTTCGGTTGCATTTGCCATTCATCAATGACCGGCAATATCTGCTATTTGCCATCCATGATTCACGAAAATGTGAAATTTTCAAGATTATCAACAACCAATATCACATTCGAGGTCTTGGTTTATTGTATGAGGTTCCAATATATCAGGAGATTTTTTGTTATTCGGTGACATTTTAAACCAAAAACTATGTTTCTCTAATAAATATTAGAGTCATTCCGGAATTCCTTATATTGGGAAGCGACGCTTGTTTCATGAACTTAAAAAAGGAGAGGATGCTTGGTTTCTTTTTGGAACAAAGCATAAAGAGGTGGAAAATCAAATGGTGCAATTACAAGAAATTGACATGTCCCAAATGGAACATCTCTTGGAATTGAGAATGTTTTCGTACGACATTTTACGAAGGGTATTTTTGGCGGAACCGGCGAAAGAATTTGTTCAGGCGCTTCAAGACGGCTTGATCGACGATTTTCCTTTTAGAGAAGAAAACAGGGAAATAAAAGAGGGAATCGAGCAAATCCTTTTTTATTTTAAAACTTTTAATCTAAATCAAGATTTTGATGACTTGCATTGGGACTATACAAGAATGTTCATAGGCCCTGGCAGACTTCCGGCGCCGATATGGGAATCTTCATATACAAACAAAGACGGACTTCTTTTTCAAGAAGAAACATTGGAAGTAAGAAGATTCTATTTGAAACATCAGCTCATTCCAAAAGCATACCGGCATGAAGCGGATGATCATTTAGGGTTGGAATTGGACTTTATGTACCAGTTGAGCAACAGAGTTCTGGATTCCCTGAAAGAGGAAAATTTTGCAGAAATTCATGAATTGGTGAAAAGCCAAATGTCTTTTTTGGAGGAGCACCTGTTAAATTGGACGCCTATGTTTAAAGAAAAAGTGATGAAGAGTTCGAATACGGATTTTTATAAAGGTATGGTAAAAATCCTCACAGGATTTTTGACAATAGATAAAACTTGCCTTCAAGAGCTTCTTGATAACCTGAAACAATGAGGAAAAGTTAGGGGTGAAACAATATGTCAAATCTTCTGGACAAAGCAATGAAGTATAAGCTCAGCCGCAGAAAGTTTTTGGGACTGGGCGCGGCGGTTACGACAACGGCCGCTGTTTCCGGTGCCGGTTATGGCTTAAAGAAACTGTCTTCCGAAGCGGCGGCAAAAGAATTGAAGAAAGAAGGAAAATGGGTCAGTGCCGCTTGCTGGCATAATTGCGGCGGACGTTGTGTTAATAAAGCGCTGGTAGTTGACGGCGTTGTCGTGAGACAAAAGACTGACGATACCCATCCGGACAGCCCGGACTTTCCGCAGCAGAGAGGATGCCATCGCGGACGTTCCCAGCGACATCAAGTTTTCGGTCCTGACAGACTCAAATATCCGATGAAACGGAAACATTGGGAGCCAGGTGGCGGAAGAAAAGAACTGCGCGGAAGGGACGAATGGGTCCGCATTTCATGGGATGAAGCTTTGGATCTTGTAGCCGCTGAACTGAAGCGGATTAAAGAAACTTACGGAAATAAATCCATCCTTGGGACAAGCAGGCTTTTGAACTATTACGGCGGGGGGCTCGTTCGGTGGGGTTCGTCTTCATCAGGTGCCTGGGGCGTGCCTTTGGAAACGATGACCGGGTTTTTCTCATGGCAGGCCAATGACCGTTTGGATTGGAGAAACGCAAAATTGATTGTGATGTGGGGAGCAAACCCTGCCCGTTCAAATTTGGGCAACCCGACTTACAATCTTTTGCAGGCCAAAAAAGCCGGGGCAAAATTTATTTTTGTTGATCCGGTCGTAACCCCGTCGGTAAAGACATTGGCCGACCAGTACATTCCTTGCCGTCCCGGTACTGATACCGCGCTTCTTCTCGGCATGGCATATCATATGATTGTAAACAACTTGCACGACCAAGAATTTTTGGATCGTTATACGGTTGGTTTTGATGCGGACCATATGCCGGAAGGTGCGGATCCGAAAGAAAACTTTAAAGATTATGTCTTGGGAACTTACGACGGAATTCCGAAGACTCCGGAATGGGCTTCTGAGATCTGCGGAACGGATCCTGACCTGATTCGGAGTTTCGCGACGGAAATCGCAACAACCAAGCCGATGATTTTTACGTCCTCCTTTGCGCCTGCCCGCACTTACAGGGGCCAGCAGTTTTGCCAGGCGTTTTTAACGGTCGGCTGGATGACCGGCAATGTCGGCAAACCCGGCGCCGGGGTATGGGTGATGAACTATGCATCGAATCAAAGCTACGGAGGGAAAACACTTGTAAAAGGCGGCAGTTCAGGCCTTCCGCCCGCAGTCAATCCGCTTTTCCCTGATGCCACATACGGGCCTTACGACGGATACAGATGGGCGAATCCAACCAATCCTGACGCTCACGGAATGGCGTATTGTGAAACATACGATGCCATTTTGAAAGGGGAATACACCGGAACGAACGGAAAAGGAAAAGTTCCTTGCGATATCCGCTTAATTTGGCTCGTTCGCGACGGGAGCGGGTACAACTTTTTGAACCAATCTTCCGACATAAACAAAGGGATTGAAGCGTTCAGAAAAGTGGATTTCGTTGTAACAAACGATATCGTCCTGTCAACGATTTCAAAATACGCTGATATCGTTCTGCCTACGACGACAGAATGGGAAAAAGTCGGAAATGTTATGCAAGGAAATCCGGAAGCGATCATTGTTTCGCAAAAAGTGACAGAACCGCTGTTTGAAGCGAAAACAGAACAAGAAATCGATCGTGAACTCGCCAAAAGGCTTGGTTTGGATCCGGATGAAATTTATCCCATCAGCGAGAAACAGCAATTCTTCAACAAACTTGCCGGCGCCGAAGTGATAACAGATGACGGCGAAGGGTACGAACCGTTAGTAACGATTACGGAAAAGGATCTGAAAGAATGGGGCGTCGAAGGGAAACCGCAAAAAGGAAGAATCGGCCTCAATGAATTGATTGAACAAGGGGTTTATCAGGTTCCCAGATCACCGGGTGATAATTTCACTGTCATTCAGGGAGAAGATTTTATAAAAGATCCGGAGGCAAACCCCCTTAATACTGCCAGCGGAAAACTTGAAATTCATTGTCAGGCCCTTTCCGACAAGATTGCGGCATACGGATTGACGACCATTCCGCCGATTGCCAAGTATGAGCCGCCGTTGGATGGATATGAAGATACGTTTAAAGATTGGGAGAAAAAAGAAAAAGGCAAATATCCTTTCCAGTTGGTAACCGTCCACTACGGAAGACGTTCACACTCTGTTTTTGACAATATTCCGCAGCTCAGGGAAGCGTACCCGCAGGAGTTTTTCATGAATGCCAGGGACGGAAAAGCGCTTGGTCTTAAAGACGGGGATACGGTGTTAATAGAAAGCGAGTACGGAAAATGTATCAGACCGGTGAAACTTACCGAAGCTGTTATGCCGGGAGTCGTAGTCCTCGGTGAAGGCGCCTGGGTTGAGATTGATGAAGAAACCGGAATCGACAAAGCCGGAGCGACCAATATCCTTTGCGGCGCGCGGCTGAGCGGACAAGGAGAAGAGCCTTGGAATACAACGATTGTCCGCGTTGAGAAATATAAAGGAGAACCACTAAAACCTGATGCTGAGTGGGAACGGAGAATTATTTTCTAGGAGGTGACTGCTCGTGGGACAAAAGGGTTTTTATCTTGACTCAGTGATTTGTACAGGATGCAAAGCATGCCAGATTGCTTGTAAAGATAAAAATGATTTGAAAGTTGGAGAGTTGTTCAGAGAAGTATTCAGCTTTGAAGGCGGAATATTTCCGAACGTGTGGGGCTATTACCTTTCTATAGGATGCAATCATTGTGCCGATCCGAAATGCGCTAAAAATTGTCCGACCGGCGCCATTTATAAACGGAAGTCGGACGGTCTCGTTGTTCAAGACCGTGAAAAGTGCATCGGTTGCAAAATGTGCATGTGGTCTTGTCCGTATGGGCGTCCCCAGTACCTTGAGGAGCAGGGGAAATGCGGAAAGTGCGACGGCTGCGCCGATCTTGTAGATCAAGGTTTAAATCCGGTATGTGTTGATTCGTGTCCCATGAGGGCAATTGAGTTTGGGGATCTTGGCGAATTAAAAGAAAAATACGGGGAACTTCCGGATTTGAAAGTTTTGCCCGACAAAAAGATGACGAATCCATCCATCATCATTCATGCGAAAGTTGAAGCTTTAAAATAAGCAGCAAATCAAAGGAAATATCAAAACCGCGGCGGTGTTGGCAAATCATGCGTTTCAGCCCGGTTTTCATTAAGAGGAAAAACTTTCCTTGAAAGCCGCCGCGGTACCAAAATTCATCTTGCGCAGCAATAATATTCCATTTTTATAAAGGAGGCTGTGACGGAATGTTTGCCGAAGAATGGCCGTTAATGATGTTTACCTTGTTAATGCAACTGGCCGTTGGTTCTTTTATATTTATGGTTATTGTGCGATCTCTGAAAAATAAAATTGGTACGGAAGAAAGTTTAAAAGTTACAAAAACGGGCATGCTTCTTGTCGGTCCCATTGTGATTCTCGCTTTTATTTGTTCTGTTTTCCACTTGGGCACACCGCTCGGGGCATACCGTTCCATTGGAAATCTGGGTTCTTCTTGGCTGAGCCGGGAGATTCTTTTTTCAGGCGGATTCTTTTTAATGTGGCTTATCAGTTTTTTGCTTGAAAAGAGAGGAAAATGGAGCCAAGCCGCCGGCTGGATTGCATCGATCATCGGCATTGGCGCGATATTCAGCATGGCAAGCATTTATACTTCAACGATTAAACCGGCATGGGCAGATGTAAACACATATTTTGTTTTCTTCGGAACGACGATCGTATACGGAGCGGTGTTTGCCATCGTATTAATGTCGTTATCGAAAGAAGCAAAAACAGAAAGCACCGTGAATATTTTAAAAGTATTCACCGTTGTAGGATTGGCTGCCGTCGTTTTGCAGCTGATCTATTTGCCTGTATACACATCCGGGCTTGTCAATGCCGGTCAAGCGGGCGTTCAAGCGGCTCATCTGTTAACAGAAACTTACGGGATTGCTTCAGTAGTACGTTGGTTATTAACCATTTCCGGGTTCGGTGTATTAGGATATGTTTTGTACAAAAAACTTGAGAAAAAGGCAGCGCTTTTTTACCTCGCTTTAATTTTAGTGCTCATCGGAGAATTTATCGGCAGATACATCTTTTACGGAACCGGGGTGTCCATCGGAATCGGATAAATTTGATAAATAAAATTGAATGAAAGATGTTCCATGGGCAATTTGCCGCTTTTGGAACATCTTTTTGTTTAAAGCCGCAAGACCCGTTGGATTAATTGTTTTTTCACAAATAGAAATGCGGGAAATAGCACAGATTATTAGGTTTAAGACTGACCGCTCCTTTAAAAAAACATTCTTTTCAATGTTTGCCCCTTTTTTGCACCCACAGACAGATTTATTGAACCGTTCTTATGGGTATAGCTGTTGCCAAACATAGGGTCCCATCGTAAAAACGGCTCGCCTTCTCCTGTCGTGCAATTGTCATCCATTGCATCCCTTTTTGTCTGTTAATTTTTTGAAACATTTTTCTTTGCCGGAAGAGCAATAATAGTAAGTCAATGTCACATTTCTTTCAATTTATAAGGAAACTGTAAGAAAACTTTTCTTGTTTGGAAAAAAGGTTAACAAAAATTAGACGATTGTAAATCGGCAACAATTTAAGTCACAAATTCATGCGGATTTTTTTGTATTCGGCTATAAAAAATGGCCGGCAATTTCGTCTGCCGGAACATATCTAAGATTTACCAACATTATTATAATAAAGTTGAAAGATTTGTTAATAACATCACAAAGTTTAGTTTCGTTGATATCTTTTTAAACTTTATATCCTCATAGAAGGGAGCTTATTACCATGGAGAAGGTGATAAAGCAGGAATATTTGTCGACAATCCAAGAAAGGTTAACGATTTATACGTTCTTGAAGATCGGTTTTGAAGCTCCGCTGTCAACAGGGACATTACAGCACTGGAAAGACCATTTTACACCTGAATTCATAGAAATATTAACTGCGGATAATGATGAATTATTACAGTTTTTTTGCGAATTGAAAGAAAAAGATTTACATGAGGTTCACCGGGAACAAAAAGAGGCTTATCTGGCCACTTTCGATATTTTTAACGAAGCGGGACAAATTCCTGCGCCTCCATGGGAATCAGTTTACAGAACAGAGGATCGCACCATGTTTGGTGAACCGGTTTTTCATTTGCGCAGGCAACTGGAAAATTTTGAACTTGAATTTGTCAACTCAAAACAGGAACCGGAAGACCATATTTCCGTAGAATTGGAATTCATGAATTTCTTGATTGAATATACCGGCGGTGCTCTTCGCAACGGGGATCAAGTTCAGTTTGAAAAAGGAATTTATACTCAATATTGGCTTCACAAAGAACATTTTTCACATTGGATTCTGCCATTTACAAAAGATATTCGGTCTTCGGAAACTAGCTGTTTGTATAAAGGATTGGCAAAATTGCTGCAAAGCTTTGTGGAAGAAGACTTTGAATATATCAAGACGTTTAAGGAGGGCTTGGATAAACAACAGAGCCGGAATATATAGGGTCGCTCGATTGTTAAGTTTTGGAAAATTAGTGTTCAAAATATTTTCGCAGGAGGTTCACGGAAATGAGTAAAAATTTCCTTAAAGGCATCAGTGAAAAGAAGATGTCCCGCAGAAATTTTCTTAAATGGTCCGGTGCTGTAACGGCTCCGGCAATAATTGGCGGTACCGCCGCAGGCTCCAAAATTGTTGCTAAATCGGTAAATGCCGCAAAAGCCGCCGATAAGTCCGAGGAACAAATTATTACTACTTGTTCCACCATTAACTGCGGTGGACGTTGTTTAGTAAAGGCCCATATTAAAGACGGAGTTGTTACCAGAGTCACGACAGATACCAAAGAAGATACTTTTTCAATGCCTCAGCTCCGTGCCTGTATACGCGGAAGAGGTTACAGAAAGTTTGTCTATCATCCCGACAGATTAAAGTATCCGATGAAACGTGTCGGAAAGCGCGGCGAAGGTAAATTTGAAAAAATTTCTTGGGAAGAGGCCATCGACTATATTGCTGAAAATTTAACAAGAATTACAGAAAAATATGGTCCGGCTTGTCGTTATGTAAATTATGCAAGTGGCTACTCCGGAAGTATTATAGGCGCAGCCAATATGGCGAAAAGGTTGCTTGGTCTCACAGGAGGTTACTTGAATTTTCACAATTCTTACAGTTCAGCGCAAACTACAAATGCGACTCCATATACCTACGGAACAACCCAGACAGGAAGCACTTTGAATACTTTATCTGATTCAAAATTGATCATTTTATGGGGACATAATCCTGTGGAAAGTCGTTTTGGTGTAACGGATTACTATATCCGCAAGGCCAAAGAAAATGGAGTGAAAATTGTAGTTATAGACCCCAGGGAATCAGATACAGTAGTGGCGCTGGCGGATGAGTGGATTCCGATTGCACCTACTACAGATTCTGCGATGATGGATGCGATGACGTATGTCATCATTACGGAAAATCTTTATGATAAAGAATTCGTAGAAAAATTCTGTATTGGATTTGACGAAGATCAAATGCCGGAGGGAGTACCTGAAGGAGAATCATTGAAAAGTTATATTCTTGGCGTAAAAGACGGTATTGAAAAAACGCCTGAATGGGCGGAAAAAATCTGTCGAGTTCCTGCTGAAACCATCCGAAGATTGGCAAGAGAATACGCAACAAATAAACCTTCTGCTTTAATGCAGGGATGGGGTCCCCAGAGACAAGCGTATGGCGAGCAATTTGTCAGAGGCGGCACAGTACTTGCAGCAATAACAGGAAATGTAGGCATCAGGGGAGGTTGGGCTTCCGGAGCGGGATATATTAGCCTTGTAAAAACAACTCCTGTACCGACTGGGGAAAATCCTGTCGGGTTATCTATTCCTTGTTTCCTCTGGACGGATGCAATTGTTCGCGGAACAGAAATGGGTGCCAAGGATTTTGTTAAAGGGTTGTCCGAAGGGGAAACATTGCCTTCCAATATTAAGGTTATTTTCAACTTGGGAGGAAACACATTAATTAACCAACACAGTGACTGCAATAAAACAGCGGAAATTCTTCAAGATGAAAGCTTGGTTGAATTGATAGTTGCAAGCGATGTTTTCATGACACCTAGTGCAAAATTTGCCGATATTCTCCTACCCTCAAATACGTTCATGGAAAGATGGGATATTGGCACCACATGGGGACCGTCCCAGTACGCTATTCTCTCACAAAAATGTATTGATAGCATGTACGAAACGAAATCAGACTATGAGTGGCTTACAATGCTTGCCAAAAAGTTGGGTGTAGAGAAAGAGTTTACAGAGGGAAGAACTGAGTTGGATTGGGTGAAATGGTCTATCGAGGAGTCCAGAAAAACCGATCCGAATTTCCCCACTTTTGAAGAATTCCAGAAAAAAGGAGTTTACCAAGTTTCCCTTGAGGAAAATACAGTGATAGCTTTTGAAGACCAGATTAAAGATCCTGAAAACCATAAATTTGACACTCCGTCCGGAAAAATAGAAATATTTTCTAAAGCTCTTTGGGATATGAATGATCCCGAAATTCCTGCCATTCCGAAATACATTCCTTCTTGGGAAGGGCCGGAAGATAAGTTAATTGAAAAATATCCGCTTCAACTTACAAGTTGGCATTATAAGCGTCGTTGTCATTCCACCTTTGACAATCATGAGTGGCTGGAAGAAGCTGGTCCGCAAGTTTTATGGATGAATGAGGCAGATGCGAGAAAAAGAAACATTAAAGATGGCGATCGGGTTGCTGTTTTTAACGATCGGGGAGAAGTGCATATGCCGGTAAAAGTAACAAATCGAATTATTCCGGGTGCAGTTGCTATACCTCAGGGAGCATGGTGGACACCGGACGAAAAAGGGGTAGACCAGCGCGGTTGTGTCAACACGTTGACTTCGCACCGCCCATCACCTTTGGCAAAAGGGAATCCCCAACTTACCTGTCTTGTGGAAGTAAAGAAGCTATAATATTTTGTTCAGGTTAAAAGCAGATGCAGTCAAACTCTGCATCTGCATTAATTAGAATGTTAACGAATTTACGCCGCAATTTGAAATATTTTGCCGGTATAACAGTTGGTTGCGCCAAAAACATATGAAAGGTGGCAAAAAAAGTGGCACAGTTGGGTTTTTATATTAATCACCAATATTGTACAGGATGTAAAGCATGTGTGGTTTCATGCAAAGATAAAAATGACCTTGAAGTGGGAGTTAATTTTAGAAGAGTTTATGAATATTCTGAGGGAGATTATATTGAGCGCGACAAAGCTGTTATTCACAATATCCAGACATTTTTCTTATCCATTTCTTGTAACCACTGTGACGAACCCAAATGTGTAGAGGGTTGTCCGACAGGAGCTATGCATAAAAGGGAAGAAGACGGCGTTGTTCTTGTTGACCATGACAAGTGTGTAGGTTGTAAGTATTGCATTTGGAACTGTCCGTATGGATCTCCTCAGTATAATGAAGAACTTGGAAAAATGACGAAGTGTGATTTTTGCATTGATTTAATTTCAAAAGGGGAAAACCCGTCATGCGTTGATTCTTGCCCTATGCGTGCGCTTGATTTTGGTCCTATAGATGAGCTTCGAGAAAAATATGGAAATACAAGAGACATTAAAGGATTGCCCGATTCCTCAATTACAGGTCCAAATATTGTGATTGGGGCACATAAATTTGCAAAATAATTAAAGGAGGTTTTAACAGTGAATGAATGGCCATTATTAATTTTCACAGTACTTTTGCAAGCTGCCATCGGCGGGACGGTCATGCTGGCCATTTTCTATAAACAAATTGAGAAACTGGGAAAGGAAAAAGCCTTCCAAGTGTTGAGAATGCCGTTGGTGGCCATTGCCGCGTTCTCGATCGTCGGGTTGGCGGCGGCTTTTGCCCACTTGGGTTCGCCGGGGAATGCCCTTAATACAATTAGAAACCTTGCCACCTCTTGGCAAAGCCGCGAAATTTTGCTGACCGGACTCTTTATCGGCATTGTTGTTTTAACCGTCGCCCTTGCTTTCGCTCAGAAAAAAGCCAACATTTGGCTCATCGGGCTATCAGCTGTTGTCGGACTTATTACTGTTTATAGTATGGGGGCCATTTATGCCAATACGTTGGTAAGCGGCTGGAATTCCGTAAACACTTATCTGTCCTTTTATGGAACTGCATTTGTTCTCGGTCCCGTTTTGGTCGTAAGCTGCATGGTGCCGGTTATCAAAAATGAATCGGATGAATGGTTGCACAGCATCATGAAGAACTCATTCATCATCGCCGTTTTCGGGATTGCCCTGCAACTGGTCGGCACTGCTGTTTTTGCCACTTCCATGCCGGAGGTCAACATGATTGCCGGTACGAACGCATTGACAGTTCTCGAAGCTTATTCAGGAACCGTAGCCGTCCGTTGGATGATTGAGATTGCCGGCATTGCAGTTCTCGGTTACTTGGCATTTGCAAAAAGCAGAAAATCTTCCCTTTACATTGGTTATGCCGCCCTTGTTGCATTATTCGTTGCTGAAGGCATGAGCAGATATGTATTTTATATTTTGGGTGCTTGATTGGAAATGTGCGAAAGGTGAGCCGTTGCTGTTTGCAGGGCTCACCTTTCATGATGCATTTGCCGCTTCTCATGTTAAATTTTTCCGGAAGACGGCGGGTTTTCCTGTGCGGGAGCATACGAAAACCACGAATTCATCCAATTGTTCAACGCAAAAATAAACATCCGATGTTGTTTATGGAAAAATTCAAAGTTTTTTTGAAGCTGCTTTTCAAACAACCCCCACATAACTGCATATTGCCCATTTGTTTGCGCCGGGTTTTCATCGCCGGTTGTATTTTCGCTTGCAGCCCCATTTTTCAAGTTCTCTGCCATTTGAATCAGCATCTGTTCTATTGAGTTCATTTTCTTTTCCAGTTCTGTTATTTTGTTGCCGATCTCCTCGTTTCCGTTGCTTTTCCAGCCGTTTAAATCCCTTTTCACTAATTCGTTGATGTATTTGGATAATTGGTTTTTTTGCGCTTTTGAATTCAACTGGTTATAAACTTCATCGCTCATCCGGTTCGTGACAAATCCCATCCTCTCTTTTCTGTCTTGACGTTTTTCAGTATTTTTTTGCATCGGCCACATCTCCTCCTTAGTTCGAAAGTCCTTTCATTTCCTGACTTTTATTTAAAAGAAAAACGCATCCTCCCCGGGATGCGATTTTGCAGGCAATATAGAACGAACGTCATATGAGCGGGAACCTTTTATAACAAAGATCATTTGGAATCCATCCATCCTTTATCAGGAAATACATGCACTTTCTTACAGTATAAAGGAGGAGATGCATTATTTCAACAAAAACAGAGAAAATTCGGAAAGATTGAATAGTTTTGCCAAATGACTACGTTTTGCGTTTTCTTAAATGCCTGTTCACTATTTCCCGTACATCTTTTGACGTTTCAACGCGGTAATTGTCAATCACATAGCTGTAGGCAACGAGAGCTTGTTTTAAATCTTCTTCATCCAGAAAATATCGTTTTCTTGCTTTATTCATTTCATTAATATTTTCGATTACAAACTCGTCATTTTCTTTGTATATTTTTAAAGTCTTCATGGTCGTCATTCTCCTTAAATTAAACTATGTCATGCTATTATATTCAGGTGAATGAAAAGGAAACATTTTTTTCTTTAAATATAATAATATAACAAATAATCCATGTATTTATAATGAAAATTCGGTGAAGAAAATAGATTTTTCGGAGATAAAATTTTGAAGGAATAATAAAACGGTCTTGTTTGAAGTGATCTTTACCAAAAAATTCGGGTAAGAACTGAGGTGCTGTTAGAAAACGGAAAAGAACAAGGAAAGACATTTTATGTTGAGGAGTTAGCGGCAGCAGCCGGCAATAAGGAGATTTTTATACAAAATAAAAAAACCCTTGTTTTTAACAAGGGTTTTTTGATGGAGCATAGCGGGCTCGAACCGCTGACCTCTTGCATGCCATGCAAGCGCTCTCCCAGCTGAGCTAATGCCCCGTTCAAATCGTACATTTGTTATTATACCACTGTTGAAAAAAAGTGCAACATCTTTTTTAAAAAAAATATTGAATTTTTTACGGTAAATATATTGTATATGGATGTAACACAAAAATCAAGAAAAAATCTTCGCGGCCTCAACCATCATTTTTTATTATGACGAAATATCTTTATCAGGCGCATGAGAATTCATGGGAGGCGGAAATTTAGTATAAAATAGAAATTAGCGGTAAAAATGTTGCGATCATTATTTTTTGAGAAAAAGGTGCGCATGATGAAAAGCAAACAATTATTAAACCCGTATATCATTGTGGGAATCGGCGTGTTGGCCGTTTCCACTTCAGCCATTTTTGTGAAACTGACTTCCGCCCCATCCGGGGTGACGGCGTTTTACCGGATGTTTTTTACCGTACTGATGATGCTTCCGGTTTTTTTATTCAAGTATATTTCGGAAATTAAACATATTTCGAAGCGCGACTGGTTGTCATGCACTTGTGCGGGAATTTTTCTTTCATTCCATTTTATTCTTTGGTTTGAATCTTTAAATTATACGTCTGTAGCCAGTTCAACCGTATTGGTTACACTCCAGCCGTTATTTGCTTTTATCGGCGGCTTTCTCTTTTTTAAAGAGAGATATTCCATCGTCGCGATAATAAGTGCCCTCATCGCCATAGCTGGCAGCTTTATCATCGGCTGGGGGGATTTTCAATATTCCGGTTTTGCTCTTTTCGGCGATCTGCTGGCTTTGTTCGCCTGTGCGCTTATAACGGGATATTTAATGTTTGGACAAGCGGTGAGAAAGAGAGTGTCCAGCGTCACTTACACATTTGCGGTGTATGGAATCAGTTCAGTCGTGTTGTTTATATATGTTTTGCTTGTAAATGAACCTTTTCTCGACTATTCCGCAAAAGACTGGACATGTTTTATAATGCTTGCGTTAATTCCGAATCTTTTTGGTCATTCCCTTTTTAACTGGTCTTTAAAATGGGTCAGCACGACCGTGATTTCCATGGCTATTTTGTTTGAGCCTGTCGGGGCGTCGATCATGGCTTATTTTATCCTCGACGAAAAATTGATGCCAGCACAAATTTTCGGTGGACTGATCGTGATAGGGGGATTGTTGCTTTTTACTGTGAGCAACAAATTTCCTTCCCGGCAAAAATCAACTTGCCATTGCGAAAGATAAATACCGAAAATATACAAAAATTACAAAGGAGAAACAGCATTTTGAATCTTTTCTACTCCTGAAAAAGAGGGTTGATTGATATGAAGTGGGACTCGACATTTTCTGCATTTCCTGTATTAGAAACAAGGAGATGCATTTTAAGAAAAATTGAACTTTCCGACGCCGATCATTTATATGAATATCTGTCAAAAGATGAAGTAACGAGATATTATGATGTTGAAACCCTTACCTCGAAAAAAGAAGCGGAAGAGTTAATTCACGGCTTGTTGCAGAGATATAAGATAGGAAGGCAAATCCGTTGGGGAATCACTTTAAAAAACAGCCATAAGTTAATAGGAACGTGCGGCTTTCATGCTCTGGAAAGAGAACATTTTAAAGCGGAAGTCGGTTATGAACTTCATCCCGATTATTGGGGAAAAGGAATTATGACGGAAGCTTTGGCTAAAGTTATTCATTACGGTTTTCTGGAGATGGGATTGAATCGGATAGAAGCGTTTTACATGCCTGCGAACATAGCCTCTAAAAAAGTTCTTGAAAAAAACGGATTTCAATATGAAGGTTTGCTGAGAAAACGATTTTTTACAAAAGGTGAATTTGTCGACGTGGCATTATGTTCTCTGTTGAGAGAAGAGTATTTGCTGGCCTTGTCGCCGGAAAAAACTCATTGTCACTCCAATGCATAAAATTGGAAGGAAAAACCTCAAAAATTTTATTGAATAATATTTAGACCCGTGATATATTTGTGTATGTCTTTAAGGGACACCATCAACTGATGAAAATAAGACAAAAAAAGTTGTTGACACGAGATGCTAAATCTGATATTATGATAAAGTCGCTCTTGAGGGCGACAAAATAAAAAGCGACGATTGTTCTTTGAAAACTAAACAAATCATACGCCAACGAAGACCGGCTGCGAAT
>CALKIU010000003.1 GCA_937995745.1 uncultured Bacillaceae bacterium | reverse complement strand
TAGGTATTGTCCAAAATGTGCAGTAATTTGGACAACCCCTCGTGAAAAACCGAGCCCTTTGTCCAAAAAAGGCGGCAATTTGGACAAACCCTATGAAGCAATTCAAGTTCTTCGCTTTCAATGGTGATAAGCGAATGGCGATGATGACATTTAATTCTTTTTTCTCTGTGTCTTGATATTAAATTCTGTCCGGTCCGTTCGGATATTGCCGCATTGTAAAGATTGGTGGTGTTTGCAAAAATTTCCGGCATTTTTATCTATATTGTATTGCAAGATAGAGGGGATTTTGCTAGACTATATTGTAAAGACAGATAGCGGCATATTGGCCGTTTTTTAAAAAAACGACTATCTTGCATTACAAGGCAGATGATGAAATGTCACTGAGGACCCAGTTGTTAAAAGGCGTTTTGGAAGGCTGCATTTTAGCGGTCATTAAGAAAGAAGAGGTTTATGGCTATGAGTTGTCGGTCAAGCTGCGCGAATACGGTTTGGAGGTCAGTGAAGGGTCCATTTATCCGGTTTTGCTGCGTTTGCAAAAGGAAAAGCTGATCAGAGGGGAAATGAGGAAATCGCCAAGCGGGCCGAACAGGAAATATTATTTTATTACGGAAAAAGGGGTACTGGCGCTTGAGGAATTCCGTTCCCAGTGGGAGGAAATCAAAACTTCGGTAGAGCGGTTGATGAAAGGGGAGGAAAAGGCTACATGAACGTAAAAGAAATGGTTGAATTAAATAATCAAAGGAGAAAACTGCTCACAAAAGAAAATTTAAAGTACTATGAAGACATGCTCGTTTATATCCGATTGTCCTATGACAAATCGGATCAGGAAATAGAAGAAGTGTTGCTCGAACTTTTGGACCATTTATTGGAAGCTCAGAAAGAGGGACGGACGGCAAAGGAAGTATTTGGAAGGAATCCGAAAGAATTTGCTGATGAAATCGTCGGGGCATTGCCGAAACTAGTCACAAAGGAAAAAATTAAATACTCTTTTATGATCATATTTTTCTTTTTTGGGGTCGGAGCAATCATATCCCCCATTCTTACGATTGTTTCCAATTACTTTTCGGATAAAAATCCCTTCGTGGAGGAAATTTACATTGGAAGTGCTGCATTAAAAGCCTTGTTATCTATCCCGCTTGCTTTTCTTTTATTATTTTTGATGTTGCAGTTTATGCGCTGGACATGCTTCAAGAATTTTTCGAAAATGGGAGAGTTTTTAATTACCTGGATTTTTATGACAATGATCATTGGGGTCTTTGTTGTCTTTCTTCTAATAATTCCTGATTTTGGACAGAAAATGGAAGTTCATGTTTTATACAGTTTCTTCCTTGGCGTGGTCCTGTTGATTCTTGGCTATTTAACATTAAAACGCATTACCTCGTCCAAAGTGACAGAATGAACGGATAGGAGTTGAACTTGTGTTGGTCGGTTTTCATTGTAAGGCGATCCGGATATTTAAGCACTTAAAAACATAGTGATGGGGAAGAGTACCGGAACGTGCTTGTTCATTTTGACTTGGATGTGCAATCATCCCTGACGGTGCGGGCAGTTTCCCCGATTTATCGGGAAAAACAAAAAAGAAAGCCATCCAAAAGCCAGCCTTGTGGCTTTCCGGATGGCTTTAAAACCTGCCGCCCGACCTGGCCGGTTGCATCATTTTCCACATCCTGCAGCTCGCACGGGATGGTGCTTTCTTCTGCCCATCCGCTTTAGGGGTTGCGATCGTTTCCATTCGAATGTTTCGGTTGGCGCCATGCTCTCCGGTTCATCAATTTCGGAGTACCATGGTTGGCATTCGCTTGATTTTCAAAGCATGCAGCTGTTCCATGCGGCCTTTATGGCACTTAACCGGCTTTCCGCCATGCGTCATTAAGACTTTTCCATATATTGAATATACTGGACGGACAACGGATGTTCCGGCGCGTGGAAGAATTTTTCTTTCGGCGCGGTTTCGATGATGCGGCCGCCGTCCATAAAGATCACGTGGTCGGAAATTCTTTTGGCCTGGGCCAGATTATGGGTGACGATGACGATCGTATATTGGCTTTTTAACTGCAGCAGCAATTCTTCAATGAGAAGGGTGTTTTTCATATCAAGCGCGGAGCACGGCTCATCCAACAGCAAGATTTCCGGTTCCACGCTCAGCGCCCGGCTGATGGCGAGGCGCTGCTTCTGTCCGCCGGATAAATGGGTGGCCGGCATGGACAAATCGCCTTTCACCTCTTCGTAAAGCCCGGACATGGCCAAATAGTGGCGCACTTTTTCCCGGCGTTCTTTTTTGTTGAAAGAATAGTGATAATCCAGGCCGTACGTCAAATTTTTTTCAATGCTGAACGGAAAAACAATCGGCTCCTGAAAAACCATTCCGATTGCCTTGCGCAGTTTTTCCTTGTGCATCGTCAGGATGTTTTTGCCGAACAGATGAATGTTCCCGTCGATTTTGCCGTTTTCTTCTTCGATAATCCGGTTCAGCGATTTCAGTAAAGTACTTTTCCCGCAGCCGGATTGGCCAATAATCGAAGTGATTTTATTTTTTTCTATGCTTAGCGAAATATCATACAGCACTTGTTTCCGGCCGTAATACACATTGAACGGGCCGCCGTGAATGGCTAGCGCTTGTTTCTCAGCCGTCTCCACCGCCACTCTCCTCCTTCCCTGAAAAATGCCGTGCCTCTGACGGCAAAATGAATGAGCAAAATCAACACGAGCAGAACAAAAGCCGTTCCGTAGGCAAATTCCACGGAAATTCCGTTGATTACCAAAATATAGAGATGATAGGGCAAAGACATGAACGGTCGGTCGAGTCCTTCGGGAACACCGGCATAAAGAACAGCGCCCGTATACATCATCGGTGCCACCGCCCCCATTCCGTAAGCCATGGCCAGAGCCGATGCCGACAGCAAGTTGACAAAGCATACGGGAAGGATCAGTTTTCTGACCGCATACGCTTTGGAAATTCCCAGGCTTTGAGATTCCATCAGATAAGGCAGCCCTTCTTCTTGAAAAATCTTTTGCGCCCGAATCCCCACATAAGGAATGAGCATCATTCCCGTGGCGACCGACGCACAGAGCAGGCTCCGCTCAAGCCCGAACCGGAAAATGAGAACCGTATAGCCGATCAGCCCGAAAATAATGGACGGCAGCCCCGCCAGAAAATAAAAGGAAACTTGCACAATTTTTTTCAGAATGGCGCTCCGGCAGAAAAAGACGAGGTAAAGGGCCGCTCCGATGCCGATCAGACTGCCGAACAGTCCAGCCAGCAACCCGTGATACAAGGAGCCGATAATGGCCGGAAAGACGCCTCCGTCCGTTCCGATCGGAAGGCCGGACGGTTTTTCGAGCAAAAACTTCAAAGAAATAACATCGCTTCCTTTATAAAAAACGTAGACAAAAATTCCGAACGTCACAAAAATGACCGTGAGTCCCAATACGGCAAAGAGTATTCTAACTCCCCAACGTCTGCTAAATTTCATCATATTTCTTCAACTTTCTTTGTAAAAAATATCCTGTTCCCAAAACAATCGCCAAAATCACGATCAGAACAACATTGGCCGCATATAAGGCCGACAGATGAAGACTGCCGTATTCCACGCTGCCCAGCTCCAGGGCCGTCAAAGCGGGGATCGTTTGCGCCCTGCCGAACAAGCGCGGATAAATGGGCGAATTGCCGATGACCATCATGACAGCCATCGTTTCTCCCAATGCCCGGCCGTAAGCGAGCATGAACGAGGCGAGAATCCCCTTTTTAATGGCAGGCAAAATGACTTTCATGATGGTGTGTTCTTTGGAGATTCCCATCGCCAAACTGGCATACATGTATCTTTTCTCCGCTTTTTGCAATGATTCGTAGCTTGTGGACACGATGTACGGCAGCAGCATGACCGCTAACAGAATGCCTGCCGCCAGCACACATTCGCCTGTCGTCATACCGAGATTCGTTTCGAACCAGCGGACGAGAAGGACCAGTCCGAGAAAACCGAAAATGACGGAAGGAAGTCCCGCCAGCATATCAATGAAAGACAGAATAAAGGCGGCGATTTTTCTCCGCACGTAAAAATTCAGAAATACCGCCGTCCCGATTCCGAAGGGCAAAGCAATGGCCACTCCCAAAAAGGAGACAAACAAAGTGGCCAAAATCATTGGCAAAATATTGTAGCTGGGATTGGCGCTCCGCGGCCGCCACTCGCTGTCGGGGTCAAACAGACCGGCATTGATTTCGAGAAAAGCCGGGAGGCTCGATTCAATTAAGTAAAATATGATCAATCCCATCGTGAGAACGGCCAAAAGAGCTCCGCCCCGAGCCCATCCTTTGACTAGAGGTTGATTCCGCAATATATGTACACCTGCCTTGGTTTCGAACCGCCGGTTAAAAAACCGGACCGGACAGGGAGTCCCTTTTTGTCCGGTTTAAAATTATAAGAAGGTTCAAACATTTGTGGTGAAAAGACAAGGAATGCCACACAGCATTCCTTGCGGTTGGAACTATTTTTCCGGGGAAATTCATTCCGGTTTTGTTAAATTATTGAGCGGCCGGAACGAATCCCATTTCTTCGACGAGTTTTTGTCCTTCTTCTCCGAGGATATAATCAACGAATGCTTGTTCAGCCGCATCCAATTTTCCGGAGGTGAGAAGGATGAGCGGTCTTTGAATAATGTATTTGCCGTCCAAAATATTTTCAACGGTCGGTTCGATGCCGTCAACTTTCAACATCACGACTTTGCCTTCGTTTTGATTGGCGACGCCAAAGGAAGCATAACCGATGGCGTATTTATTTTCCATGATTTTTGTCACGAGGGCTCCCATGGAGCTGGCTTGGATGGCATCTGCTTTTACATCCACATCGCCCATAACTTTTTCTTGGAATACTTCGTGGGCTCCGCCGCCGATATCGCGGGTGATGACGATAATTTCTTCATCAGGAAGTGAAGGATCGAAATCTTTCCATGTTGCATATTCTCCGGAGAAAATCTTGACAATTTCTTCTTTGGTTAAATCATCTTTGATTGTCAGGATCGGGTTTTCCGGATGAACAGCCAGGGTCAAGGCGTCAATGCCCACCAAATATTCAACCGGATCGGTGATTTGTGCTTTTTCTTCATCTTTGACTCCTCTGGCCAGCATGCCGATGTCCGTTGTCCCTTCAATGACACCTTTTGCCCCTTCGCCGGACCCGCCGGAGTTGATGTTAATTTCAATGTCTTTGTTCGGAAGGGCGCTGTCCACTTTATCCCATGTGCCGTATTTGTTTGTAAAATCATCGGCAATGGCTTGGATGACCGGAGCCAAAGTGGAGGAACCGGTAAATTGAATTTTTGTTTTTACTTCTGTTGCTTTCTTGTCACCGTCGGCATTTTTGTCGGAATCGTCAGAATTTGAACATCCGATCACAAGAAATGTTGTAAAAATAATAGCCAATAATGTCAATAGATGCTTTTTCTTCACCTTGAGTCCTCCTCAAATCCCATGATTTTCAAGAAACAGAGGGAATTTTTGTTTGCAAGAATTTTATGTATTTACGACATTTCATTGTTATTGTAAAATAATTGTCACTTTTATACTAATAGATTTTATTAATCAATCCGAACAAAATAAATCGATTTTTCCAATAATATACCAAATTTTGGATTTAATCTATTTTCCGGAAAAAGTACTGTCAGTGTTTTAGAAAATATATATCCTCTCTGAAGAGCCGCCCGCAAATTCAAAGTTTGTTATTTTCAAGCCAGCAACATGAAAATATGAATAATGGCGAAAAGACGGATTTATATGAAGCCGATTCAAAACGGATATGCTGATAAAATGGCTGCGGCAAAAGATGAAGAGGCACGATTTATTCTCCGGAAAAGTATTTTCATCAATAGGTGCGAACTGCGGGTGGCGGATGTTTTTGGAAAAACGGCCAATGCCAAATTGGAAAATCACCATTTTTGAGGAAAACATAACACCCGGAACGGGGATGCACGGGAAGAAACTGAAAAATAGTCCGTAAACAGATGAAGCAGGTGATGGGATTTTGGAAAAGAAAAATTTGGAATTAGTCCGGAAATTGCGCCGCGAATTGCATCAGCATCCGGAGTTGTCGAACCGGGAAGTTTGGACAAAACATCATTTAATGACGTTTTTGCAGACACATACCCATCTGGAATTGGTTGATAGAGGCGCCTGGTTTTATGCGGTGTATCGGGCGGGTGAAGGAAAAAGGAACATTGCTTTCCGGGCCGATTTTGACGCCTTGCCGATTGATGAGACAATATCCCTTCCGCACGGGTCAAAAATTCCGGGGGTTTCCCATAAATGCGGACATGACGGGCATGCCGCCAGTCTTTGCGGACTCGCTTTGGAAGTTGACCAAAAGGGCGCGGACCACAATATTTATTTTCTTTTTCAACATGCGGAGGAAACGGGAGACGGTGCTTTGGAATGCGTGCCGTTTCTGAAAGAGAACGGGATCGAAGAAATTTTCGCCTTTCATAATATGAGCGGCTTGCCCCTGCGTTCGGTGAATGTCATTGACGGAACGGCCCATTATGCGTCCAAGGGGATGACGATCTATATGGAAGGGACCCCGGCACACGCCAGCCAGCCGGAAGACGGCATCAATCCGGCTTTTGCCATCGCCGAACTTGTGCAGGCCATTCCCCATTTGACTGCTCCGGACACGTATGAGGGGAAAGTGCTGTGCACGGTCATTCAAGTGGCTGTCGGGGAGCGGAGTTTCGGCGTTTCCGCAAGCAAGGGGGAACTCCTTTTGACGATTCGCGCCCAATATGAGGCGGAATTGGAGCAATTGCAGGGAGCATTGGAACAGAAAGCGCTGCAGTTGGGGCACGCCCATGTTTTGAAAGTCCGCTTTTCCTATGCGGATGAGTTCTCGGAAACGGTGAACCATCCAGAGAGCACGGCCAAAATCCGTGCGGTGTGTCAGAGAAAAGGAATTCCCTGCCTCGAATTGGCCGAACCGTACAGGGCTTCGGAAGATTTCGGCCATTTTTTGAAGGAGACAAAAGGGGCCATTTTTTACATTGGCAATGGCGAAGATTACCCTCACATCCATACGGCGGCATATGATTTTAACGATGAGATCATTGAAACGGCCGTTGAGGTGTTTAAAGGGCTGGCCGGATGCACAAAAAGCGGGGAGGACTGATATCCCGGCAGTCCGGTTTGTGCTCGATGATATCCGTAAAAAAGGGCCTATATGAAAGAGGCGGCCCTCCGCACATTTGCCGATGATCCATTTGTGGGCGAATACCGGCAAACGGGGATGGCGGGGGCGTGCGAAGGAGTGAAAGACAAAGAAACGAAAGAACCGTTCCCGAGCAGGAACCAGGTCGGATATCAAATTTATAAGTTCGCCTTGGAAAAAGGGCTGCTCTTAAGGCGGCTCGGAAACATTTTGTACTTTATGCCTCTGTATGTCATGACGAAGGAAGAAATTGACTGCTTGATGGAGACGGACGAAGCCCTCCGGGAGTTTTTTAAAACGTATCCGTATGAATTTGGATATCATCCGGGTCGTTTTTCTGTGACTTTTCAATATCCAAAAAAACAGACCCGATATCATATTTTCCTTTCCGGCCGCATTTTTTGCAGGTGAGCATTTGGTGGTTTGATTCATAATACTTAGACATAAGGTCTTTATTTTTATTAACAATTCTTACATACTTTCCCGGAAGCATGCTTCTTGTCGGTTGCGTTGGAACTTCGGAAGCGCTTTTGTTGAGCAGCAGTTGAATCAACCGCGGGTTGATTTGTGCGTTTGCCATCATGGTCGGTCCTTTCGTTCGGATTTAAAACACCCCAATTATAACAAAAAAACGCCTGTTTCAGACGATTATTCATGGGTGTTGCCATTCTTTTTCATAAAACCGGCAGTAAAAACCTTCAAAAAATCCGACAGAATAGGAAACAATTGCTTGAACAAAAGCAAATTCGCCCCCGCATAGACTCCCTCAAACTGCACACAATGTAACTAGCGGCAATTACAACGGAATTGCGGACAGAGCCATCTTTTTCCAACAAAACGCCCCTTGTAAAAAGCACTGCCACTGCCGTCCGCACGAAGAGGCAGCGGCAAACTTCAAAACCGTCTCTTCCCGGCAAAAACCGCTGCCAGCCTTTGCCCATGAATACATGGCGTGAACCCACCGGCATTCCTTTCATCCACCGGGGAACTCGCGAGACCCGTTTTCCGTTTTACCGGAATAAAAGTTTGCCCCGGATAAATAAAATGGATAAATTTTTCCAATATCATAGAATTATTAATAAGTCTGTAAAATTTATACAATAAAATGTTCTTTGTTTCAGATTAAGAATTTGCTAGATTGGCATTTCATGTTTAAAAACATTACCGAGGAAGGATGCCATTGACCAAAAACACCCGCCGGAAAATAGTTGTTGCCACTTTTCTTATGGCCGCCATTTTTTTCACATTTTCGCTCCTAAAAAGCCAATTGGCC
The DNA here is from genome assembly GCA_937995745.1 of uncultured Bacillaceae bacterium. GTDB lineage: Bacteria > Bacillota > Bacilli > Bacillales > Cytobacillaceae > CALKIU01. Next base: position 4,383 of record CALKIU010000003.1, on the reverse strand, counting down.
GTTTCCGACAACACCGCAGACTCTGGTAAAAGGCGCTCCGCAGAATCAACCGTAGATACGGAACAAGATTTTCCGCATCAAGAACAAGGGCACCTCTTGTTGGCAATTAAAGAAAATCAAGATTCCCTGCCGGACGAAACTTTGAAGGCGGAACGAAAGCTGAAAGAAACAAATGAAAAAATCCTGCTTGACGTCCCTCTCATCAACCAAATGGAACACCCGAAACTGCACAACGGCTGTGAAGTGACGAGTTTGTCGATGATGTTGGCATTTAAAGGCATACCGGTTTCAAAAAATGAATTGGCCGCGAAAATCAAAAGAGTTCCCATGAAATATGGAAACGGCCTGCGCGGCAATCCGAACGAAGGATTTGTCGGCGATATGGAAGAAGGACCCGGATTGGGCGTATACGCCGGACCTGTCATCGACTTGGCCAGGCAATACGTCGGAGACCGCGTGGAAGATTTAACCGGACAACCTTTTGACAGGCTCCTGGACGAAGTGGCGAACGGAAATCCGGTTTGGATCATTAGCACGACCAACTTTGTGCCCGTCGCCAATTTCAAAACATGGAACACACCCCAGGGCGCCATGGAAATTACCTTCAACATGCACTCCGGCGTCATCACGGGCTTTGACGGACACTACATCTACGTCAACAATCCGTACGGGATGAAAAACCAACGGGTGGAGAGGGAAAAATTTATTCAAGCATGGGAACAAATGGGCAGCCAGGCATTCGTCATCTACTGAACAAATAGGGCCGGTCCCCGGAATTGTGCGAAATTCCGGCGGCCGGCCGTTTTTTAAAACCGCGCAGTTGAAAGAGTATGATGTGAAAATCTCAAAAAATGGGTGGAAACAACCTTCATACCGGGTTTCACCTTGACCGGGCATCAATCAATCAGCTGCACCCGGTCCAGGGGCCAAAAAAGGACGGAAGTCTCGCCGACGACTTTCTCGGACGGAATAAAGCCGATCTCCCCGTACCGGCTGTCGTAGCTTTTAATCCGATTGTCCCCGAGAACAAAGAACGCATCTTCCGGAACCTTGTCATAACCGAGATCTTCCAAAGAAAAATCAGGCGTAAAATCCATTTCCTCCCCGTATTCCTCTTTAAACCGCTTCTTCGCCGCATCCAAGTAAGGCTCCTCATAAGCCTTCCCGTTAACATACAAAGTGTCGTTTATGTATTCCACCTGATCTCCGGGCAGCCCGATCACCCTTTTCACAAACAACTCATCGTTCTCTGTCTCGAACACGATAATATCAAACCGATCAATTCCGGCAAGTTTCAAAACCAACAACTTGTCCTTATGGTGCAATGTCGGCGACATCGATTCCCCGTTCACGGTAACCGGAGTAAAAACAAATAAACGGACGAGGATGAACGCCGCCAACAAAACAAGCCAAAACCCCCATTGCGATTTCCTGTTCGCAGACCCTCTATTTTCCATACCCTTGCCCATCCTTCAATCTGTGATTCTTTACCTTTAATGTATACTTGCAAATCGCAAAAATAAAGATATTTTGACATTTTCTTTTGAAAAACAGGCCAACCGGCCCGGAGACGGCCGCCAGGAATCCGTTTTGCGGAACCTCCGGGTTGCAAAACCCGGAAAAATACCGGTTGACAAACAGAAGAAACCGATGTTAATATATTTCCAATAAATGAAACTGCCAGTCAATTGAAATATGAATAAATTGAAACACGAAACCGATGAGCAAGAATAGTAGGAATGAATTTTTTGCACTCAGAGAGCCGCCGGCCGGTGGAAAGGCGGTTGCAAAAATCATTCTGAATGGACTTGCGAGGGAAGCCCGAAATCGTTTTCCGAGAGTAGGAGCTTACGGGAACCTGTCCGTTATCAGAAGGGTGTATATGATGGTATACACAATGAGTGGGTGTGATCGTTTGATCCGCCAATTTGGGTGGCACCGCAGAAGCTTAAAGCTTTTGTCCCATATTTTGGGATGAAAGCTTTTTTTATTTCCCGGAAAGAGGAAATGTTTCCCCATTTGCCTTCGGGTTCTTCTCAAAAAGTTTCAAAACGGCCGGCTCCCGTCGGTTGCAGTTTGAACGATTGCCCCCGGTTTCAAAGGTGTGCTGTCTGTTTTTCTCTGTTTTAAAAAAGCAGTTCAAAAAAAGGAGGAGATGATCGCCATGGGTAAAGGAAGATTCGGTATTCACGGCGGGCAATATGTTCCCGAGACGCTGATGAACGCGGTCAACGAACTGGAAGAAGCGTATGAACGTTTTAAAAATGACCCGGAATTTATCGCCGAACTGGACGGATTGTTGAAAAAGTACGCAGGACGCCCGTCGCTTCTCTATTATGCGGAAAAAATGACGAAAGATTTGGGCGGGGCGAAAATCTATTTGAAGCGGGAGGATTTGAACCATACCGGTTCCCACAAAATCAACAATGTTCTCGGGCAAGTGCTCTTGGCCAAACGGATGGGCAAAAAGCGCGTCATTGCCGAAACCGGCGCCGGCCAGCACGGGGTGGCCACAGCCACGGCCGCTGCATTGCTCGGGCTGGAATGCGAAATTTTTATGGGAAAAGAAGATACGGAACGCCAGGCTCTCAACGTCTTCCGCATGGAACTTTTGGGTGCGAAAGTGCATCCGGTGACGAGCGGAACGCAAACGTTAAAAGATGCCGTTAACGAAACAATGCGCGAATGGTCGAAACGGATGGACGATACATTGTATGTTCTCGGTTCGGTCATGGGGCCCCACCCGTTCCCGACGATTGTCCGCGATTTTCAAAGCGTCATCGGCCGGGAAATCAAAGAGCAAATTCTCGAACTGGAAGGAAGACTGCCCGATGCCGTTCTCGCCTGCGTCGGCGGCGGCAGCAACGCAATCGGAAGCTTTTACGAGTTTATTGAGGATAAAGAAGTCCGCCTCATCGGCTGCGAGGCGGCCGGCCACGGGGTGGACACAGATAAAACGGCGGCCACGATGGCCACGGGAAAACTGGGCATTTTTCACGGGATGAAGTCTTATTTTTGCCAGGATGAGTACGGACAGATTGCCCCGGTTTATTCCATTTCCGCCGGCCTCGATTATCCCGGCGTCGGACCGGAGCACGCCTATCTGAAGGATATCGGCCGGGCCGAATATGTGGCCGTGACCGATGATGAAGCGGTGGAAGCTTTTGAATATTTGTCCCGCGTGGAAGGCATTATTCCGGCCATTGAAAGCGCCCATGCCGTTGCCTACGCGAAAAAGCTGGCGCCGACGATGAGCCCGGAGCAAATCATCGTCATCACGCTTTCCGGACGGGGCGACAAAGACGTGGCAGCCATTGCCCGTTACAGGGGGGTACAAATCTATGAATAGGATCGAGCAAGTTTTTGCAAACGGAAAAGCGTTTATTCCTTTTATTACGGCCGGCGACCCGAACGTGGACGTGACGGAACGCCTTGTATTGGAAATGGCCAAAGCCGGCGCCGATTTAATTGAACTCGGGATTCCCTTTTCCGACCCGATTGCCGAAGGGCCGGTCATCCAGGAAGCGGATATTCGCGCCCTCGCAGCGGGGACGACGACCGATAAGATTTTTGACATGGTGCGGCGGATCCGGAAGAAATGCGATGTTCCCCTTGCGTTTATGACGTACATGAATCCCGTCTTCACGTACGGCACGGAGCGTTTTTTGCAAAATTGCCGGGATGCGGGGATTGACGCCATCATCGTGCCGGACGTTCCCTTTGATGAAAGGGAGGAACTGGCGCCTTTTTGCAAAAAATACGGCGTGACGCTCATTTCCATGATCGCGCCCACTTCCAACGAGCGCATCCGGGCCATCGCCAAAGAAGCGGAAGGGTTCATTTATGTGGTCTCTTCTTTGGGAGTGACCGGCGTCCGCGAGAAAATCACCACTGATGTGGGCAAAATGGTCCGGCTGGTCAAAGAAGTAAAAGACATTCCGTGTGCGATCGGGTTTGGGATTTCCACGCCGGAGCAGGCAAGGGAGATGGCCCAGCATGCCGACGGGGTCATTGTTGGAAGCGCGATTGTAAAAATCATCGCGGAATACGGCGAAGACTGCGTGCCTTATGTGACGGATTATGTCCGCGGGATGAAAGAGGCTATGTACAGAATGCGGGAAGCAATGTAAGGTTACAAGCGTGATTTTTTCGCAATGTGTAATAACTGTCCCCAAATAAGTAATTCTTCATGAGTGTAGTGAACGGTTAATCTCTTTTTTGTACAGGTTTGTTTGGGGAATCGGATTGTTAGATAAAGGGCATAGAATAAAGGGCATAGAAACATGCAGAGAATACGTTTTTAAGGCGGAAATGGGAGTTTCTTGATTTAAATTGGTTGTTGTAAGTTTTTTTAAGATAGTAGAACGTATGTCCAAAAAGGGG
>CALKIU010000002.1 GCA_937995745.1 uncultured Bacillaceae bacterium | reverse complement strand
CGTGGCTCGGGACTTTCACCCTAGAGATTACACCCATGCCGGGCGCACAATAAAAGCAAGTGAAGAAACGGGGGTTCTTCACTTGCTTCTTATTCCCCATTCATCGGCGGACATTTTCAGATGTCTTCACTCGGACGGCGGTTGTTCATCCTTTTTTTCCGTTTGCTCTTCTTCTTTTTCTTTTGCCGCGGCGGCTTCCGCTTCCGCTCCTTCTTTTTGGCCGACTTGCTGTTTTTTCGCGGCTTCGTACATTTTCTTGAAGCGGGCTTCCACTTTGCCAAAGATTGTGTTTTCCGGGAAGTTTCCGTTTTCGTCGCGCTCATTGCCGGCCGGGACGCCGGTGAGAATTTCGATTCCTTCGGCGATGTGGCTCACTTGCCAGATGTGGAATTTTCCTTCGCGGACGGCATCGACCACTTCCTGGTCAAGCATCAAGTTGGTGATGTTTTGTTTCGGGATGATGACGCCCTGTTTGCCGGTCAGCCCTTTTTCCTTGCACACATAGTAAAAGCCTTCGATTTTTTCGTTCACGCCGCCGATCGGCTGGATTTCGCCCCATTGGTTGACGGAGCCGGTGACGGCAATGCCTTGGTAAATGGGCACTTCGGCCAGTGATGACAGCAGGACATAAAGTTCCGTGCTCGATGCGCTGTCGCCATCTATGGGCATATAAGTCTGCTCAAATGTAATGCTGGCCGAAAGGGGGATTGGGTGATTTTTTGCAAAAACGCCCGACAAAAAGCCGATGAGAATGAGCAGGCCTTTGTTGTGGATGTGGCCGCTGAGGGCCGTTTCCCTTTCGATGTTCATGATGCCGCTTTTGCCGACAAAAGTTTGCGCGGTGATTTTCGTCGGGATGCCGAACACCATATCCCGCGTGCCCACGACGGCAAGCCCGTTGATTTGGCCGATCCGGTAGCCGTCCGTATCCACCATGATTCTGCCGTTTTTGATCATTTCCCGGTAGCGCTCGGCGACATGGTTGGAGCGGTGGATTTGTTCGGAAATGGCTTGATGGATATGTTCCGCGTCCACATACGGGGCTTCCGCTTTTTTCGCCCAGTAGCTCGACTCGACAAGGAGTTTTGTAATCGCCTGGAAGCGGGTCGACATTTTCGTTTGTTCCTCGACGAGCCGCGAACTGTAGTCGATGACCTTGGCGACGGCGCGGCGGTGGAACGGAAGCAGCCCTTGCTGGTCGGCGAAATTTTTCACGAACCGGGCCATTTTCTGGCAGTTGATGTCATTCTTGTCCATGACCGTGTTGAATTCCACTTTCACTTTGAACAGCTTGTGGAAGTCCTCGTCAAACGTCGTCAACAAGTCGTACAAGTAATAGGAACCGATCATGATGATTTTGATGTTGAGCGGAATCGGCTCCGGCTTCAGGCCGCTCGTCGGAAAAAGGCTCCGCTCCTCATACGGATTTTCAATTTGCACGCAGCCGGTCTGCAAAGCCCGTTTGAGCAGCGTCCAGGCGTGGGGCTGGGTCAACAGTTCCGACGCTTGCAAAATCAAATAGCCCCCGTTGGCCAGTTGGAGGGCGCCCGGCTTGATATGGGTAAAATCGGTCACCCAGCTGCCGAATTCCCCGCGGTATTCGATTTTGCCGAACAAATTGTGGTACGTCGGGTTTGTTTCATAAATGACGGGCGCCCCTTCCAGCCCTTTGTTGTTGACGAACAGATTCACCGTGTAGCGGAGGAGCTGCTGTTCCTTCGAGCCGATCAACGCGGACATGATTTTGTTTTCTTCATCATGCTGGTTGAGAAAGACGCCGAAATGCTCAATGACGTCGTTCAAATAGGCATCCAAATAATCGAGCACTTTGGGAAAATCTTTGTAATACTCTTTTAACGGTTCAAACAAGCCCTTCACGGCGTTGGCGGCCGTTTTTTCCATAAACTCATCGAGGGCTTTGCGGAGCTGTTCGTTGATTTTCCCCATCTGATGGACCGTTTCCCGGATTTTTTGCTCCACTTCTTTTTCCCGCTCGGCGATGATGTCTTTTTCCCCCTGGGACAGGTTCTCATATTCCTGCCTTTCCATCGGCCGGCCGAAGCGGAGGGGAATGGTGTTGATTCCGGCGGTGGTCCGTTCAATTTTAAAATTTCTTTCCAGCGCAAAGGCGTCGGTCCGCTTCCACAACTCCTCCACTTGGGTGCGGAATTGCTGGAGGAGGGCCATTTTGTTTTTCTCGTACATTTCGCTTGAAAAAGCGGCCCGCAATTCCCGTTCGATATCGATGAGGAGATCTTGGATTTTGCGCTGAAACTGCTGGCCCCATCCGGCGGGCAAATTGATGACAATCGGGCGGTCCGGATTTTCAAAATTGTACACGTAACACCAGTCATCGGGGACCGGACGCGTTTTGGCGATCTCGGTCACACTGTCCTGTGTATAAGTCATCCGTCCCGTTCCGGACGGTCCGACGACGAACAGATTGTAACCGGATTGATCGACGGCAAGTCCGAATTCCATCGCTTTCACGGCGCGCTCCTGGCCGATCATTTCGTTCGGAAGGTTTTCCATTTCGGCGGTCGTTTCGAAGGAAAAACGGTCCGGATCGAACTCAGGGCGCAAATTTTCCACAGGCACACGATGTTTGGCAAGTATTTTTTCATAGTCTGCTTGCTTCAATGTGACTCCCCCCACTTTCCATGTTGAGGTTTTCCAAAATCAAAATTTCAAGACAATCAAGGACCTTCCCCGGCTTTCCGGAGAGAAACCGGCAACCGTTCGCAAAATAATGAACGTCCGGACCAAACTCCGGGCATCCGGGCGATACGGTCAAAAATCTTTCCGACAGGACGGTTCGGTGAATTTTATGAAATGATAAAAAAAACATAAAAGTCCAGTTAATTTAATCATTCGACATTTTTCGTTTTTTTCCTATCCATTTCCTGATTTGTTCAAAAAATTTTCTATATATCTTCAAAGATTTGGGGAAAAAATGTGGTTCTTTGAGAATGTGGGTTTAAAAGATGAGGGTTTCGCTGATAGACAAAAAGCCGCCGGAAAACCGAGAAGCCGGCTTCCCGGACGGCCTTTGACAACGATCAGTTTCTTTTGTCATAGAAGATTCCGTCTGTCTGCAATGATTCATATGGATTTGTGTATTTGGCGGCGTGAATTTTTGTCTTTTTTACCCGCCGGATGTCCTCTGCAACCCCGGCTTTGATTTTTTCCAGGCCGGCGTTGATCTTTTCGTTCAGCCGGTTCATTTCCTTGCCGAGTTTGCATTCTTCCTCACTGAACGGGGGAGTGATTTCCGGCAGGAGCCGGCCCCGGGCGTCGAGAAGACGGCCGATTTCCGCAATCACTTGGTCCCTGTCGTCTTGTTTCACCGGGCCGGATACGAGCTCGTACAATTCTTTCGTCAGGCGGGCGCATTCCCGGACGGCTTCCCTCATGCCCGGCCGCCTTCCCCGTACCGGTCGCGGCGGTTGATTTGAATGGCCTGCTTCCATGTATCGCGGAATTCGGTCACCAAATCTTCCGCTTCTTTTAAAATGGCGGGATCGTTTTTAATATTCGCTTCCAGCAAACGCCGGTAAATATAGTCGTAAAGGGCGAGAAAATTTTGCGAGATTTCCACGTCCATATTCAATGTGGCCATCAGTTCGTGGATGATGCTTTGGGCCTTTTGAATGTTTCTGTTCCGTTCTTCGATGTTGTTTTCGTCCATGGCTTTTTTCGCCAAGTTGATAAACTTCAGGCAGCCGTTGTACAGCATCAACGTCAATTCGCCCGGCGATGCCGTGTTGACTGCGTTTTGCCGGTATGATTGATACGGATTGTTAATCGCCATGTATGTCACTCCTTGTATTTTCCATTGCGAAAACGGCAGAACGGCGGCGGTACGGCGCAGTTTTTATGCCGGTTGGAACAAGTTAATCCAACGTTTTATTAATAGCCGCCGAATTGCTGCCATAAATAGCCCATTTGCGTGTTGGCCCGCTGGATTGCTTTTTCCATGGCCGTAAACTGCCGCCAGTAGCGGTCCTCGATTTTGATGAGCCGTTCCTCGAACCGGTCGATGCGGTCCTCGATGTCCATAATCTCCCGGCCGATTGTAAATTGATGGTTGACGGAAAAAGCGCTGCCCGCCCGTTCTTTGATCAAGTCCATCGCCTTGTTGACCGTGTCGTAAAGGCGGTGAATGACACCCCGCCCCGAATCGTCGATCCCGTCGCCGCGGAAAAAGTTTTCCACCGACACCGGATCTTCTTCGATCGCCTGTTTCAGTTTCGCTTCGTTGATGACGAGCTTTCCGCCTTCGAGATAGTTCGGGGTCGTTTCGATCCCAATCTGGGCCATTTGATTGAAGAGCGGCGACACATCATCATGGTTGACGGGCCGGGAAAAATCCATCCGCATTTCCGTCAACAGGGACAGAAGCAGGGGATCGCGGCGGAGAAGGCCGCTGCGCGCTTTTTCTTCCCATTGTTCCTGCTGTTTCTCGGTCAGCTGCTCCCGTTCTTCGTCGGTGAGCGGCAAATAGTTACGGTACCGTTCTTCTTCCGTTTTTTCGCGGATTTTATCGATCAGCTCATTGTATTTGTCGACAAAGTTTTTGATATTTTCATAGACTTGTTCACTGTTGTTGGTGATGTGGACGGTGACCGGCGCCACCGAGGCGTCCGTTTCCGCATCGAAAATTTGCTTTAACGTAAATGTGACCCCGTTGATTTGGAACGAGTTGGATTTCCGGCTCGTTTCCAGGCCGTTCATCGTAAAGACGGCGTCCTTGGCGTGTTCCGTCACCCGGGCCGTGTCATCGCCGAAGCGCAGGATGCGGAGGAGAAAATCATTGTCCTCCTCGGGAAATTCGATTTCCGTGCCGCCGGCGTTGAATTGGCCCGTTTCCGTTCTGGTGAGCGTGATTTGTCTCGTGACGTCGTCATAAAACATCATCACGCCAAGCTTCGAATTGTTCACCCGGTTGATGACCGAGTTCAACGATTCCCTGCCGTCAATGAGGAACGCGTTGTACATTTCGCCGTTGGACGTGTGGGTCTTCATCGACATCGTCGTGTAGACGGCATCATCGGAGTTGAAAGTCGCTTCGAGAACGATTTTTTTGTCGGAATCTTCATCCGGCCGCGGCATGTTGTCGTTAAATTCGATTTTTCCGGACGCGTAGTCCACCGTGCCGATGACCGTGCCGTCGTCTTGGCGGCGGATGAGTCCTGTTCCTTCCTTTTCCAGATCAGGAACAATCTCCAATGATTCGGACTCGCCGTCTATAATCAAGTTCAACGTCAACGCGGACAAGTTTTTATAGGATAAATTCCATTCTTGTGACTCTTTTCCAATCGTCAGGCGTTCGGTTTTCGTATTCGTTACATAGCTGACGCGGACAATACTGTTTTCATCAATTTCGTTGCCGAAATAAAGTTTTCCGTCGTTGTACCAGGCCTGGCCCTCTTCAAGCTGGTCCGGGGAGATTTCCCCCGTGACAATTTTGTAGCCGATGCCGTTGACGGTGACCGTCCAGTCCTGAAGGGCCTCTTCTTTGATATCCGCCAGTTCCAGGTCGATGACATTCGTTTTTTCCTTGACGACCGTCTGCCTGCTTTGGACGAAGCCGTTTTTCCAAACATCGGCGTCGCGGGCGTGCATCAGTTCCCGCTGCTCATACAGGCTGCGGGCGGCGGAGAAGGACACTCCGGCAATGCTCCCGCCGTTTACTTGCGTCTCCGCTGCGGCCAACTGGCTCACTTTTGAAATCGTATAAGAGGCTTGGGCGGCGGCGCTCGTCGCGGTTGCCGAGATGAACGCTTCGTTCGTCGATGAGGCTGTCCGGACGCGGTACTGGGTCGTCAGCTTCATCTGGGTCAACAGGCTGCGGAAATCGAGGAGGAGGGTGTTGAT
>CALKIU010000001.1 GCA_937995745.1 uncultured Bacillaceae bacterium | reverse complement strand
AGCGGTTTAATTTGGACAAAGCGTTTAAAAAAACAGGTGTGTTTGTCCAAAAAGCAGCACAATTTGGACAAAAAGGCATGATCTTCAGTTATTTTGTCCAAAAAAAGCTCCTTAAAATGAAAAGTTCAATGAGGATGCTTCCGGGCGCCGGATCCGCCCGGAAGCTCCCGCTTGCGAATATGCATAAACTTTTAGTTGGTCAGCGCCTGCAGGGGAGCGGGAATCCGGCCGCCGCGTTGGATAATTTTTTCCGAACTGTAGGGATTCACGCCGATGACCGGTGCCCGCCCGAGCAATCCGCCGAATTCGACCATGTCTCCTTCCTTCTTTCCGGGAACCGGGATGATGCGCACGGCCGTTGTTTTATTATTAATCATGCCAATGGCCGCTTCGTCGGCGATAATCGCAGAAATCGTCGCCGCAGATGCGTCGCCGGTGATTGCAATCATGTCGAGGCCGACGGAGCAGACGCAGGTCATGGCTTCCAGTTTCGATAATGTAAGAGCGTTGTCCGTGATGCCGCGGATCATGCCGTTGTCTTCGCTGACGGGAATAAATGCCCCGCTCAGTCCGCCCACGTAGGAGCTGGCCATGGCGCCGCCTTTTTTCACGGCATCGTTCATCAACGCCAGAGCGGCGATCGTTCCATGGGTGCCGACCCGTTCCACGCCGATTTCTTCAAGAATCTCGGCGACGCTGTCATTCATGGCGTTTGTCGGGGCGAGCGACAAGTCCATGATTCCGAACGGAACGTTGAGCCGTTCGGCGACAACCCGGCCGATTAATTCTCCCGCGCGGGTGATTTTAAAAGCTGTTTTCTTTATGATTTCGGCGACTTCGCCAAGATCGGCATCCGGATAGCGTTTCAACGCGTTTAACACAACCCCGGGTCCGCTGACGCCGACGTTAATGACCGCTTCCCCTTCTCCCGTTCCATGGAAGGCCCCGGCCATGAACGGATTATCTTCAACCGGATTGCAGAAGACAACCAGTTTTGCGCAGGCCAGCCCGTTTTGGTCTTTTGTCAATTCAGCCGCTTTTTTTATGATTTCCCCCATCTGCCGGACCGCATCCATGTTGATGCCCGCTTTCGTGGAGCCGACGGATACGGAGCCGCACACTCTCTCCGTGGAGCTTAATGCTTCCGGGAGAGCGTCAAGCAAAGTTTGTTCTCCTTTGGATATTCCTTTATGGACGAGGGCGGAAAAACCGCCGAGAAAATCAATGCCGAGCGTTTTTGCCGCTTCATCCAAAGTTTTTGCCAATTCGACGGCTTGTTCTTTCGAAGCGGTTCCTAAAATTTCCGCAATCGGCGTCACGGATATTCTTTTATTAATGATGGGAATTCCGTATTCTTTCTCTGTTTTTTCGGCGACGGCCTTCAAATCTTTCGCATAGGCAGTGATTTTGTCGTAAACTTTTTGTTTCATTTTTTCAAAATTAGAATCGGCGCAGTCGCGCAAGTTGATCCCCATCGTGATGGTGCGGATGTCCAAGTTTTCCATTTGAACCATGCGGATTGTTTCCAGCATTTCTGTCATGGCAAAATTCATCGTTTTCCTCTCCTCATACGCGGTGCATTGCTTGGAAAATTTCTTCCCTCTGGATATTAATTGTTAAACCGAGCGATTTGCCCAGTTCAGCCAGTTGCTGTTGGAGGGATTCCAAATCCTCCAGGTTGGTGATATCGACCAGCATCATCATGGTGAAGAATTCCTGCAAAATCGTTTGGCTGATGTCGAGAATATTGATATTTCGTTCAGCGAGCAATGTGGTCACCTTAGCGATGATGCCCACTTGGTCTTTTCCGATAACACTGACGATGGCTCGTTTTTGTTGTTGTGTCAATTTTCCCCACCTCGTTTGTCTTTTTTGTTTCCAGCAAAGGGATGCCGCTTTTGTTGTCTTGAAAAAATGATGTTGCGGCGTAAAATTTGCCCCTCGTTCCGGGGCGGCGCCGATTTGCCTGATTAGCCTGCAGCTCCGGCAAAAAGGCGCAGAATGGAGCAGAATAAAAGCCGATTAAATCGGATACAGATGAAAAACAATGCGATTCCGCTCTCTCTCCGGTCAGTATCATACCACGGCTGACATTTTCCTCTAACAGTATATAAAAAAAGAGATTGGCTTCTCCAATCTCAGCGGAACAGAAACTATCCTGAAACAATAGTTCGTGATCGTCTTCTGTCCTTTTGCCTGAGATTGTGAATCCTTCGGCGCCGGAAAATCCGGTCTCTCCAGAAGCTGCTCCTGTTATAGTGTTACCCATAACATTCATCGCCTGCAAAACTATTTTATTGTGCCGTTCATGAAGTTAGAAAAAGCGTTATCACCGCTTTAAAAAGCGATAACATCCTTAATATCATGATTTTTTGGGAATGATTAAGAATTATAGCACAATAAAAGGAAAAATCAATCGTAAATGTGTCAATCAATCGTATATCCGGAGGTCCGTACAAGGAAAACGTGAAGAATTAATGACAGTTGCCAAAAAATAAAAAGATATCTTGGAAAAAATGTTAGTATAGTATAAAGAGGAAAAATATTATGCTACAAAACCAAACGTGTTTTACCGTCATCCAAGCTTGACCTGCGGGGTTTCCAAACATAAAATTTGCGACGGGGGTGAGGGAAGTGCTTTCGAATATTGGTGTTCCCGGTTTGATTCTTATTTTGGTAATTGCACTCGTCATTTTCGGGCCGAAAAAGCTGCCGGAAATCGGCCGGGCTGTGGGCCAAACTTTACACGAGTTTAAAAAGTCCACCAAGGAACTCGTCGAAGAAGATGAAGCGGAAGAAAAGAAGGAAAAGAAGGAAGAGAAGAAGGACGACAAAGAAACTTGAACGGTTGAACGATGACCAAAACAAAAAAACACCATTGAACGACGTGTTCTCTGGTGTTTTTTGCTTTAATGCGTCCATTTAAGACAAGTAATGAAGAATAATGTTCGTGAATGCTATTTCCATGTTCAATAACGCCCGCTCATCAATATCAAATTTCGGATGATGGTGCGGATATTGTGTGGCCGGGTCATCCGTTTGCGAACCGACACGGAAATAGGTTCCCGGTTTCTCCAAGAGGAAATAAGAAAAATCCTCAGCTGCCATCGTCGGGATCATGTCCCACACATTTTCTTCGGAAAACTGTTCAATCATCAACCGGCGGACCGTTTCCGTATCCTCCGGATGATTATACAGTGCGGGATATCCTTTCACATAATCGATCGAGTAAGAAGCGCCATACGCCGAGGTGATTCCGTCGACGATATGGTATATTCTTTCTTTGACGATTTCGCGGACACTTTCGTGGAATGTGCGGACCGTCCCCTCCAAGTGTGCTTTATCGGCAACGATATTAAAGCTGCTTCCGGCTTTTAACAGCCCTACATTGACAACGGCCGCTTTCAAGGGATCTATCGAACGCGAGACAATCGTTTGCAGGGCCAAGACGATCTTGCTGGCAATAAGGATGGCGTCAATGCTTTTGTGGGGTTTTCCCGCATGGCCGCCTTTTCCTTGAATATGAATGGAGAATTTATCGACGGCTGCCATTTGATAGCCGGATCCGACCGTGATTTTTCCCAACGGGACCTGGGAATCGAGATGAATGGAAAAAACATGGTCAACCCCATCCAAAACACCCGCTTCTATCATTGGCTTGGCGCCGCCGGGCGGTATTTCTTCCCCGGGCTGAAAAAGGAAGACGACTTTTCCTTTTAAATATTTCCGGTAAGAAGCCAGTGCTTTGGCCGTGCCGAGAAACGCGGCAGTATGTCCGTCATGTCCGCACGCATGCATGACTCCCGGGACTTGGGATTTATAACCGGTTTTCTTTTCATCCTCGATGGGAAGGGCATCAATATCGGCGCGGAGAAGAATCGTTTTTCCCGGTTGCCCCCCCTCCAATATCCCTGTAACGCCGTAACCGCCGATGCCGGTCCTCACTTTCAAGCCGAAAGATTTTAATTTTTCTTCAATGAATTTGGCAGTATTTTTTTCTTTAAATGAAAGTTCCGGAAACATATGAAAATGTCTTCGCCAGCTGACTACTTCATCAAAGTTTTTTTTCAAGTCGGTGATGATTTCATTTAATATGGCTGTTTTTTTGTCCATTCCTCCGTCCCCCTGAAATGTATTTCCAATTTCGGCAATGTGGTCTGCTTAAGTGGGGCAGTTTTTTCAAACAAATAAAAAAATCCGCCGGAAAAATTGCCCGGGTGCCGGCAATCCGCCGAAG